>JAMPEA010000043.1 GCA_023665365.1 Bacillota bacterium
TCGTACGTGACAGGGTGGGCAAACGCCTCTGACAAAGTTATTCGCTAAATTACAAGGTTTTACTTTAATTCGGAGAAGTACTTGATAGTCCTCACCATCTGGCTCGTATAGCTGTTTTCATTGTCGTACCAAGAGACGACCTGCACTTGCGTATTGCCGTCCTCCATAGGAGCGACCATGGTTTGGGTGGCGTCGAAGATTGAGCCGTACTTGCTGCCGATGATGTCGCTGGACACGATTTCGTCGGTGTTGTAGCCGAAAGATTCGGTTGCGGCGGCTTTCATTGCGGCGTTGATGCCCTCTTTGGTTGCTTGACCCTTAACGACTGCGATAAGGATTGTAGTTGAACCGGTGGGGGTGGGAACGCGCTGCGCCGAGCCGATGAGCTTGCCGTTGAGCTCGGGAATGACGAGACCGATTGCCTTTGCCGCGCCCGTGCTGTTGGGGACGATATTGCAAGCGGCGGCTCTTGAACGGCGAAGGTCGCCCTTTCTTTGCGGACCGTCAAGAGGCATTTGGTCGCCTGTGTAGGCATGGACGGTGGTCATGATGCCGGACATAATGGGCATATAGTCGTTGAGAGCCTTAGCCATAGGAGCGAGGCAGTTGGTGGTGCAGCTTGCGGCAGAGATGATATTGTCGGTCGCTTTGAGCGTCTTGTGGTTGACGTTGTAGACGATTGTGGGAAGGTCGTTGCCCGCGGGAGCGGAGATGACAACCTTACGCGCGCCTGCGTCGATATGCGCTTGCGCCTTTGCCTTCGAGGTGTAGAAGCCCGTGCATTCGAGCACAACGTCTACTCCGAGCGCTCCCCAAGGGAGTTCGGCTGCCTTAGCCTTTGCATAGATGGTGATTTTTTTGCCGTCAACGACGATATAGCCGTCCTCTTTGACTGTGCCGTCCTCGTTGAGCACGGCTTCACAACTCTCCACAGTGTGATCGAGAGCGTAGTTGCCTTGGGTTGAATCGTACTTCAAGAGATGCGCAAGCATTTTGGGGCTTGTCAAATCGTTGATAGCGACGATTTCATAGCCGTCCGCGCCGAACATTTGTCTGAAAGCGAGACGACCGATACGACCAAAACCGTTGATAGCGACTTTTACGTTTGCCATAGTTATCATTCCTCCAAAAGGGTATTCGTTATAAATGGCTACTTTATAGCCGTACTTATTTTACAATTATTGTAGAAAATAAGCAAGTAATTTTTTAAAATAACGGCACTTATTATTTACAGTCGCTAAAATAGTATGATAAAATACAATAAACGCTACGCCCAAGAGGTGCGCTATGCTCGGCAAAAAGAAAAAAACAGAATACAGTTGGTCAAAGAATGCGGAAAAACTGTTCCGCAAGCATAAGCTGCCCGCGCCCTATCACAACCTGTTCGGCTATTATCTGAGCATTTCGTGGGTCACTAAACGCGCCTATCACGGGCATTACGAATTTTTCTTATCCGCAAAGGAAAGCGGAACGCTCGACGAAATCGAAAAAGATTTATACTCTGCCCTGCCGCAACATCTGCTTAGCAATTTCAACGAAGCGCTTGAAAAGTTTAACGCCCTCGACGACGACTGCGATGATATTTACGAGGCGTTTGACGCTTGCGACGATTACGCTTTCGAGCACGAGGAAGAAATCGCCGACATTCTCAAAAATTATTTAGAACTGGCTGATTTATAACCCCGCAGTCGGCTTGCATTTCACTTTTCAATCGTTCTCATTGTTTATATACAGGTGCTCGTCTTTGATTTCGGCGACGCTTCCCCTGTCAAACGCAACTAACCAATGCTCGTTGTCAGCGCCTTTTTCCGTTATAATCCCCAAATCGCCTTTCGATACTCCAAGCCGTTCATAGTCGGAAGATGCCATAATCACCCTCTGCCCTATGCCTCGAACGGGCGCTTCCCACACCAATTCCAAATCGTTTATTTTAACTGCAATTATGGGATAGTCATCCAAATCGTTATGGTCAAAGCAAACCAATCTGCAATCATCTATAACGCGCGGGTCGCATATCCAGCCGACCATATCTTTATGTACGTCGTATTTTGCATACTTATCCTTTTCTGCCGTAAGTTTAACGTAATCGTATTCTTTCACTTGACCTTTCCTCCGTCTGCGGTTACTAACTGAATTGCGCCGTCGGGATAAACCATCCAACTTGTTTTTATGGATTTAATTCGACTGCCGCCTTTGCTCGGCAAGTCAACGTATATATTTATCAGTTGTCCGAAGTTAATTAAATAACTTAAAACAAAATCTCCATTTTGATACTTTTGTCTTGCCTGCTCGCAGTATAATTGAATCAAAAATTTCGAATCCATTATATCATACCCTAATGATTTGAACAACGCAATTTTTCCGTTAGGCGTCAGTGGCGCAATAGCGAACGGGCAAGTTTACTCGCAAAAGCGAGTGCCAGTCACGGGACGTGAGTTCGCACGATATAGCCGTGGCAAGGCAGTTTTTTTGCCTTGTAATCTTGCCGTTTCACAACAAAAAAAAGCCACTAAAAGTGGCATTTTCAAAAACCGATTTTAAACTATTACTTGGTGTTTTTCATTAAATCTATAAACGAATTTTTCCTATCGGCAGATAAATTTTTTAATAAATTCAATATCTCTTTATCTTGATGATAGTTTGCATAATTATCTGCAAAGAACTCCTCACAGGAAAGTTCAAGCGCGTCGATTATATCAAAAAGTACGGGAAGCGAGATAGTGAAATTTCTGCCCTCAATTTGATTGATATAAGTATCGCTCTTTCCTATCCTCAAACTCAACTCTCTTGCGGAAAGATTTTTCTTATTTCTAAAATAACTGATACGCTGTACCAAATCATCTGTATTCATAGTGACACCTCACTATTTAAGTTTAGAATTCATCCGCCAATTTTATTATTAGGATTACTATATAAATTTTATTAAACAATGTTATTTTAATTATTTTTAGCTAAATAATTGACTTTATACTAATTACTAACTATTATTTCGTTATGAGTACTTGCTGTTTTATCGGACATAGAAAAATTCCCGATAACAAACAATTTTATTTTGCCGTAAAAAAATCAATTAAAAAATTGATTGATGACGGCGTTACAATTTTTTTATTTGGAAGCAGAAGCAAATTTAATGATTTGTGCCTCAAAATTGTGACAGAGTTTAAAAAAAATTATCCTCAACTAATCCGTGTATTTGTTCGTGCAGAATACGAATATATCGACCAAAACTATGAAAATTTTTTATTGGAACAGTATGAACGAACATACTATTCCAAACAGGCGCACTCCGCAGGCAGACTTGCGTATATCAAGCGAAATCAAGATATGATTGACCAAAGCGACGTCTGCATATTTTATTATGACGATAGTTATAAATTATCAACAAATAAAACGAGCGGTACAAAAATAGCTTTTGAATATTCAAAAACAAAGAACAAAAATCTTATAAATATTTATGATTTAATATGTGCCACTACGCTATCTTGAAATCTCGCCGTTTACAGCAAAAAAGCCACTATACGTGGCTTTTTTGGCGGAAACAATGAGTTCGTAGTGAGCGTAGCGAACGTAATAGCGAACGGGCGAGTTTACTCGCAAAAGTGAGCGTCAGTCACGGGACGTGAGTTCGCACGGCATAGTGTGCGCGTGCAATAAAATTGCACGCAGAAGCTCCCGTTTACAGCAAAAAAGCCACTATACGTGGCTTTTTTGGCGGAAACAGTGAATTCGTAGTGAGCGTAGCGAGCGTAATAGCGAACGGGCGAGTTTACTCGCAAAAGTGAGCGTCAGTCACGGGACGTGAGTTCGCACGGCATAGCCGTGGCAAGGCAGTTTTTCTGCCTTGTAATCTCGCCGTTTCGCAACAAAAAAGCTACCTTTCGGCAGCTTTTTTGGCGGAAACGGTGAGATTCGAACTCACGTGACCTTGCGGTCAACCGCATTTCGAGTGCGGCTCGTTATGACCACTTCGATACGTTTCCGTAAATTACTTTGCAATTATAATATACTTAAAACTATTTTGCAACTGATTTGACGAGATATAAATTCGGCGCTCGACGATTAAAGCCAAGCGCCGAGATATTTATCTTACTTCACGAAAGCTGAAAACGCTTTATGCGCGGAATAGACATCCGCTTTTGACACAAGCTCATAAGGCGCGTGCATAGAAAGCACGGGCACGCCCATATCCACGGTATCTATATTGTTGTTTGCGATGAATTTCGCAACTGTTCCGCCGCCGCCGAGGTCCACTCTGCCGAGCTCGCCTGTTTGCCAAATCACGCCGTCCCTATCGAGAACGCCTCTGAGATAGCCGACGAATTCGGCGGAAGCGTCGTTTGAGCCCGACTTGCCGCGCGCGCCGGTAAACTTATTCATCGTAACGCCCTTGCCCACGAAGCCGACGTTCATATCCTCGAAAGCCGAAGCGAACGCGGGGTCGTAGCCGGCGGTCACGTCGGCGGAGAGGCACTTGGAGTTTGCGCGCAGCACGGCGGGATTTACGCCGTAGCTCTTTGCGATTTCGTCGAGAATGTCGTGTATGAGGACGCACTGCATGCCGGTATTGCCCTCCGAGCCGATTTCCTCCTTGTCGGCAAGGATTGTAAGGACGGTTTGCTCGGTTGCGGTTTGAAGCGTAGCGGTGATTTCGGGATAGGCGCAAACTCTGTCGTCGTGCCCGTAGCTTGCCACAAACGCGCGGTCGAGCCCGACGTCCTTCGCCTTGACTGCTGGGACGGCTTCGAGCTCTGCGCTGAGGAAGTCCTCCTCGACGATGCCGTATTTTTCGTTGAGCAGTTTAAGCACGCCTAATTTGACGGCTTCTTTCTCCTCGCCCTCGGCGGGAATTCCGCCTACGATGAGGTTGAGATTTTCGGCTTGGAAGCCGTCTGCAATCGTCTTGGTGTTTAACTCCTGCGAGAGGTGCGGGAGCAAATCGGTGATATAGAAAACGGGGTCGCTGTCCTGCTCGCCGATATTGACGTTTATCTTTTTGCCGTCTTTGAGGACGACCACGCCGTGGAGCGCGAGCGGAATGGTGAGCCAGTGATACTTTTTGATGCCGCCGTAGTAGTGCGTTTTGAGGAAGGCGATGTCCGACTTTTCAAATAGCGGAACTTGTTTCAAATCCAGCCTCGGGCTATCGACGTGAGCGACGAGGATACGCACGCCGTGCTTTGCTACGTCGGCAGTGCCCGCGCGCAGAATAAACAGACCCTTTCCGCGGTTGTCGTAATAGAGTTTGTCGCCCTTGTCGATTTTGTCGCCGAGCGTATAGGGCTTATAGCCTGCGGCTTCGACCAAGGCGACGGTTTCGGCGACGGTTTCCCTTTCGGTTTTGCCGTTGTCGAGGAACTTTTTGTATCCCTCGCAGTATTCGGCGATACGCGCGCGCTCGTCCGCGTCCGCCAGAGCGTAAATGTTTTGTCTTTTATAGGTAAGATCCATAAAAACACCTCGTATAGTATTATTTTCAAGCGAGGATATTATAGTCCTATATAACGGAAAAATCAAGGGCTTGACGGATATAATCTGCAAAATCGAGGATAGAACTCTTGCTACGGCTTTGAAAAAGTGCTATGCTGAAATAAGTAAATTCGAGGAGTGACAAATGGCAATAAGAGAATTTCTCGCCTCGCGGGAGGCGGACTGCAAACGGCTTGTCGATCTGCTCGGCAAGGAGTTTGAATACGTGAGCGTGCTGGGAAGCGACGTGACGACGAAAGGCGTAGTCGTAAACAGGCACACCTCGCGCCTTGAAACGGACGCGGACGCAGACAAGGGCTTCACCGTTAAGATGACCGACGGACGGGCGTTTTTCGAGTATTCGCTCGACGACGTAAGCGGCGATATAGACGCGCTTGCGAAAAAGATTTTGAGCGAGTGCAAGGTCGCGGACAGCTTGGAGGCAAAAATGATAGAGTCCTGCCCTATCGCCGACGAGCCGCTTGAAAAGAGTTTCGAGCGCGAAAACGATTTCGACAAATATTCCGACGCGGAGCTGTTAAAGGCATGCACAGACATAAAAGACGCGGTGATTGCGAAAAGCGAAAACGTAGCGAACGCGACGACGGTGCTGCGCACGCTTGACGTAAACAAGATATTCGTAAGCAAAAACCGCTTGCTCGAACAGGCATACACTTGGGTAAACGGGTTTATCCTCGTCAACTACCGCGAGGGCGACAAGGCGGTGAGCGCGCGCGAAGGCTCGTGCTATCACCTGCTTTCGAGCGTACTAAGCGAGCTTCCGACCAAGGTTGACGCGCTCGTAAACAAGGCGAAAAAGCTGATAAACGCAAAGCCTATCGAGCCAGCCGTATACGACGTCATCACCGACCCGTCCGTGACGGGACTGCTCGCGCACGAGGCGTTCGGGCACGGCGTGGAGATGGATATGTTTGTCAAAGACCGCGCGCTTGCGAAGAACTATATCGGCAAATACGTAGCCTCGCCCATATGCAATATGCGCGACGGCGCGGGCGCGACGCTATCGGTTGCGAGCTACTTCTTCGACGACGACGGAGTGCTTGCGCACGATACGCAGATAATCAAGGACGGCATACTCGTATCGGGCATAAGCGACCTCATAAGCGCAAGCGAGCTCGGCACAGAACCCACCGGCAACGGCAGACGGCAGGACCACACGCGCAAGGCGTATTCGCGTATGACGAACACGTTCTTCGAGCGCGGGACGGATAAGCTTGAAGATATGATAGCCTCCATCGAGCACGGCTATATGATTTTCGAGACCAACAACGGAATGGAAGACCCCAAAAACTGGGCGATACAGTGCGTGGCGGAATACGGCATAGAGATTGTCGACGGCAAACTGACGGACAACTACGTCTCCCCCGTGGTGATGAGCGGCTACGTGCCCGACGTACTCAAATCCATATCTATGATTTCGGACGCGTTCGTCGTTGAGGGCGCGGGAATGTGCGGCAAAGGTCACAAAGAGTGGGTGCGCGTCTCGGACGGCGGACCGGCATTGAAATTGAGGGTGAAATTAGGGTGAAAAATTTAGATAATATTATTGAGATACTCAAAAGCAGCAAAGCGGACGACTACGGCGTTATCGCAACCGACACGTATTCATACGAGTTGTTTTTCGTGCACGGAAAGCTCGAAACAGTGCGCAAATCGGAGCACTCGTCGGCGCAAGCGACGGTGTACGTTGACCACGACGGCAAAAAGGGCAACGCGAGCTTCGGGCTCGGCGCGAGCGCGGGCGACGAAGAAATCGCGCGTAAGACGGCGCAGGCGATAGAGCGCGCAAATATGATTTACGACGCGCCCTACTCTATCGTGTCCGACACGCAAAAAATCGACGCGACTATTCCGTCGAATATCGCCGACAAGGACGAAAAACAAATAGGCGCGCAGATCGCAGAGGCGGTATATTCCGCTTGCGCTAAGCCTAATTGCGGGATAAACGCGCTCGAAGTATTCGTCACAAAAGCCGTTTCGACGGTGCGCAACAGCGCGGGCGTTGACAAAACGCAGACCAAATACACAGTCAGCGTGGAGGCAATCCCCACCTGCGACGAAAAAGAGGAGTCCGTCGAACTGTTTGAAACCTATACGTTCGGCTCGGTTGACCTCGAAGCCATAAAGCGCGAAATCTCCGCTCGCATAGAGGACGTGAGCGCACGCGCAAACGCCGTCAAACCTAATATTAAGCTCGACTGCCCTATTGTGCTCAATCCCTACGAGCTTCAAACTCTTTTCGAGGAGCTTGTAAACGACGCGAATTACGCGCAAATCTATCTCAATACGAGCCTCCGCAAAGAGGGCGATTTGTGGCAGACCGCACCCAAGGGCGATAAGCTCAACGTAACAATGCGCGGCGTGATGGAAGGCAGTCCCGACAGCAACCTCTTTGACAGAGAGGGCACTGCGCTTGTTGATAAAAAGATTATCGAGGACGGCAAGATTATAGACGGCTTCGGCACGAACCGCTTCGCGCAGTATCTCGGCAAACAGCCGACGGGCGCGACCCAGTGTATCGACGTAGAGTGCGGAAACACCCCGATTGCAGATATGCTTGCGACTCCGCATTTGGAGTGCGTATATCTAAGCGGCTTGCAGGTGGATTTGTACAACGACTATATCGGCGGCGAAATCAGACTTGCCTACTACTTCGACGGAGAAAAGCGTATCCCCGTGACGGGCATTGCGATGAGCGGCAAACTCAGCGAGGTGCTAAACGATATGACCCTCTCAAAGGAGTGCGCCGCCCTCGGCGCGTATCGCGGTCCTGCAAAAATCAAACTGAACGGCTTTAAGATATTCTAAGCAACTGATAATAAAATTACACCCGTAATTGCGAGGTACGAAGCAATTCGGAAAAGCCCCCTCCTTCGGGGTCCCCGTCAAACCTCCGCGTTTGATGGGGTTTATCGGGGTCCCCGC
>JAMPEA010000044.1 GCA_023665365.1 Bacillota bacterium
CCTTTTTAACCTCCCCAACACCCCTTTTCCGCCCAATTTTTCCCTCAAATATACATAGAACAATATATTCTGTGTATAAACGCGTTATTTTCAATTTCCCAAAATTTGTTGTTTATTAAATTCGATTAAACCTACGGGAGGTTATTTTTTTTGCTCTAAAAAACTTGACAATATCCCAAACGTCGCATATAATAAATTTGACAATTAGGGATGCACCTTTAACGGTTGACCTCAAAACAAAAAAATGGTTATGTAGATTTTGTTGCCCGATACCATATAAGCGTTTACCCTCGATTTGTTAAAAAATTAACCGCTTCTGATGTCAAACTTCGGCGGTTATTTTTTTTGCTCTAAAAAACTTGACAATATCCCAAACGTCGCATATAATAAATTTGACAATTAGGGATGCACCTTTAACGGTTGACCCCCGCTTAGTTAAAAATTAACCGTCGGTCTGTCAAACTACGGCGGTTATTTTTTTACGGTTATGTAAATTTTGTTACCAGATACCGTATAAGACGATATCATATTCAATTCTTTTAAGAATTGTAGGAACATTATAAATCTGATATCCATAAAAACCACCTCCTACGAAGAATATTGCGTATTGCTACGCCGTTTTCCCCCTTATAGGAGAGGTCAACCGCCTTAGGTGCTATGCCCTAATTGTCAAATTTATTATATCCCTTTTCTGATTTTATGTCAACAATTAAAGCGTTCAAAAACGCGCTCCTATTAGGAGCGCGATAATTTTTGAACCCGACCTCACCCGTCATATAAACCGTGGCTTTGAGTTTACTTTTCAAGACGGTAAAATCCGTTAGAATTTTCACCTCCCTAAGGAAGCGGCAAATATCGCAAAAGCCTTTCAGCCGTTGCAATATGATCGGGTTTGTTTCGCCGCATTTCGACGGCAGGACGAAGGTCCCTTCACACTCTTATCTTATCTGTCCGCAGGTCAATGACTTTGCGAATACCGGAAACCCCGCACGTATACGGGTGAGTGAAGCGCAGGACGCAACCCGTTGTTATTGCTTGCATTATTGTTGTTATGTCCGCCGGAGTAGTTAACAAGGAATGCATTATTACTATTATAAGCAGACCGCAGCCACGAGAAACCAGAAAACCGTCGCCCTTACTTTTTATCATAGCATAAAATCGAGGCTTTGAAAAGCATTTCGCGCGTCCCTAAAAATCCCCCTACTATGCGCCGCTAACTGCGCTCGGCTTGGCTTTGTCGCTCCTTATCCAGCCGTTAAGCAGCTTCTTAACCTCGTAGATTTGCAACGCGATTACGTTCATCTGATGAAAATTGATAGCCTGTTTCGTCTTTGCCGTTTCCGTATAGAAATCAAGCATATTAAGATAGACCAATGCTTTCTTTTGCCAGTCGAGCCTGCGCTCGCCTTTTTCAAAATTGGCTTGATACAAAAACTCGATTATATCCGTCGAAGTATTTAGCAATCTCGATACTATGTTCCATCTGTACTTCACGGGCGACTTTTCGGTTATCACAAAAAGATACTCGCTGAGCTTTTTTGCGTGCGTAAGCACCGCCATATCCTTATCGCGCGGCGCGTCGAAATCTCTGATGCGAAACGGCGCTCTGCCCGCTTTGCCCTCCTTTTCATAAAAATCGGGCGGTTCGGGTGCGTCCGTTTTTGCTTCTCTCGCAATTTCGCGCGAGATTGCTTCGAGTTGCGCGTCCTGTTGCTCTTTCTTCTCGTTGTCTTTCATAAAAAATCTCCTTATATCGTTATGTGTCTGCGTCGGCAAAATCAAGTTTGCCGTTCAATTCTTTTTCAAATTTGTAACAGTTGCCGTGCTTTAAGTGTCCGTGCATTGCGGCTTTGGATAGCTCCACCCGCGATATAGGTATGAGATTGTCTAAATACGCCTTCTTCAATAGACGGGCGCGCCACCTCAGCCTCTTTTTAGTCTGCTTTTTTATCATTCGGACAATCTTGCCCTCGGGCGTCACAATAAATCTGAATCCTAAATACGTCACCCCGTTTTTTATCGGAAATATCTGCGTCTTTCCGTTGAGCCTCAGCCCTAACTCCGATACAGCCCTTTCAATTTCGCTCAGCACCGCTTGCAAATACGACCTGTCTTTGTGTACCAATACGAAATCATCCATATATCGAGAATAAACCTTTATCCGCATCTGCTCCTTCACAAGCCTGTCTACCTTATCGAGATAGAACATCCCAAAAATCTGACTCGTCTGATTGCCTATCGGAATTCCCCTGCCTGTGCCCCTTTCGTCCGTCAACGCCTCGATATTATATCGCTCCAAAAACGCGGGCTTGGTGTGATATCCGTCTATAATATCGCTTACGAGTTTCTTTATCCTGCCATCGCTTATGTGCGTACAAATCGTTCGTTTCAGTTCGTCGTGCGGTATGCTCGGAAAATACTTCATTATGTCGCATTTCAAAAAATATCCGCCTATGCCGTTCTTGTTTAGGTACGACCGAAGCATACTTTCAAATCTGTCTAATGCAAAATGCTCGCCTTTCCCCTTTTGACATACGCAATTATCCAGTATCGCGCGCTTAGTGAAATACGGCGACAGCAAATCGTCGCAAAGTACGTGCTGTACTACGCGATTTGAATACGGCAAAGTCTGTATCTCCCTGACTTTCGGCTCTTCTACCAAAAACGAGTGATAACGTTCATTCCTGTACTTTCCGCTTTGAAGTTTTTTGTGAAGTTCTACAATATTTTGTAGAGTGGATAACTCAAATCTGACAAGCGGTTTCTTATCGCGCTTACTTCTCCTGCCGCGCAAATGCGCCCTGTATAGCGCTTTAAACGTGAATAATTCCTCGTAACTTGTCGTTATCATTTATGCTCCGCAGTTAATACGCGATTGCATTAGTCGCATTAGATTATATAAAAGTATATATTTTTAGTAATAATTTAACCTCTAATACCGTCGTGTATTTTCCCGATTTCTCTTTCATTAAAATTATTGTTTATAATATCATACCCACCGTCCATCGTCAATATAATTTCCCCGCTCCGCTGTCGCGTTTTTATATCGTTTCCCAATGTCTTTTCTTTGTGGAAATGAGGTAAGGTAAATGAAATACGACAATAATACGGTGCTTTTCGGTTTTAGTTACGCAACGTTTTACTATCTCATTTTTTAATTACCCTACTCCACTTCCAAAAGGAATTCAGATAGTTCAAGATTTCTAAAAAAACAAGAAGACAGCGACAAATGAAATATACACTTATCTATGCCAGATACTCGTCTGAAAGACAAACGGAACAATCCATAGAGGGACAACTCCGCGAATGCAATAAGTTCGCAGAACAAAACGGCTTAGTCATCGTGGATACTTATATAGACCGAGCAATGACGGGTACTAACGACAACCGCGCCGCGTTTCAACAAATGCTTAGGTAGAAAAAATATAATATTTGCAATAAGCATTGGATAATATTATGAAAGCAATAGAACAAGGCATTATTACAGCCACAACAAAAACAAAATGGAAGAACTTGAATCGCAACTATCCGATTTGAAGGATAAAATCCTAATTCAAGAATATAAAGAACACAATGCAATTACAAAAGAGGAAATTAAAGAATATTTAACTCATACGATTTCACAACCCTCAAAAGTTTTGATTAACTCCTTAATACAAAAAATCATCGTATTCGACGATAATATAGAAATTTACTATAACTACACCGATAAACCAATTTCCGATATGCCAACCGATTTTGATGAAAAACCTGTCAATCTCAATATTAAAAAACAATCTGAGCCACAAAAAGGTTCAGATTGTTACAATATGGTGGAGGCAACAGGGCTCGCCTTTCAGCGATTGGTACGAAGTCAATCGCGTGCAGTGTGACCTTGGTCACAGGGCGTGCAAAGCACGCGGTGCGGAACGCACCTTCGAGCCTGTTACGACACAAAAAAACTAACCCGCAAGCGGATTAGTTTAACTGGTGGAGGCAACAGGGCTCGAACCTGTGACCTCACGGATGTGAACCGTGTGCTCTAACCAACTGAGCCATGCCTCCGTGAGCTACGCGTTTGCGTAGCGGTTTGATTTGCGTTATGATTTGTACATTCTCTTACGAGCAGCTTCCGCCTTTTTCTTGCGTTTTACGCTGGGTTTCTCGTACGCTTCCCTTTTGCGGAGGTCGCCAATGATGCCGTCGCGCGCGCATTTTCTTTTAAAGCGGCGGATAGCGTTGTCAAGGCTTTCGCTCTCACCTACTCTGACTGTGGACATCTTTTTCACCTCCTCGCAATGAAATCAATAATAAACATTATACATATTTGGCGCGAAATGTCAATAAATTTTACTGCAATATGCGGCGGATTATTCATCTTTGCCTTCGACCTGCTTATTGAGGAAGGCTCGGGTGCGCTCGTTTGAGGAGTTTTCAAAGACGTCCTGCGGGCTTCCTTCCTCGACGATAACGCCCTCGTCCATAAACACGACTTTATTTGCCACGTCGCGGGCGAACGACATTTCGTGCGTGACGATAATCATCGTAAGACCGCTGTTTGCGAGTTCGCGCATGACAGAGAGGACTTCGGCGGTCATCTGCGGGTCGAGCGCGCTTGTAGGCTCGTCAAAGAGGATGACCTCGGGCTGCATACACAGTGCGCGAGCGATAGCTACGCGCTGCTTCTGTCCTCCGCTCAGCTGTTTGGGACGCGCCTTTATATACGCGCCCATGCCCACGCTATTGAGGTAATCGAGCGCGACGCTTTCGGCTTCGGCTTTTTTCATTTTCAGGATTTTGCGCAGACCTATCGTACAGTTGCCGAGCACGGTGTAGTTGTTAAACAGATTAAAAGACTGAAACACCATGCCCACCTTGCGGCGATACTGCGGGATTTTTTTTGTATTAGTTATGTCCTCGCCATGAAAGAGTATCCGCCCGAACGTAGGCTCTTCAAATAGGTTGATACATCTGAGCAGAGTGCTTTTGCCGCTGCCGGACGGACCTATGATACAGGTCACGTCGCCCTTATTTACGGAAAAATCTATATCCTTTAAAACCTCGTGAGTGCCGAACGTCTTGCCGAGATGTTCTATTTTGATAATTGGCTCGCGCTCAACGTCGTTTTGGACTGCGATTTGCGCGGAGGAGCTTATCTCTTCCTCTTTGTTTTTTGTCGCAATTTGTTCGCAAACGTCGGTTGTTAAAATATCGTCATTCATTGCTATCACCTCCGCTGTTTGCCGCGACAACGTCCGCGCGGTCGCTCTGCGACCCGAGTATCGCAAAATGTTTTTTGCCGTCCATTTTCTTTTCGATAGCGCGCAAAATTAGGCTTATGGAGAACGTCAACACAAAATAAATTATGGCGACGAGCAGATACGTTTGAAACGTTTTGAGGTTGATGGAAACAATCGTATCGGCTTGAAAAAAAAGCTCCGTAAAACCGATGACGTTAAGCACGGAAGTATCTTTTATATTGATGATAAACTCGTTGCTTACGCTTGGCAGAATATTGCGCATCGCCTGCGGAATTACGATATAAATCATAGTCTTTCCGTGTCCCATACCTATGGCGTGCGCGCCTTCGAACTGCCCCTTGTCTATGGAGATAATGCCGCCTCTTACGATTTCCGCCATATACGCGCCGGTGTTTATGGACACGATGAGTAGCGCGCTGAAAGTGACGTCGAGCGTCTGTCCGTTGTTGAGGAGCGCGAAGCCCCAGTATATGACGAGCGCCTGAACCATCATCGGCGTACCGCGGAAGATTTCCACATACGCGGACAAAATGACGTCGCCTGTCTTTTTGAGTATTCTAAGCGCCTTATTTCGCGGCGTAGGGATTGTGCGATACACGCCTATAAGCAAGCCTATGAGCAACCCTATCACAGTGCCGAGCACCGCAACGAGCATCGTATATCCCACGCCCTCGAAAATCAGCGGCGCATATTGTTTTAAAATATTAAACATAACTTTAACCTGTCAAACGTATCCGTTTACTCTGAGATATTCGTCCCCGACGACAGCGCGATAGCGGTATTCATCATCTGTTCGCGCTCGGTAGCGGATATTTTTTGAAGCGCGGCGTTTATCTGCGCGGTAAGCGAGCTGTTCTTTTTGACGCCGACCGCTATGGCGGTATCCGCGTCCGTAGCCGCAAAGCCTGTGCTGTTGTTTAAAAGGCGAACGTACTTGAAATTCGAATTCGAAGCGCAGTTTTCGATAGCGCCCGGTTCTTCGGCTATATATCCGTCAACGGCTCCGACGTTCAAAGCGTTTATCATCGCGGGAAAATCCGCCATAGGCGTTTGAGGGATAATCCCGTTGCTCGGACCTTGGCTTTGCAATGCGTTATCGTGGAAAGTCCCCTTTTGCGCGACGATTTTTGCTCCGTTGAAATCCGAAAGCGAAGTCGCGCTTGCGTATTGCGAGTTTTTGTTTACGACTATAACGAGATTGCTTTGATAATAGGGGTCGGAAAAGTCGATTTGCTCCAATCTTTCGGCAGTGGGGCTCATACCCGCGATAACCATATCGATAGTGCCGGCGTTGAGCGCGGGGATAAGCCCGTTCCACTCGCACTTTACGATGACGAGTTCCTTGCCGAGCTCCTCGGCGATGCGTTTGGCAATCATAACGTCGTAGCCGTTTGCATACTGCCCGTTTACGTTTTTATAGTTCGTATTTTTGATTTGCACCGCGCCATTCGTGCTGTCGATTTGGGTATAGTTGAACGGCGAGTAGGCGCACTCCAAGCCGACGTACAGTTTATCGGGGTCTTTTTGGTTGTTACACGCGGTAAACGCGACTAAAAGCCCTGCCGCCATACAGAGTACGAGGACGAGAACGATTGTTCTTTTCAAAGTGATTTTCATTGTTGCTACTCCAAAAAGGTATTTAATCGGAGTCGGAGTTTTCAAAGCCCGTTACGGATAAAAAAATCCGCAACAAGCGAGATGCCATATTGCGGAAAAATACACAACAATATCGATAGCTCTCCACTTGCGTGACAGTCCGACACATATTCTATGCCGTCCCAGCACAGCCGCCCCTCAGACGAAAAGACTGCACTTCGGTGATTTTCCCTTTACCGTAAACGCGTTGTCTGACCGCGTAGACTTGTCATGAAAACCACAACCTCTATCCAATTATGCGATTATATTATCATAGGATAAACAGCTTGTCAACATATTTTATCGTCACCCAAAGCCAATTTATTGGTGAAGCCTCTTTATCCGTCATTGCGAACGTAGTGAAGCAATCCAGAACGTCACTCCCAGCGATGGAGTGTGACACACAGTGTCGGGTGTGGTATAACCACGTTACTAAGGGGGAATATGGAAAATTATACAAAATACGTCATTGCGGGGCACGAAGCAATCTAATAGAAAACGCCCTCTCATTGAGGAGAGGGTGTCACGCAGTGACGGGTGAGGTGTAACCTCGTTACTAAGGGGGTAAGGGCACACCAAGCAAAAGATTTTTGCGTAATGTTTGTAAAACCTTAGCAAAAATGTTTTGCGCGGTAGCAAGATAAAATTAAGCTGTGGCTTTAACAATGATAGACCTATCGTTGTTGTGCCACTTGCGCTAATTTTATCGCCCACCCTTATGAACCCCCTTACCTGAAAACTCCTCATATCCCCCTAACCCCCTTACTCTTTAAGGGGGTTTATTAACGTCGGCTTGATAGGGTGTTACATGACGCACACTCTTTACGAAGTTTAGAACGCGACGCGCAGGGCGCGGAGGAAGGGAGTGCCAAGTGC
>JAMPEA010000045.1 GCA_023665365.1 Bacillota bacterium
GGGTGATACTGGGCGAAGGGACAGTTGAGGTGAACCAAAACGCATTTTATAACTGTACCAATTTGAAAACAATCTACATACATAAGGATACGGACGAAGCACTGCTTCAAGTTGTGGTAACAAAACTCGGCAAGAAAGACGTACCAGATTTTATTGTAAAATACAACGATATTGAGGAATTAAACGAAATTTTGAAAACGAAAGGCGTTTAAGGATATATATCGCGGGGTGGCGCAAACGCGGTTGACTTTTAGGCGGATTGCGACTAAAATATGAGTAATCACAAGACTTAAATGTCGTATAGGCGAGGTGTATTATGAAAAACGAAAACGGATACGTAGACAGTTTCAGAAAGCTCATACAGTGTCCCACGGTTACGGATAGCGGGCACGAATATTTCGAGGCGTTCCACAGGGTGCTCGACGAGGAGTTTCCAAACGTGACGGCGACGTGCGAAAAGATAGAAATCGGGCGCGACGTATTGCTATATAAATGGGCGGGCAAGGACAGCTCCCGTCCCGCGGTGCTTATGGCGCATCAAGACGTAGTTCCTGCAATCGGCGGGGATTGGAAGTACGACCCGTACAGCGCGACCGTCGCGGACGGCAGAGTATACGGCAGAGGCACGATGGACTGCAAAAATACGCTTTTCAGCACAATCCAAGCCGTGGACGAGCTTATTGCCGAGGGCTTTGTGCCGTCGCAGGACGTATATCTTTCGTACAGCGACTGCGAGGAAACGTCGGGTCCCGGGGCGGAGATGGCAAGAGATTGGTTTATCGCCCACGGCGTAAAGCCCTACGTAGTCATCGACGAGGGCGGCGCGATTATCCGCAAGTTTATGAAGCAGATGAAAAAGGACGCCTGTATGGTGGGCATACTCGAAAAGGGCTACGCGGACGTCAAATTTATCGCGCGCGGCAAGGGCGGACACAGCTCGCAACCGCCGAAGAATACGCCTATCGCAAGGCTGGGCGCGCTTATCAACTACTGCGAAAAGCATACCGTGTTCAAATCCAAAATGTCCGAGCCCGCAAAGCAGATGGTCAAGGGACTTGGCGGCGTGATGGCGCAACCGATTAAGGGCGTTGCAAAACTGCTCGGAGGCTCCTGCCTGCTTGCAAAGCTCGCGCCGAAAATCTATCCGCCTTACGGTATACCTATGTATCAAACGTCAATGGTGTTTACGATGATGCAGGGCGCGGACGCTCCGAATATCATTCCGCAGGAAGCGTGGGTCAACGCAAATATCCGCTTTTCGCCGAAGGACAAGAGCGAAAAGTGCTTCAAAAAACTGCGCAAAATTGCAAAGAAATTCGACTGCGATATGGAAATCAGCAAGGCGCGCGAGGCGTCCCCGATGGTTGACCTCAACAGTGACGGATATAAAATGTTTGCATCCGCAGTCAAAAAGACATATCCCGACGTGGAGGTTGTGCCATATTATATGTTCGGCGGCACGGACTGCCGCATTATGCAGGAAATCGCAACGACGGCTATCCGCTGTACGCCTTGCAAACTCACTATGGACCAGCTCGGCGGAATGCACGCCTCGAACGAGAGCATAGACATAAGCTCAATCGGCGAAACGGTGGAGTGCTTCAAAACTTTCTTAAAGGAATATAAATAAAATTTTTGCGCCGAGTGTCAACCCTGCGGGACGCAAAATCATTGCTTTGCAATGAGTTTTGCTTTGAGCGCAATCGTCACGCAAAATTTGAGCAGAGCCTCAAATTTTGCTATTAGGTTGCAAAAGCGGCAAATGAATTGCCACTTTTGCGAAAAGAATATGTATTTATTGCGCCGAGTTGATTGCCACTTTTGCGAACATAATATAAATTGTTGTGGCGAATGTAGAAGCAAGTTTTATACAAAAGACAAGATTTTAGAATACTAAACAAAAGATAAAGCAAAACGGCACGGATTGTGCCGTTTTTGCGTGTAGCAACATTTTAAATATGCGTTTCCCTTAAACCGTTGACTTTTCCCTTAAAATTGGGCATAATATAAGGGAAAACATAAGGAGCTGTGCGAAATATGCGTAATTTCAATTATTCTTTGCTTAAAGACGCTAAGTGGGATAGCGATATATTGGGCTTGGTTGCCGCAATTTATAAAGAGGCGGGCAAGCAGGAGTTATATTTGAAGCAACAGCCCGAAAAGCTGGAAAGACTTATAGAAATAGCAAAAATTCAGAGTACGGAAGCCTCTAACGCGATAGAGGGCATTGTGACGACAAGCACAAGGATAAAACAACTCGCGCTTGAAAAGACTACTCCAAAAAACAGAGATGAGGAAGAGATTGCGGGATATAGGGACGTGTTAAATATCATACACGAAAATTTTGACGTGATACCAATCACGCAAAACTATATTTTGCAGTTGCATAAGGTTTTGTACGGACATTTAAATAATCCGTTTGCAGGCAAAATCAAGAACGTGCAAAACTACATTGCCGCAACCTATCCCGACGGGCATACGGAAACTTTGTTTACGCCGCTTGCACCATTTGAAACGCCCGCCGCGCTTGATAAGATTTGCGAGGAATGCAATAGGATAATAGGCAACAACGAGGTTGAACCGCTGATTGCAATACCCGTGTTTATACACGACTTCCTTTGCATACACCCGTTTAACGACGGCAACGGCAGAATGAGCAGATTGCTCACGACCTTGCTGTTGTATAGAAGCGGTTTTTGGGTTGGGAAATACGTTTCGCTTGAAGCGAAGATTGCAAAAAACAAGGATTTATATTACGCCGCATTACAAAAAAGTCAGATAGGTTGGCACGACGGAAAAGACGATACCGCGCCTTTTATAAAGTATCTGCTTGGCACAATCCTTGCCGCGTACAAGGATTTTGAGGATAGATTTGCCTTGGCGCAGGACACCTCCGCATTGGAAGCGGTGCGAAATGCGACTATGCAAAAGATAGGCAGATTTACAAAGCAGGATATAAAAGAGCTGTGTCCGTTTTTGAGCGTAAGCTCGATAGAGAGCGGCTTGCGTAAACTGGTTGAGGACAAAGAGCTACACCGCGAGGGCAAAGGAAAATCCACAAAATATTACAGAATAAAGTGATAAACACAAAACAAAAACGGCACAAAGTGTGCCGTTTTTGCATATGGTGTTTTGCAAATTAAATCTCATTTTCGTTTTTATCCAAATCTCCGTCGGTGCAGTGGATAACTTCGATATTTGCAAGGTAATTATGATATATATTGATTGCTTTCCATTGAGCTTTTGTTCCTTGATAGTTTATGGTTTTGAGATTTTCGACATCGGAGAAAGCATATAGGTAAATACACGTGACACTTTGCGGGATAGTCATTGCGGTGGTTTCATTGGACGCTGTGTTAATATAAAAGTCAAAATTTTCACCGAGTTCTATAACGGGCTTGCTGTTGTAGGTTGACGGAATAACCAACGTTTCAGGTGCGCCATCTGCATAATAATAACCAGTTACTTTGTACCCAGTTTTATCGTCTGTTTCCTCAAAGGTGAATCCAAGTTTGTTTTTCAAATAAGATATATAAGACCCGTCCGATTGTTTTTCAACATAGCTGTCGTCGGAGTATTGTGAAAAATCAATACTGTTGTAATATTCTTCACGATACTTATTTTCTTCAATATATTTAGCAGAATTATAGCTATATAGTTTGGATACATTGCTTCCTATTTGAGTTCCGTATATTGAAATTCCTGCTAAATAATCTGGGTCAAAAAGAATCTCACAGCTCACCATATAACTGCTTTCACTTATTTCCTTTTTAAGCGAGTTGTTAAAAAATTTCAATGCAGATTGCGTATTTGCGTCTAAGTTTGTTGGATTAGCAGAATTTTTGACTTTATTATAGAACCCTGCTTCCGATTCGACTAAAACGATATTTCCGTCTTTGATAATGTTGCCAGACATATCCGCTTCATTTTCGGCAATGTAAGCGTCTGCGTCCTGTGCGGTTTCAAAAATCCATAATGAGCATTCTATTGAACTGTTGTCAATACCTGTTATAAATATAGGGAAATTCCCTACAAGTTCCGAATAATCATTTCTCATTGCTTCCGATGCGAAAGAGAAATTTACAAATAAATAATCATATTCTCCGCCGTGGGCAAGTGCATAGCCTAACATTTCGTTTAGGTATTCACTGAACTTGGATGTTATTGCGGCATCGATAAAGTCTAAGGAAATTGATATTGTGCCGTCAAAGTCGTCATTGTCATCGTCGTCATCATTGTTGTTATTGTCGTCGTTGTTGTCATCGTCGGAGCAGTTTATATCTATATTTGCAAGGTCGCTGTTACTTATGCCAAGCTCTTGCCACTGCGCTTTTGTGCCCTCATAGTTTATAGTAGCGAGGTTTTCGGCATTTTGAATTTCAGAGACAAGCCCTGCAAGATTTGTAATACTGCTCGGGATTGTTATTGCTTCCGTCTCGTTAGGTATTTCCAAATTGGCAATTCCAACCACGGGCAGGTCGTTGTAGGTGGAGGGGATTGTAAGAGTGTCGGAAGCGTCCTCATAATAGTAGCCCGTCACGGCATACTCGTCTTTTTCGCTGTCCTTTGCAAAATGGAAGCCGATTTTGGGAGCGGCATAAAGATAAAAGTTATCTCCGCTTTTCTTTATATAGCTATCGGCGGAATAGTTGTCAAGGAAGTTTTCCTCAAAAGCATTTGAAGCGTTTACCGCGCCAAAGAAATTCGTCGGTCCGTAGATATAGCGATTTACTATATTTCCTTTGACAGGGCTTGTCGCAAGATAAAACGCGCCGCCAAAGGTCGTACTATAAGACGCTTCAACCGTTGCATTTTTTGCGTTCAATTCGTTTTTGAGCGCGGTTTTATAAAACTTCAACTGTTCGCTTTCGGCAGAGTTTTCCGCTACGCGTGCTTTTAAAATCGTATCATACGCGCCTGCCTCGGACTCAATTATAATGAGCTTGCCTTTTTGCGTGATAACGCCAACGTCGGCATAATCATCCTTTATACCGTTATAAGTATCCTTGGCGTCTTGCTCGGATTTGAAAAACATAATTTGGCAACCGACGTAGACGTCTGCCTTATCCGAGTCGTCATCGTTGAGTAGTGAAATCCCAACAGTCAATTTGTACGTTTGGGCGTTGTCGCTATAAAGCGAATAAGCGTTGCTACTATCAGCCGAATAATCGCAGTTTAAATAGCAAGTGGAATATTCTTGCTTGTGCGCGCTTATGTAGCCCATTCCGCCCGATATTGCTTGATTGAGCGCGGCGGCATCAATCGTATCGAGGGAAAGTGAAAAATCTTTGTCGTCATTGTCGTTGCCGCCGTTGTTGCAGGCTACAAGGGCAAATATGCCGAAAATCAGCACAAGACACAAGATAATAGCGATAAGTGGTTTTTTGTGTTTCATAAAGTTTTCTCCTTTATATTTTTTTGATATACGAAAAAGCGGCAACCCGACGGGTCGCCACTGTAATTTCTTATAACAAGTGCGTTCCGCCAGATTCACCACAAATCCCGAATACGCAAATGCTAAATTAACTATTGCCTATATGCGAAAATCGCACTTGTTACCGATAAGGTATATGCAATAGTTAAAAAAATATTCAGAATTTGTGGTGCAGAAATTATAGCACAATGGCAAGCGGGGTGTCAATTTTTTTCTGATAGAACAGAAACTAATTGCTAAATACGAAATTTTGACAAACTTAGAGTTATCCTTATTGACAAAATGTCTTTTTTATCCTTATAATATAGTCAATATATGCAAGGAGAATTTTATGAGTTGCATTTGGCATGACGTTGACCCGTCGCGTATCACTACAACGGACTTCCTCGCGGTCATCGAGATTTCAAAGGGGAGCAAAAACAAATACGAGCTTGACAAGGAGACGGGCACGCTCATACTCGACAGGGTGCTTTACACCTCGACGCACTATCCGGCAAACTACGGGTTTATTCCGCTGACGTACTCTGAGGACAACGACCCTCTCGACGTACTCGTGCTTTGCTCGGAGCCTATCGTGCCGCTCACGCTCGTGAGGTGCTATCCCATAGGCGTGATGATGATGCAGGACAGCAACGAGATGGACTACAAAATCATCGCCATTCCCTACAAAGACCCGACTTGGAACGTGTATAAGGAAATCGAGGAGCTCCCCAGCCATATCATGGAGGAGATGTCCCATTTCTTCCGCGTATACAAACAGCTCGAAGGCAAGCAGACTACGGTGTTCCAGGTGAAGGGACGCGAGCACGCCGAGCTCATCATCAAGGAAAATATCGCGGAGTATAAGAAAAAATTCAATAAATAACAACGAAAATATCTTTAAGCGCCCCGTCTTACCGTCGGGGTTGCGTATTGTTTTGGAGAGAATATGAAATACGATTTCATCGTCATCGGAGGCGGGGTCATAGGTACTGCCGTGCTCGACAGGCTGGCTACGTATTCGGCTAAATCGCTGTTGCTCGAAAAGGAGGACGACGTCGCCACTGCCACTACGCGCGCAAACAGCGGCATTGTCCACGCGGGCTACGACTGCGAGCCGAACACTCAAAAGGCGCGCTTCAACGTGCGCGGCAACGAACTCATGTGGCGCGACGTCGAGGACCTCGACGTGCCCCATTTGAAGTGCGGATCTATCGTAGTTGCAAGATACAATCAGCTTTCCGAGCTTGAAAAACTCGCGCAAAAAGCGCTCAAAAACGGCGTGTTCATTCGTATGTGCGACAGGGAAAGCACCCTGCAAATCGAGCCTAATATCTCGGACGAGGTGGTGTTTTCGCTATACGCGCCGAGCGCGGGCATAGTGTCGCCATATCAGCTCGCCATTGCCTACGCCGACCGCGCTATAAAAAACGGCGCAAAAATCAAACTCAATGCGGAAGTCGCCGCCATATCCAAAATCGAGGACGGCTATAAGGTGTCTACGTCGGCGGGCAACTTCACCTGCAAGTGCCTTATCAACTGCGCGGGCGCGTACGGCGCAAATATCAACGACGTCGCAGGGGCGGAACACTTTGAAACTACCTATCGCCGCGGCGATTATTTCGTGCTCGACAACACCGAGCGCAAAAACGTACATACCGTCATCTTTCCGCTTCCGTCCAAGGCGGGTAAGGGCATACTCGTTGCTCCCACCGCCGACGGCAACGTCATTTACGGTCCGACCGCAGTCGATACGGATAATCCCGACGATACGGCGACCTCGCTCGCCAGCCTCGACGAAATCCGCAAAAACGTTCCCTCGTCCTACAAAACCCCCGCTTTCAATAAGTGCATAAGGGTCTACGGCGGCGTCAGAACTATCATCGGACACGACTTCGTCGTGAAAAAATCCGACGTTTTGGACAACTACTATATGGCTATCGGCATTTGCTCGCCGGGGCTTACCTCCGCGCCAGCTATCGCCGAATATATCGAGGAGCAACTCGCCTCCGACTACGCTCTCGTAAAAAAGGAGAAAGTCGTCACGGTCATGCCTCGCCATAAGAGGCTCGAAAACCTCAGCGAAAAGGAGCTCGACAGGCTCATCGCAAAGGACAGCGCTTGGGGCAGAATAGTCTGCCGTTGCGAAAAAGTCACCGAGGCGGAAATCGTAAAGGCAATCCATTCGCCGCTTCCCGCAACCACCGTGGACGCAGTCAAGCGCCGCACCCGCGCAG
>JAMPEA010000046.1 GCA_023665365.1 Bacillota bacterium
ATGTTTTGCGCGGTAGCAAGATAAAATTAAGCTGTGGCTTTAACAATGATAGACCCTATCGTTGTTGTGCCACTTGCGCTAATTTTATCGCCAGCCCTTACCTCCTTAATAATGTGTATACACCTCACCCGACACTGCGTGTCACCCTCCCCTCAATGGGAGGGCTTAATTATGGATTGCTTCACTACGTTCGCAATGACGAATTTTTTATCTTACGCAGGGAATTATATGTATATCCTCGCCGTCTTTTAGCTTGTTCGGTGTGCGCTCTCTTGCCATGCGAATGCAGTCGTAAGTGCCGCCGCGATTTATCTCGTTGCCGTTGCCGTCGTTAAGGGGCAGTTCGCATCCATCCCATATGGCTATGAGCTTGTCGCAGTGTTCTATCAAATACTTGCTTGCGCCAAGACAGAAATTTTCGCTGTTGGGCACGACCTTGCAAACCACCGTTTGTGCCAGTAAATGACGCATTTTAAGCTCGTCGTCGAGGGTGAACTCGTGTCCGTTTGCAATGCAATCGTTGCGCACGTCCTCGATATAGCTTTCATAGTCGAGAGGGATAACGGCTTTTGTGGTTATGCCAAGCTCCTCGGCGCACTCGGCGATGAGCTGGTCCGCGCCGTATGCAAAGCAGGTGCGCACGATGACTCTGTACTTTTCATTGTATTCCGATAATATGCTCTTGACTTTTTCTTTAATCTCTCCTCTGTCGCCGATGAAAAAACGGTGTCCCGTGCCTGCAATCTCCAAGTCGGGCTTTCTGTCCTTGCGATATCGGTATATCCTTATGTTGTTGCCGAATTTTTTTAAGAGGGGAATGATATTGTTTATCATCACCTCATCCTTTTTCTGCTCCTCCTTGCTCAAAACCTCAAAGGGCACTATGTCCTTATGGATTTTTTTTACGTTTCGTTCGGCGGTGCTTTGATAGTCTGTGCCATAGCTCCAACCCATATCCAGTTTTTCCTTGACCCAGCGCACGTGTTCCTCGCGGCACAAAAACCCGAGATAGTCCATATCGTACGTCCCGATTTCGTTGAAATCATTTACAATCGTATAGTCAAGGTCCTTACTGCTGTAAAAGCAGTTGATGAGTTCCAGCTTGTATGCGTAGGATTTCGCTTGCTCGATATTGGATATTTTAAATTCAAGCGGCAGTTGCTCGAAGCTGTCGTTAATATAATCCGCGTCCAAATCCTTGCAATAGTCGAGATAGCTTGCGTGTATCGCCTTTGCAAAGTCGCATAAGTTGATGAAGCTGTTGTCCGAGGCGTAAAGGTTTGTTTTTTTGCGCTTTGGGCGCTCCTCTGTGAATGCATTTAAAATTAGAGTGGAGTTGATATATTTCTTTATTTTCTTCACAAAATCGCCGTCCTGTATCTCGGCAAAGCTCTTGTTTAAGCGCGTTTTGTTGTCTTCGTCGGTGACGGTGCTGGATTCAAATATGTACTTCGCAGAAATTTCGTTATCCGAAATATCGAGGCGAATATTCCAAGCTATTGGGTCGCGCTTGCTCACCTTGCCGTAGGCGAGCCTGTCCCAACTCTGCAACTCGTCGCAGAGGATAAGCAGATATGCAAGCGGGTGTTCGTTTAGGGCGATAGGGTGCTTGTCGGGCGCGTCGAACTTGTTGAAGTTGTTGTGTAAGAGTATCGCCGTCAAAGCGTCGAGCCGTTCAAGATCAAGCACAAAGTCGGGTTGCGAAAGGAGCTGTTTTGCAAGTATGACCGCGCTGAAATATCCGTGGTCCATAAACGCGGGTTGAACTTCCACGCGGCGCGCCAAAATCTCCGCAACGGCTTTTTCGTCATAGCCCTCTCTTAATTTCAAGCCGAATGCAAACAGTTCGTTTAGCGACTTTATTTGCGTTTTTGCGTTTAGCGTATTGCTTAAACGCTTTGACGTTTCCTTATCAATCGTGCAAAATGCCGACATATTGCCGTACGATACGTAGGGGTTTACCGCAGTATTTCCCCATAGCTCCTCGGAGTAGTTTTTAATCTGCTCGTGCGCGAGTTGGAAAGGGTAGCCTATATCGTGGAATAAAGCCGTCATTCCCCAAAGATAGAGGAATTTCGCTACGCCGTCGTCGGCGCTTTTGTAAAACTCGCAAAAGGCGTTTTTATAGGTATTGTCGTTTGCAAAAATCGCAAGTCCCAGCGCGAATACGTAGACCGAGTGCGAGTAGTGGTCGCGGTGTTTTGTAAGAAGCTCGCCCGAGTGATGCTCGTGGTCTGAGAGCGTTTCAAGCAATTTTTGAGTGTTGTCGTAGCCCTTTCCAAACAGCTTGAATATCTCGCTGAAACAGTAGTATACGACGAAAGCGTCCTCCTTGTTTCCGCTTGAAAGAAATTTTTGCAGCGATTTTCTAAAACACGATAGCTCGGTTTCTTTAAAGCGTTGGAGTTTATTGTTTTCCAAGCCCAGCTCGTCGAAAAATACAGATGACAGTTCGTTAAGTGATTTCATAATGCGTCTCCTACTTTAAACTTTAATCATTATAACAAAAAACGCTACGATTTGGCAATAACTAAATATATGTTTAAAAGCATTGAATTTTTATTGCGTTATATGTTATAATCTATTCCACTAAAACAAGAGAGAAAGGTTTTATGTACTTAGCGTTGGGGATTGTATTTTTATTAGTCATTCTTTGTATGATGGCGTTTATCGTCTATACTTCGATACGCTCCGTCAAAAAAGACGGCAACGTGATAACGAAAAAGAATTTGTTATATCTTGTGCCTACGTATCTGATTTTATTTTTCCTTTATTTAACGGCGGCGGGGTATAGCGGCGAAAAAATAAATTTTTTCTATTGCTTCAATTTGATTGGCGAGGTTTTGGATACGTTGAAATTCAGCGCGAATACGGGCGTAATCTCGGCTATATGCAGTGCGTATCCGATATTTTACGCCGATTTCGTTCTTGCATTTATAGTCAGCGCGGCGACCGTGATTTTGAGTATTGCGAGCCTGTTCAGTCTAAGGATAAGCAATGCCGTTTTCAATGCGGTCAAGCTCCGCAGAAATTGCGACATCGTTATAGGCGATTCGAGCGACGCCGTGAAATATGCAAAAAGGACTAAGAATTGCATACTGCTCGGCACAAATATCGATAACCAAAGATACGTGGATTTGATGAAGCAAAAAATCACAGTGTTACGCGTCCCGTTGGAAGCTAAATCCCTTGCGCGCAAGCTGAAACACGGAAGCTATAATGTGATTGTATTCAAAGACGCGAAATATCCTTATACAAAGATAATCCGAACTTTCACGGAAGTTGGGAACTATAAAATAAAAATTCATCTCGAAGCGGTTCAGTCCGAGATGAAAGTATTAAAGGAAAAATTCATCTCGCAAACCGACGGCGCAAAATTCCTGCAAATATACGGCTTGAACAGATACGAGTTGATTGCGCGTCGATTTGTTGCGGATTATCCGATAACGAAATATATCCCAAAATCCTTTTATAACGAAAATTGCACTCTCAAAAGCAATAAGAACATAAATGTGGTTTTCATAGGTTTCGGCAAAGTCAACTATCAGCTTTTCAGAATGTGCGCTATGCAGTTCCAGTTTGCGCAGGAAAATGAGGGAAAACTAAGCTCAAAACCCGTAAATTATTATATCTACGACAACCAAGCGGAGGCGTTGCATAACGAGTTCTTTTCGAGAATACTTTTCGAGTTCGACGAGGAGTTTAAGGATTGCGATTTTCCAAAACCCGAAAAAATCTGCGAGCTTGATATACGAAACGTCGATATAAACTCGGTCGAGGCGAAAAAGGCGTTCAAAAATCTTGTGGGAGAGGACAGCTTTACATATTTTGTCATCTCGCTTGAAAACGATTTGGAAGACGCGTCGTACGCGCAAACCGTCAAGCGTCTGTTTGAAAGAGGTGACAAAGATAACTATCGCATTTTTGTCAGAGCAAAAAACAATATGGGCGAAAGGCTCGACGAGCTTGACGACGGCATTATCTATTTCGGCGACGAGAAAAAGATTTACACGCACGAGAATATCGTCAACGACGATTTGACGGAGCTCGCCCAAAGATTGAATTTGCTTTACAGCAATATCGCGGATTCTCCAAAGTGGTTGAAAGATTTGAAAAACGAGAAGGATATATCCGCGCAAGGGCGAGATCTAATTAAAAATCTCGCCAATCCGTCCAACAGGGAGTTTATGTTGGAAAAGTGGTCGGAGCTACCTTATATTGAGCGCGACTCAAATCTCTATCACGCGCTCAATCAATCTTTTAAACTCAATCTCCTGGGTTTCGATATGGTCAAAAAAGCGAGCGACGACGATTTAGGCGTATCCGAGGCGCAGTTCAACGAAAGATATATCAACAGCGGCAGAGATGAGGATTACGCGGATTATTCCTACTTCTTCAAAAACGAGCCGAGCAACGTGCTTGCGTATATCGAACATTCGCGCTGGAACGCGCTTTATATCCTGTACGACTACAAGCAGATGAAAAAATCCGATATGAAAATCAAAGAAGGGACGGACGAACAGGGCAACGTCGTAAGGAGCTTGCCTCATAAAAATACGGAGCTCAAACAACACGCGTGTCTTACGACCTATTACGGGCTTGACGAGCTTATAAAATTTAAGTACGAAAAGCTGTACGGGAATAGCGATTGCGATACGCCCGTCGCTGCTTATAACGCCCGTATAAACGAACTCGCCAAAATTTACGCGTACGACTATATGGATTTGGACAGAATATACAGCGAAATCACCGCAATGGGATATAAGTTGGTTTTAAAGGACGAGTGAAAAATTATAAACGAAAATTTTCACAAATGTCCTTTAAATCCTTGACTTGGGAGTTTAAATTTGATAGTCTATGTTAGCAAAGCAAAGGATTTCCTTTCACCATCAGCGTAGGCGACGTGGTATCACAGTGACAAATTAGGTCGATAAGACCGCTTGTATGGTGTCGGAAACTTTGCTTCCGACACTTTTTGTGTAAAAAAACGGTGTGCAAGGAGTAGCTTTTGAAAGACCTTTTTATCAATGAGCAAATCAAAGACCGCGAGGTTCGCCTTATCGGGGAGGACGGCAAGGCATACGGAGTGCTCGCAACGCGCGACGCGCTTGCGATAGCCGAAGATAAGGGGCTCGACCTTTGCAAGGTTACGCCTCCGGGGGTTCAGCCGCCTACCTGCAAACTGATGGACTACGGCAAATACCGTTACGAACAGCAGAAGCGCGAGAAAGAGGCAAAGAAAAACCAACGCGTGACCGAAATCAAAGAAATCCGTCTTTCAGCCACAATCGACGTGGGCGATACTAAGCGTCTTGCGCAACAGTCGGCGAAGTTCCTTAGCGAGGGCAACAAAGTCAAAGCGTCCATAAGGCTAAAAGGCAGACAGCAAGCGCATCCCGAAATCGCCGTCAAAATCGTCGAGGACTATATCGAACTCGTGGGCGAGTGCACGGTGGAGAAAAAACCCACCCAAGAAGGGAGAATAATTTATACGATACTTTCTCCCGCCGTCAAAAAGTAAAAATTCAGCCCCTCGGGGCGAAGCAATAAAATAGAGGAGGCAGACCTATGCCAAAGCAAAAAACACATAGCGGTGCAAAAAAACGCTTCCGCGTTACAGCAAATGGGCTTTACAAGAGAGGACACTCCGCTCACAGCCACCTTCTGACGAAGAAGACGACCAAGAGAAAGAGAGATCTCCGCTCTATCGAGTACGTTGACGAAACCAAAACAACCGAGTTGAAGAAACTCCTGCCCTATAAATAAGGAGGTCTGAAATATGAGAATTAAAAGAGCGGTTACCGCAATCAAAAAACGCAGAAAAATAATGAAGCAAGCAAAGGGCTACTATGCAGGCAAGCATTCCCTTTATCGCGTCGCAAAGCAACAGCTTCTCAAAAGCGGCGTGTACGCATACGTCGGAAGAAAGCAGAAAAAACGCGATTTCAGACAGCTTTGGATAACCCGTATCAACGCGGCGGCGCGTCTTAACGGACTGTCTTATTCGACGCTTATGCACGGGTTGAAGGTCGCGGGTATCGAGCTTAACAGAAAGGTACTCAGCGAGATTGCCATCAGCGACCCCAAGGCGTTTACCGCGCTTTGCGAGGACGCAAAAAAGGCTCTTGCAAAATAAGTTAAATTCAAAACGCGCCGAGTGCGCGTTTTGTGTAGTACAATCGGTTTATGGAAATTATCACCTCTACGCAAAACAGACTTGTAAAACTCGCGCGTTCGCTTGCGGAGCGTAAGTTCCGTTTGGAAACGGGTTTGTTTTTGGTCGAGGGCGTAAATCTGCTTAAAGATTTGCGCGACGACGTGGCGATAGAGTTTGTATTCGCAACCCAAGTCAGATACGACGAGGCAAGCGAAATGCTTGCAAATCACAGCGTGAAAGAGGGAATATTTTGCGTGTCCGACGCGGTGATGGATTGCGTATCGGATACTGCGTCGCCCTACGGGATAGCGGCGGTTTGCAAAATCCCGAGCGTGCGCTTCGGGTTTCCCAAAGGGAACGCGCTTTTGCTCGACGGCGTATCCGACCCCGGGAACGTGGGCACGATACTTCGTACTGCGGCGGCGTGCGGCTTTGAGGACGTATATACGCTAAACTGCGCGGATATTTACTCTCCTAAGGTGATAAGGGCGACCCTCGGCGCGCTTTTCAAGATAAGCGTGTGCGAAATAAACGAGGAGCAGGCGCTATGCCTTTTGAAAAACCTCAACGGCGCGGTTTTGGATATGGACGGACAAAATCTGCTTGAAAGCAAAATCCCGTCGCCGATACTTTTCGTCGCGGGGAGCGAGGCGCACGGCGTGCGCGAAACGCTCAAACGCGAGGCGAAAAGCGTCTATTCCTTGCCGATGAAAAATCAAATCGAATCGTTAAACGTCGCGGTCGCAACCGCGGTGGCAATGTATCAAACTTTATAGGAGTTATTA
>JAMPEA010000047.1 GCA_023665365.1 Bacillota bacterium
CTTGCAAGGTTGGTGTCGTTGCCGCCGCCGAAGCCCGAGCTGTAATCGTTGCTCGCCGCAACCACAAGGCTTATGCCGAGGTTTTCTATATTGTCGTAAACTGCGTTGAGGAATTGAGTCTGCGCCGAGTCGCCTCTCTCCTGCGAGAAGCCCGCGGACGTGCCGAGACTCATATTGATAACGTCCACTCCGAGCACAACGCAATCGTTAAGCGCGGCAAGTATGCTCATCGTATTTGCTCCGCCGAGCGCCTCGCTTTCAAAATCGTCGGTAAAGACTTTGCAAATCATCAGTTGCGCTTCGGGCGCAACACCTAAGAAAGTCTCGTCCGACCCGTCTGAATTCGTGCCTACAACGTAGTCGCTCTTGCCCGCTACGATGCCCGCCACGTGCGTGCCGTGGTTGGAGTAAGCGGGATATACGTTTGCGTCGTCGTCGGCGTAGTCGTAAGCAAACGGCACTTTCTCATTGTAGTAAAAATCGTCCGCAGTGCCTTTCGCCATAAGTTTGTTGTATGGCGAGACAAGTTGCGCTTGCGAACTTCCGTTGTTAACAATGTTTTGGATATAATCCTTGCTGAACTTGACAGTCTTCTCGTCCGGCATATCTTGGAAAGCCGCGTGGGTGTGGTCAAGCCCCGTATCAAGTATGGCGACGACCATGCCCTCGCCCTTTTCGGTTATGCCCTCCGTGTTGTAGATGCCCGTCGTATAGACGTTTGCGTTGTTGCTTACGACGTTACTGCTCGCGGTGATTTCCGGCACGCCGTAGTAATCGACGTAATAAGCGTCCACAACTCCGCTCATCTTTCTAATCGCATTGTAGCCGTCTGCGTTGACCTTCATTGCCAGCGCGTTTGCAATCGTCGTATAGGTATACTTGATTTGATAGTCGATGCCGTGTCTCTCGACCGCTTTTAAGAAAGACGTATGCTCCGCCTTGATATTTGCTTGCGCCTTTTGACCCTCTGCGCTCAGACTATAAGTCGAAAAGTCGTTGTAGCGAGTGCTCCTCGCGTATTTGTCGTAAAGCGTGTCGCCTTCGAGCTCGACGATAATCCAACGGTCGCCCTCGAAAGATGCGATATTCTGCTGCACGATTTCTTGATTGATATACTGCTCGCGCAAGGAGCTAAAATCCAAATCCGACTTTACAAAGCCGTTCGTACTGCTCGCGGAAGTGATTGGAACGTTCGGCGCGACGACCGACTTGCTTCCGCCGATATAGACAACGTTGAATAATGCGGTGAACACAAGCACCGCCACCAAAATTAAAGATACCGCTCTTAACTTCCTTGCTGACCTTGACATTTTCTCCTCCGAATAGACGCTATAACCGACAGCGCACCGACAACAAGTATAATGTGAAAATATAAATATTTTATCTCGCGTGTGCACTGATAATATTTCAGATTTGTATTTTACTACAAAATCAATATATCGGCAACTGTTTTCTTTACAAAAAAATTACCTTAAATTCATTTAATGTTTGCAAGTTTATGCAAAAACGCCGCATTTTTTGCATAAACTTCATTATCATTGTATAAATTTTTTATAAAAAAGTTGACGGATTGCCGCCGCGTTCTCGGGCTTATCCGACGACCGTAAAAGTTTACAAGTGTACCGTATTCGACAATGTATAAAATTTGTATAGATTATGCAGTCTGAAACGCCCGCTTTTCACACAATCTCCACGCCATAAAAACACGCGTTCGTGTCAAACGTATTGTCCTTAACTTGCGCGCTTCATTTATTGCCAATTTCTGCCCAATACGCACTTAAACGCCGCATTTTGCACTGATAAACACTGCTATTCTGCAATTTGTGCTATTAAATCCGAATTTCGCCGCGCACTGTTTTAGGCATATTCGCCCGATAATAAAGTGAGTTGAGCCCGACTTGCGCAAACGATAACAGCCTCCCCTTTAAACGTCCGACTCTTGCATTTAAATTTTGCCGCACAAATCCGAAGCATATGCAATTTTTCAATAAATGTATAAATATTCAAATCGTATGCAAAAATTTTTACAAAATTGCGAAAAAAATATTTTTTATTTTACAGAATTTGTCAAAATTTTTCCCTCAAACACACTCGAAATCCATATTTTGCCAAGATAATAGACATCTGTATCATTATCTCGCAATCCGCTCGCCGACTCTTATATTTAATGCTTTTTATTTCTCTAATACATACTTTAATAATGGAGATTTCAACTCGATTATCTCGGCAATTCGCTTTAAATCAGTTGAGTTTTCCTATGCGAAGTTGTATAATATGTGAAGCAAAATAATTTTGTGGAGGCAAAATATGCCATTAGTTACAACAACTGAAATGTTCAAAAAAGCGTATGCGGGCGGCTATGCCATCGGCGCGTTCAACGTCAACAATATGGAGATTATCCAAGGTATCGTTGAAGCCGCCACCGAGGAGCAAGCTCCCCTCATTCTTCAAGTTTCGGCTGGCGCAAGAAAGTATGCCAACACCACCTACCTCACAAAAATGGTGGACGCGGCGGTTGAAACAAGCGGACTCCCCATCTGCTTGCATCTCGACCACGGCGACAGCTTTGCCCTCTGTAAGGACTGCGTGGACAACGGTTTCACTTCCGTTATGATTGACGCAAGCGCCCATCCGTTCGCCGAAAACGTCAATATCACAAAGCAAGTCGTAGAGTACGCGCACGACCACGGCGTAGTCGTCGAAGCCGAGCTCGGCAAACTTGCGGGCATCGAGGATGCCGTCAACGTTGCCGCAAAAGACGCCGCTTTCACCGACCCCGACCAAGTGCAGGAGTTCGTCTCAAAAACGGGCGTGGACTCCCTCGCAATCGCAATCGGCACGTCCCACGGCGCGTATAAGTTCAAAGGAAAGGCGCAACTGCGCTTCGACATTCTCGAAGAAGTCGGAAAACGCTTGCCCAACTTCCCCATCGTTCTTCACGGCGCTTCGTCCGTGCCGCAAAATCTCGTCAAGATTGTCAACCAGTACGGCGGAAGTATGCCGGGTGCGCAGGGCGTCCCCGAGGATATGCTCCGCAAAGCCGCTTCGATGGCTGTTTGCAAAATCAATATCGACAGCGACCTCCGCTTGGCAGTCACCGGCGCAATCCGCGAGCACTTTGCCCTCAACCCCTCCCACTTCGACCCGAGACAGTATCTCGGACCTGCAAGAGAGGCTGTGAAGCAGGTTGTGAAGCATAAGATTGTGGACGTTCTCGGCTGCAACAACAAAATCTAAAACTTTTTAATTTAGCGCATTACTTTGTCAGGAGCACTCATAAATATGAGTGCTCCTTAAATTATTCTCGTCGTGTACTTTAAATAAAATAACCCACCCCTTACGGTGGTGTTCATAGGGATTATTTAATTTCCACGGTAGGTGGCATAGCGGAATACTATGCCACCTTTCCATTGCTTGGATTAGTTGCTACTCTTGTGTGGGGTTTGGAATTGCTCCCACGCAGTTGTAGATGATTTCAACGGCTTGTTTACGCTTACCGTTTACCTTCTCGGCTTGGTGGACGATTACCTTTTCTAGAAACTCTCTCACAATTTCTGGTGTGAGTTCGCTTATCTCGGTGTATCGCTTCACAAGCCGCATAAACTTTGTTACGTTGTTTGCTTCTTCTTTTGCAAATGAGAGTTCTTTTCGCAACACACTTATCCTATTTGTTAAATCTGCTTGTTCTTGCTCGTAAGATTGGCTCATTTTTACAAACCGCTCGTCCGTAATGTTGCCACAAACTTTATCCTCATACAGACTCTGTATAATGCGATCTAATGCTTTCATTCGTTTTTCAGCTTCGTCGCATACTCTTGTCTTGGCAGATAATTCCTTGCGAATTTCATTGCTCATCGCCGTTTGCAACATACCTACGAATTCTTTTTCGTTGTCTTTTGCCATTCCCAATACTCGTTGTAAGTCTGTGAGAACTATGTATTCCACGGCTTCAACCGTAATCTGATGGGACGAACAGAGACTTCTGCTTTTCTTGCGGTATGTAGAACAGTTAAAGTATTCCTTCTGCTTAGTCTTTGAGCAACGGCAGAGATACATTTTCTTTCCGCAATCTGCACAATATACTAATCCCGAAAACACATTCATTTCTCCCATTCGTGTAAGACGACGTTTGGCTTGTCTTATTCGCTGTACCGTTTCATAAGTATCTTGGTCTATTATCGCTTCGTGCGTGTTTTCAAATACAACCCAATCTTCTTTCGGCAAATCCACTTTCTTCTTGCACTTATAAGATTTCTTTTTCGTTCTGAAATTCACCGTATGTCCGAGATAAGCGGGATTTGCAAGTATTTTATTTACACTCTGCGTAGACCATATTTCGGGAAACTCCAACCCTTGCGTAGATACGGGCAATCCGCATTTTTGCTTATGCACTGTGGGAATATCTACTTTGCGTTCAGTTAGTATTCTTGCAATCTGAGTCGGACCGTATCCTTTCATACATAGCGAGAATATTTCCTTTACAGTCTTTGCGGCTTCTTCATCCACAAGCCATTGCTCTTTGTCTTTTTCATCTCTTTTGTAGCCGTATGGCGGACAGGAACACAAGTGCTTTCCCGAATTGCCTTTCGCTTTGAATACGGCGCGGATTTTCTTGCTCGTGTCTTTTGCATACCACTCGTTTATAATATTGCGGAACGGCGTAAAGTCGCTGTCGTTTTCCAAATGATTGTCCACGCCGTCGTTGATTGCTATAAAATGCACATCCGCTTCGTTGAAATAGACTTCACTGTAATAGCCTACCTTTAAGTAATCTCTGCCCAAGCGAGACATATCCTTTACAATTACCGTCTTCACAAGTCCTGCGTCTATATCACGTATCATTCTTTGGAAATCGGGACGGTTAAAGTTTGTTCCAGAATATCCGTCGTCCACGTAGAACTTAGGATTGCTCATTCCGTGTTCACTTGCATATTTGCTCAATATGGCTTTTTGATTCTTTATACTGTTGCTGTCGCCCGTCGTGTCGTCGTCATGGCTCAACCTGCAATATAGGGCTGTTATATCACCTCCGTTATAGTAGTGATTGTTATTGGTTACTGATAAATTGTTCATTCGGTTTCTCCTCCCGAATACACCTTATCAGACAAGTCATTTAATAAAGCCTTTTTCAGTTTGTCGTTCACCGTTTCCTTTGCTATATCGCTTTCGCGTATTATTATTGCGTACTCAATATCGCCAAAGGAAGTCACGTATTCAAATTGTCTTTTCTCCAATATTCATTATTCGGACAATTAGATTTTGTCCTTATGGCTTTGAATACTATGTTCTCTCTCCATCGCATTTCCTCCTTATACGATAAAATTCTATCACTCGGTTTTCTTCATCTTCTCCAACTCGGAAGGGAAGAAATCATCATAGCCGTCCATAATCTTACCGAGCGAAAGATTACGTTCTGCGGCATCATCTAATAACGCTTTATAACCTGCCTCTATCAACTGTACCTTCGTATATCCATACTTAGCCAAAAACTCATTTATCTCATTGGCTTTCTCTCTCAGTACACTCGTTCCCCATATCATACTCTTGGCTTTTCGTTCTTCCTTATGCTTTTCTTCATATCGTTTATCTTTTGTGCTTCTGTCTTTTGCCATATCATCTCTCCTTAGGGTAAATATATTTAATCGTATCTATACGACTGATTGTATTTTACTCATAGAAGGGGAGAATTGTCAAGGATTATCCGCTCATAATTTACATCTCCTTTACATTAAAAATTTGCTTTGCTCAACCACCTCAGAATTTTGGGAATCAGTCCATTTTTGCAAGCAGGTTAAGAATTTTCCCAAAATCCACAGATTTTGCTAAAATTGAGGCTCGCCGAACGGCTCGCTTGAACAAGTGGGAAACCCACTTTTTTTCTGTGGACGAATCCCAAAACAGAATTCGGTTTCCGAAGTGCTGTATGCGCAAATCGCATCTCAATATTGCCCAAACTAATATTGTGGCAAATTTCTTTACCTGCTCTACTATTTCAGCCCATTAACAGAACTTTGTCACAAATTTTTTATTCCGAATATACAATCATACGCATCACCTCCCAAGTACCCCTCTATATAAGAGGGCGATTTTTGAGCAAAAGTTGACGGTCTTTTGTGAATTTTTTCGTTTGTCCCTTCATATATCCAAGTACAGTTTTATCTCAAAGTACACGGTCTAAGAGAAAAATAATTTTATTCCTCTACTTAACCAAGCACAGTTTTTTGAAAAAGTTAGGGGTACAATTAAAAATTTGCCACAACTTTTCAATGCAAAAAGTACCCTCTATATAAAAGGGCTAAAAATTGGCAAAATCGTACCCCCTAAATTGAAAATTTTTTAATTTTTTTTAGAAAATGCATTCCTCATTCCTAAAATGGGAATATAAACAGAACAACACTCGCTAATAGTGTTGTCCATTAAATTGCAATTTTATCTTCGCTATGCCAACATAAAGACGTAACATTCCATTAGTTTCTCTATTTGGCTTATACATTGTTCTCATTTGAGAACTTCCCAATAGCCTGTTTTGTCTGAACCAATACGCCGAATAACACCCAACTCCTTCAATGCTTTGACATGAGTCGCAACCATACGGGTGGATATACCCAACTGTACGGAAAGTTCTTGTGTTGTAATATTATTAGACTTGGTTATTAAATCTAGAACTTTTTGTTGCGCCACAGTAATTTTACTATGAACTTTACTATGAACTTTACTATGAATATCTTGTTCGGTATTACCGTTCAATTCGTTGGTCTTTTCCTGATTTAATATCTCATACGGAATAATACACTGAATAAACGACGAGCCAA
>JAMPEA010000048.1 GCA_023665365.1 Bacillota bacterium
CCCAACTCTGGTGCTTGGCACTCCCTTCCTCCGCGCCCTGCGCGTCGCGTTCTAAACTTCGTAACAACTGTGCGTCGTGTAACACCCTATCAAGCCAACGTTAAAAACACCCCCTTAAAGAATAAGGGGGCAAGGGGGTTTTGAGGAGTTTTCAGGTAAGGGGGTTCATAAGGGGGTATAGGGCGGACTCGGAAAACAGCCCTTGCCCCCTTAAAAATTATATACATATTAAAAAGTGCTTGCTTGAATACTCGCTTGCGTGTATAATAATTATACTATTGAATTAAATTATGACTCAACGGAGTTTGATATGAAGAAAAAACTGACAGTTGCTATCGTACTCATTTTACTGCTTGCCGTGTCACTTACAACGTTTGTGGGCTGCGACGAAATGTTTACAAGAAACGAAGAGCGCGATGCCACCCAAGTGGTCGCCACCGTGAACTACCACGGTTTGTCCGCAGACATCTATAAGTTCGAGCTTGAATTGTCTTACAACAATTACTCGTACGTCTACGTCAACTATTACGGAATGACCGAACAGGAAACCGCAAACTATATCCTGCGCTCGCTTGCGCAACAGAAACTGCTTACGCTTTACGCAAGAGAAAAGGTAGCTGGTTTTGCAGAAGTACCAATTCCCGACGACGTAAAGGAACTGCTTACGCGTAGCGAAGTCAATAAGGCTATCGAAAACACCAATGACAGCTTGCTCGAACAGCTCAAAACCAAAGTCGAGGACAGCATAAACGAGGATAAGTACAACAACAGCGAAAACGATAACGATGACAACGACGATGATGATGACGAGGAAGTCGAAATCACCGACGCAGTCACCGTCCGTTTTAATTCCAACGGCGGCAGTGACGTGGAGAAACAGCGCATACAAAAGGATACCAAAGCCAAAAAGCCGACCGACCCAACCAAAGAGGGTTACGTTTTCTACGGCTGGTACGAGGACGAAAGCTGTAACGACGCGGAGTTTGTTGCCGGCACTTTCGAGCAGAAAAAGGACAAAGACGGCAACGTAGTCAAGGACGAAAACAAAAACCCGATATACGAATACGTCAGCAAGGAGTTTGATTTCAAGACGAAGAAGGTCGAAAAGAGCATGACCCTGCACGCGCGTTGGGTCGAGACAACCGAGGCAAGGACGGAGATGCCCGTGGTCGAGGAGGAGGAAGAGGACGATTACGACCCCGATGACGACTCCCCAACGATAGAGCCTTTGCCCACGTTCTTCTCGGACGCGTACAAGGCAACTATCCTCGAAAAATTCGCCGAGGAAGATTTTGCGGAAAATATCAGCGATAAGGTCAACACGACTCTCGAAGACTACGTGGACGACGGCATCGCCGAGCTTTTAAGCGACATTCAAGATACTATTTTCAAAAAGACCGCCGAGGATTGTTACAACTACTATCTCGCAAATCAGCTCGACTCCATTCTCGTCACCAAGATGCAAAGGCTTATCGGAAGCAAAGTCAGCGTGTCCGAGGAGGAAATCAGAAACGAGTTCAACGCGATCGTCAATAAGAATAAGCAGACGTTTATGGGGTCTAACGGCGAGTCGGCTTACGAAAGCGCGCTCACGAGCACCCTTAACGAAACCTACTATCATCCCTCTCTCACAAACGTGGACGAGGGCGGCAGCTATGGCTTTGTGGTCAACATTCTTTTGAAACTCGACGACGACAACCTTGCGACGCTTACCGAAATGTGCAAAAACGACCCGAGCAGTGTCGGCGCGGCAAAGGCTAAAATCGTGCGCAACAGGTTGATTTCGGAAATGAAAGTAAAAGTGTCCAACCCCAACTACAAGAGCGACGCTGTCGTAGAGGATAAGGACGGCGAGGAGATAGAACTCCGCGACCCGATGACCGACCCGAGAAACCCCTACAATTCAGTATCCGTAGGCGAGGGCAAGGCGAAAAATACCGAGTTCGAAGCCGAGGGCGGCAACGATTATACAAAACTTTTGACTTTCCGCTATAACTCCGAAACCGAGGAGTTCGAGATTGTTTACGGCGCAACCGAGCACGCCGCAATGCCTTATTTGGAGGAGTCTGTCTATGCGTTCAGCAAGGACGGCAAGGGCGTAATCGAGCAGATTTACGACAGCCTCAACGCGGTTATGAAGTACGTAGACGCGGAAGACGGTCCGAGTCTCAGCAAGGAGCAGGGCGTATATTGGCTTAGAGAAGTCGCAACGAAATGGCTTTATCTCGTCGGCGACGACAGCGGCGCGGTGACTGACAGCAGCAACAACGGCGGACTTGGCTATCTAATCACTCCCGAGGGCAAGGACAGCAACTACCTCACCGACTTCACGAATTACGCGCGCGAGCTTATCAAAAACGGCACGGGTTCGTACGTCGCGGGCGCTGTCAATGACAATACTTTCCTCGGCGTTACCTCTCCCGACGGCACTATGGCGGGCAACGGAACTGCCTACGTCGTGGCGGACAGCTTCATCGGCAACGGCACAACCGATTTCAGCAGCGCGTATGCGGGCGTGTTTGTGCTCCTCAACAGCTACACCGTCTACAACCCCTCCGAGTGGGAATACTCCGAGGGCGACAGCCAAGACGGCACTATGCCTATCAATTACAATATGACCATCGGCAAGGATTTGGACGATATAAAGTCTATTCACGACACTATCCGCGACTCCATTCTCGAAGCCAAAAAGACCACCAAATACAACCTTGACGTAAACACAATGGGCGTCGAGTTTATGGAGAGCGCTATAACTTATTACGAGAAGGCATATAAGTCCCTCTGGAAGTAAAGTTCGCCATTTAGCGATATGCTTTGGACGCGATTAAAAATCGCTATTCTGTCGCTTCGCTCCTTACAAAGCCCCGTTTCTTCGTCGTCACGTACGCTTAGTACGTTAGGCGACTTGAAACGGGGCTTTTCCGCGCCTCTCATCTAAATGGCGAACTTTCCAAACTAAATAATTTTCGGATAAGAAGTGTGCGGTTGTCGTTATTAGTACGCGGGGTGTAAGAAAATTGTAAGATTATATTACTTGTTTTGAAAGATATGTATGCGAGGATAAAATTGCAAATTCAGTTGCGATTTTTATTTTGAGGTGGACATATGCAAAAGACAGTGGCTATAACAGGCGCAAGCGGCAATATGGGCATGGAGACGCTTAGGCAGATTATGGAACTCGACTGCGTTAAAAAGGTCAAGATTCTGCTTTTGAACGAGAGGCGCGAGCGCAAGTATTCGCGCGAGTGCAAGCGCAAATACAAACAGAGAGTGCAGGTGATTTTCGGCAATCTTGCCGATAAGGAGAAGTGCCGCGCGCTTGTAAAGGATACGGATTATGTTTTACATCTTGCGGCGGTCATTCCTCCGCTTGCCGACCACAAGCCCAAGGAGACGGACGACTGCAACAGGATAGGCACTATGAACCTCGTTGACAGCGTAGTCGAGATTAAGGAAAATCAACCCAAATTCGTACATATTTCAACCGTTGCGATATACGGCAACCGCAACTACAAGCATCCGTGGGGGAGGGTCGGCGACCCGCTTATTTCAAGCGTGTACGACGACTATTCCGCGAGCAAGATAAAGGGCGAAAGATACGTGCTCGACAGCGCCCTCGACTGCTGGGTCGTTTTGCGTCAGACGGGAATGCTGCATAGCAGAATGCTTACAAACAACATGAAAGACGGGCTTATGTTTCACACCTGCTTCAACGCGCCAATCGAGTGGGTGACTGCGCGCGACAGCGGATTACTGCTCAAAAACCTTATTAAAAAAGACGCCGAGCAGGCGCTTTCTGCGGAGTTTTGGCATAAATGCTACAACATAGGCGGCGGCGCGTGCAATCGCGTTACGGGCTACGACACGTTCGACGAGGGCTTCAAAATCATAGGCGGCTCGACGGAAAAGTTTATGAAGCCGCAATGGAACTCGCTTAGAAACTTCCACTGTATGTGGTTTGAGGATAGCCACGTTCTGAACGATTATCTCGATTTCCAAAGAGAGGACGTCAAGGACTATTGGCAGGAGATTTTGCATACGCATCGCATTTACAGCGTAGGCAAGATTATTCCGCCGAGGGTCATATCCAAGCTCGCCATAGAGAGGCTTCTCAAAGACGAAAACGCTCCGCGCAAGTGGATAAACAGCAAGGATATGGGGCGCGTCAAGGCGTTTTTCGGCAGCAGCGACAACATATCGTGCATGCCTACGAGTTGGGACAATTATCCCGTGCTCGCAAAGGGTCAGCTGGCGGACGGCAGTATCGATTACGACGAGATGAGGGATATAAACCTCGTCGAGGAGCACGGATACAGGCTCGACCACGGCTACGACGAGAGCAAGCCCGATAGCGAACTCGATATAGAGGATATGCGCGACGCGGCAACGTTCAGAGGCGGAAAGTGCGTGTCCGAGAGCATGACAAAGGGCGACCTATATACTAAGCTCGAATGGGAGTGTCACGACGGGCATCGCTTTTTTGCGTCCCCCTACACGGTGCTTAAAGCGGGGCACTGGTGTCCCGAGTGCTGTCAGCCTCAGCCGTGGGATTACGATAGGCTGTCCAAGTTTATGCCGTTCTACGCGCAGGTGTGGTACGACACGCACGCCAAGGGCGAGGATACGGTTTACTATTTCGACAAAGACCACAACGCAAGATATAAAAAGCTGTGAGGTGAATTATGCAAAACGCCGTTATATATGTGTTTTCGGGCACGGGCAATACTAAAAAAATCTGCGAACTTTATAAGGCGGAATTCGAGAAAAACGGAGTCGAAACCACTCTCTGCGACGTGGGGCGAGGGTTTGACAATCTTCCCGACCCGAACGATTTCGACTGCGTTGGCATAGCCTATCCCATACACGCGTTCAACGCGCCTAAAATCATGCTCGACCTCGCGCGCAGACTGCCAAAGGCGGCGGGGAAAAAGTATTTTGTGTTGAAATCCTCCGGCGAGCCGCTTAAAATCAACAACGTATCGTCCTATAAGATGAGGGGGATTTTAAAGCGCAAGGGCTACGAGCAGTTTGCGGAGTATCACTACGTGATGCCTTACAATATGATTTTCAGACACACCGACGATATGGCGACAAATATGTGGAACACCGCCCGCGCCCTCGCGCCGATTGAGGCAAGAGAGGTGCTTGCAATGAAGCCGCATATGTTAAAGGGCGTGCCGTTCGGGCATCTTTTTGCGTGGATTTTGCGCATCGAGCACCCCGCTATGCGCGTAAACGGAAAGCTGTTTAAGGTGGACAAAAACAAGTGTATAAACTGCGGTATGTGCGCGAGGAATTGCCCCGTCAATAACATAGTCATAAAGGACGGAAAATTCCGCTTCAAAGGCGATTGCCTTATGTGTACGCGCTGTTCTTTCAACTGCCCGACGGACGCGTTTTCCATTGCGCTTTTAAACGGCTGGCGCATAAACGGGAAGTACGATATGGAGTACGACGGCGAGCCGCAAAAAAACAGCCACGCTTGGTATTGCAAAAAGGCGTATAAAAGGTACTTCGACAGCGCGCGCGATAAAATAAATGCGGATTTAAACCGCAAATGACAATACTTGCGAATTTCCTTGAAAATACGCAAGAAAAAGGCTATAATATCTACGAGGAGCTTATGAGAAAGATACTGATTGCAGAGGACAATATAGAAATTTCGGATATGATGCGCAATTATCTCCTTCGCGCAGGGCACGTTGTCTATCAAGCGTACGACGGCGCGCAGGCGCTCGATTTGGCGGGGAAGATGCAGCCCGACCTCGTTCTGCTCGACATAATGATGCCCGTGACGGACGGCTACGAGGTTTGCAGAAAGTTGAGAAATACGATGGACATTCCCATAATCGTCGTATCCGCAAAAGTCGCCGAGGAGGATAAGGAACGCATGTTTGCGCTCGGCGCGGACGACTATATGACAAAGCCCTTTTCGTTCAACGAAATGGTTATGCGAGTGGGCGCACAGCTTCGCAGATATTACGAGTTCAACGCCAACAAAAACAAAGGCACGAGGCATTACGGCGATTTTGTGGTTTCGTCCGAGAGGTTCGAGGCGAAGCTCGGCGACGAGATTATCGCGCTCACCGCAAAGGAGTTTAAAATCCTCGACTACCTTACGCTAAACGAAAATCAAATTATTCCCAAGCAAAAGCTCATCGACGAGGTTTGGGGCATTGACGAGTACATAGACGAAAACACCGTCGCCGTCACGATAGCGCGCCTGCGCGAAAAGCTCGCAAAGGTCGGCATAAACAACATTGTGACCGTGTGGGGGTTGGGGTATAAGTGGCAGTACTGAAAAATCGGCGCATCTGTCGCATATTCGCCTAAAATTAGGCAAATATAAAGACAGAGCTTGATTTTTCAGTTTGCCCCATCAAACGCGGACGTTTTGCGGGGACCCCGTGCACGCTTCGCGTGTATTTGCGCCGAATGTCACACGCTACGCGGTACGCAAAATCGCAAATTTGCCGAACAGACGGATAAAGATTATTAAGAAACAAACTTGCGAGTTTTGCTGTGAGCGCAATCGTCACGCAAAATTTGAGCAGAGCCTCAAA
>JAMPEA010000049.1 GCA_023665365.1 Bacillota bacterium
CTTTAACAACGATAGAACCCTATCGTTGTTGTGCCACTTGCGCTAATTTTATCGCCAGCCCTTACCCCCTTAGTAACGAGGTTACACCTCACCCGTCACTGCGTGACACCCTCCCCTCGAATTCACCCCATCAAACGCGGAGGTTTGACGGGGACCCCGTAGGGGAGGGCTTTTCTAGATTGCTTCGTGCCTCGCAATGGCGCACAAATTACAAGGTTTTATGATTTATTCCCATAAGCGAGCTTCAACCGTTTTTCGCCCGAAAGAATTGTTTTCCTTATCCTAATATTCTGCGGAGTGACTTCGAGCATTTCGTCCTCGTTTAAAAATTCTATCGCTTCTTCAAGGCTCATCTTGCGCGGAGTATTCAATCTAAGCGCCTCGTCCGAGCCTGCCGCGCGCATATTCGTCACGTGCTTGCGCTTGCAGACGTTTACGCGTATATCCTCGTTTTTGGGAGACACACCGACGACCATTCCCTCATAGACCATAGTTTGCGGAGTTATGAAAAGCTGTCCCCTTTCCTGAGCGTTGAAAAGCCCGTAGGTTGCGGCTTCGCCCGCCTCGTATGCCACGAGCGAGCCTGTAAATCTGCGCGAGATTGCTCCCTTATACGGCGCGTATCCGTCGAAAAGCTGGTTCATTACGCCCTCGCCTTTCGTATCCGTCAAAAACTCGTTTTTAAATCCGAACAGTCCGCGCGACGGCACAACGAACTCCATTTTCATGCGGTCGCCCGCGGGGTTCATCGTCACGAGCGTGCCCTTTCTCACGCCCATACGCTCGATGACCGAGCCGACGCTCTCGTTGGGCACGTCGATATAAAGCCTTTCCATAGGCTCGCACTTTTCGCCGTCAATCTCCTTAAAGATGACCTTCGGCGTGCCTACGCCAAACTCGTAGCCCTCGCGGCGCATAGTCTCGATGAGTATGGACAGGTGCATCTCGCCTCTGCCGCACACCTTAAACGTATCCGCGCTGTCCGTCTGATATACGCGCAGGGACACGTCCTTTAAAGTTTCCTTAAACAGCCTTTCGCGCAGGTGTCTTGACGTGACGTACTTGCCCTCTTTGCCCGCGAAAGGGCTATCGTTTACGCAAAAATTCATCTCTATGGTGGGCTCGCCGATTTTCACAAACGGAACGGGGTCAATCTTCGTCGGCGAGCAAATCGTGTTGCCGATTGTGATTTTTTCAATGCCGCTGAAACACACTATGTCGCCCACACTCGCGCGCTCGACGGGAACGCGCTTCAAGCCCTCTATTTGAAACAGATTGACAATTTTGCTCTTATATGGAGATATGCCGCTATGGTAGTCGCAAACGACGACTTCCTTTGCCATATCGACGCTGCCGCGCTCTATCCTGCCAATGCCGATACGCCCTACGTAGTCGTTATAGTCGATTGCCGATACGAGCAGTTGAAGCTCGCCCTCCGCGTCGCCCTCGGGCGCGGGAATGTAATCCACTATCGTGTCGAAAAGCGGTTTTAAATCCGTCCCCGGGACGTTGTAGTCCTTAGTGGCGGTGGCGTTTTTGCCCGAGCAATAGAGTATCGGGCTCATAAGCTGTTCGTCGGATGCGTCGAGGCTGAGCAGGAGTTCCAGCACCTCGTCGCCCACTTCGCTGAGACGCGCGTCGGGTCTGTCGATTTTGTTTACTACGATGATTATCTTCAAATTGAGCGCAAGCGCCTTTTCTACGACAAAACGCGTCTGCGGCATAGGTCCTTCCGCCGCGTCCACGAGCAGAACCACGCCGTTTACCATTTTAAGCACGCGCTCCACCTCGCCCGAAAAATCCGCGTGTCCGGGGGTGTCCACTACGTTTATCTTGATGCCGTTATAGTGTATGGACGTGTTTTTCGCAAGTATGGTTATCCCGCGCTCGCGCTCCAAGTCGCCCGAATCCATTACGCAGGTGGCAACCTGCTGATTTTCTCTAAACGTGCCGGATTGCTTCAACATTCCGTCCACAAGCGTAGTCTTGCCGTGGTCTACGTGCGCGATGATGGCGATATTTCTCAAATCTTCTCTTAACATATTTGCCTTCTTTTGCGGCGGCTGTCCGCAATAAGTATGATTATACTCTTAAAACTCGATTATATTATCACACTTATATCGGTTTTGGCAAACTCCTTGCGCTACAATGGCAAAATTATAATAAATTTTTCCGTTTGTTATTGAGATTTTTCTTCCTTATTGTTATAATGCTTGCGGGGTGTTTATGAAAAGTTTAACCGAATTGTACAAAATCGGCAGAGGTCCGTCGAGTTCGCACACTATGGGACCGGAAAAAGCCTGCAAGCTGTTTGAGGAACGCAATCCCGACGCGGCTTCCTATAAAGTCATTCTCTACGGCTCTCTCGCGCAGACGGGCAAGGGACACGGCACTCACACCGTCATTAAAAAGACGTTCAAAAAGCCCGTAGACATAGTTTTCGACGCGGACGCGCAAGTGCCGCACCCCAATACGCTCGACCTATTTGCGCTTGACGAAACGGGTCAAATCGCGGCTTCGCTGCGCGTGTTCAGCGTAGGAGGCGGAGCTATCAAAATAGACGGCGAGCAGTTCGCCGAGTCAAAAGACGTTTATCCTCATCGCAACTTTGCCGAAATCAAAGAGTATTGCGAGCAGGAAAATATCGACCTATTGCATTACGTCATTCGCTTCGAGGGCGAAAGCATAGTGCCCTATCTCGCCAAGGTCTGGGCGGCTATGCAAAAGGCGATTGCAAAGGGGCTTACAAAAAGCGGCGTGCTCCCCGGCGGACTCAACACCGAGCGCAAAGCCAAGTTGTTGTACGACCCCGTCTTAGAAAGCGAAAGCTCCGAAACGCGCACAAACAGGCTTGTTTGCGCCTATGCTTTCGCCGTCGCCGAACAGAACGCGAGCGGTGGCACTGTCGTCACCGCCCCTACCTGCGGAGCGTGCGGAATACTGCCCGCCGCCCTCTACTACGAAAAGGAAAAGCACAATTTCACAGACGAAGATATTTATCGCGCGCTCGCCACTGCCGGCATAATCGGCAACGTCGTCAAGACGAACGCGTCCATAAGCGGCGCGGAGTGCGGCTGTCAAGCCGAGTGCGGCACTGCGTGCAGTATGGCTGCCGCCGCCGTCGCGGAGCTTTTCCGCCTCGACCTCGGACAAATCGAATACGCCGCAGAAGTCGGCATGGAGCACAACCTCGGCTTGACCTGCGACCCCGTGGACGGGCTTGTGCAAATCCCCTGCATCGAGCGAAACGCCGTCACCGCAATGCGCGCGCTAAACGCCGTGGAACTTGCGACTTTCCTCACGCCCTCGCACAGAGTGTCCTTCGACACCGTTGTAGATACCATGTATCAAACCGGCAAGGATTTAAATAAAAACTACCGCGAAACCTCCGAGGGAGGGCTCGCAAAAACGTTTGTGAAAAACAAAAAACGCCGTCGCGCCAAAAAGAAATAATCCTATGAAAAAAATTCTCATGATTGCAACGGGAGGCACGATTGCCTCCAAAAACAACGGCGAGGGGCTCACCCCCGCGCTCACCTCTAAGGAACTGCTCGCATGTGTGCCCGAAATCGCGGAGTTTGCCAAGGTCACGACGATACAGCCTTTCAACCTCGACAGCACAAACTTAGGTCCGTCGCACTGGTTGAGCATCGCGCGGATTATAGAGGATAACTATGCCCTTTACGACGGCTTCGTCATCACGCACGGCACTGATACTATGGCATACACCGCGGCGGCGCTTTCCTATCTCATACAAAATTCGCCGAAGCCTATTGTGCTTACAGGCTCTCAAAAGTCCGCGTATCTACGCGACACCGACGCGCGCAAAAACCTCGCCGACGCGTTTGCATACTGCTCGGACGACGCGGCGTGCGGCGTGCATATAGTTTTCGACGGCAACGTGATTTTGGGCACTCGCGCAAAAAAGACGCGCACCCACAGCTACAACGCGTTTTCAAGCGTGGACTACCCCGACACCGCGATTATGCGCGACGGCAAACCATTTTATTATATCAAAGGCGAAAAGGGCGAGGCAAAATTTTATCACTCGCTCAACGACAGCGTTTTCGTATTAAAGATGATACCGGGGCTAAAAACGGATATTTTCGACTATCTCGAAAACAATTACGACGCGCTTATAATCGAATCGTTCGGCACGGGCGGACTGCCCGACTACGGCGACGGCGCGTTTTTAAATAGACTCAAAAGATTTCTGAATATGGGCAAAACGGTGGTTTTCACAACGCAGGTGGAGCGCGAAGGCAGTTCGCTTGAAACCTACGAAGTGGGCAAAAAACTGCTAAAATGCGGTCGCGTCCTCGAAGCGCGCTGTATGACCCTCGAATCCGCCGTTGCAAAGCTAATGTGGATACTCTCCTTTGCAACTCCCGACGAAATAGAAAATTTGTTCTACGCACCCGTAGGTATGGATATTTTTTGATTTATCAGATTAAATTAAAAATTCGGCGCTAAATAAAAGCCCCATTTGGATGAAGACCGCGAAAACTTATAAAAAAAGCGCACGCAGTGCGCCGCCAAGCAAAACAATTTGCAAATGCAGTCCAAGTTCACACGTCAAAAAAGTGAACAGCAAAAATTGTTTTGCTCCTCTTGTAAATCGCAAAAAGCGGGAATTGACTTCCCGCTTTTTGACCCTTGTTCGTTTGCGCTCACAGCAAAACTCGCAAATTTATATCTACTGGAATTATATATGCTTACTCTTCAAATTTGCGATTTTGCGTACCGCAATGCAATCCCATAAACACACTTGTTTATGGCGATTGCATAAGGTGTGACATTCGGCGCAATTACTTCGTGCCGAACAGGCGGTCGCCCGCATCACCAAGTCCTGGGACAATGTAGCCGTTTTCATTTAGTCCTCTGTCAAGCGTCGAGATATAAATCTTGACGTCGGGATGCGCGGTGGCGACTACTTCGATGCCCTCGGGTGCGCCGATAATGTTCATAAGGCGGATTTCCTTGCAACCGCGTTTTTTGAGGAAGTCGATTGCGGCGACAGCGCTTCCGCCGGTCGCAAGCATCGGGTCGAGCAAAATTGCGACGCTGTTTTCAATTCCGTCGGGAAGTTTGCAATAGTATTCGTGCGGTTCGAGAGTTTCCTCGTCGCGGTACATTCCGATATGTCCCACTCTTGCGGTCGGGAAAAGCGTATGCACGCCGTTGACCATTCCAAGCCCCGCGCGCAGAATAGGCACAATCGTCACCGCGCCGTCGGCAACCATCTTTTGGTCGGTCGTTTCAAGCGGAGTTTTGACGCTGACGGTTTTCGTAGGCACTTCCTTGAACGCCTCGAACACCATAAGCGTAGTGATTTCTTCAACCAACTCTCTAAACTCCTTCATACCCGTCTTTTCATCGCGCAAAATAGCGATTTTGTGCTGAATAAGCGGATGATTGAATATTGTTACGTTGTCAAAGTGTTTCATAATTTACCTCTTATGTTATTAAATTTCGTCGTATATTTTAAAATATATATCCCACCCCTTCCGACTTCGCGGTTTGCGAGGCATCCCGCTCGTTCGCTTTGGCTACAAACAATCCACTGGATTGTTTGCTTAACGCGTCGCGCCCTTTGGGCTTTCCATTTCACTTTTATAGCGCGCACGTTTCGGGGTCCCCACAAAATGTCCCTATTTTGTGGGGTATAGTATCGCCCACTCGACACTCTGCGAGTGCGAGATTATGCCACTCGTTCGCGGGCATATAAACAACACTTGCCCGCTCACTTGTACTATTTCTGGCACTTGGCACTCCCTTCCTCCGCGCCCTGCGCGTCGCGTTCTAAACTTCGTAAAA
>JAMPEA010000004.1 GCA_023665365.1 Bacillota bacterium
TTTGCGCTTAATTTAGCAAAAAATATTGACAAAATTTGTCTCTTTACTTAAAATTATTATACTATTATAATAATATGTACATAGAACAGTATATTCTATGTACATTTTATTTCCAATAAATTGTAAAAACAACTTTAAAATTACTAAGGGGATAAGGGCTGTTTTCCGAGTCCGCCCTATACCCCCTTATAAACCCCCTTACCTGAAAACTCCTCAAAACCCCCTTGCCCCCTTATTCTTTAAGGGGGAATATGGAAAATCCATATTCGTCATTGCGAGGAGCGGGATTTAGTTGCTGTGTTCCTCGCTCTCTTTGTTTTTTAGGTCATCCAAATAGATAAAATCGTCGTCCTCTTCCTCAATTTCCTGCGTCGCTGAGGGTCGGACGTTTTTGCCCACGTCTCCGGACTTCGCCATTTGAGTTGTAAACGCCTTGGACAAAAACAGCATAATCCCCGCGGCGATGTCGATTGCCATATCCGAAAACGCAAAGCTGTTATACGCCATGCTGTACACGGTGACGGTGGAATAAGTCGCCAAATCCGCCCAAATGTGGAAAGCGAACACCCCGGTACACACGTGGCAGATATATCTGCCTATAACGCCCACGAGCGCGCCGCAGATAAAGCCGAACATTTGATTGAATTTGTTTAGCTTGCCTTTGAAGCGGAACACGTTTTTCTCGATAAAAATGCCGCTTATGCCTATCATTCCGAACGCGAGCGGATAGTCGAGCAAAAACTGCATCGGGTGGATAATATACGGGTCTTGCACGGCTTGCAGAACGCCGTAGATAAGGCAAGCGATTACGCCTCTGCGCGTGCCGAACATGCAGCAGTAAATCATAAGCGGAAGCAGGCTTGCAAACGTAAGCGAGCCGCCCTGCGGCATTTCAAAGAACTTGATATACGACAGCGCGAACGACAGCGCGATAGACACCGCCCCGTACACGATTGAGCGCGTATCGCCGATTTTGCGCTTATCGCCGAGGAAGTATATCACGGCGATGAGCGCCATAATCACGATAGCGGTGACTATGAGCCCGACCGTATCCGCGTCAAACGGGTCGCCTTTGAGCTTGTAGTATTTGGACATTTCCACCATCATCGCAATAAAGCCGCCTATGAGCGCAACGCCAGTCGTAATGCCCGCGATTTTCACGGCTTTTTTTGAGAAAAGCGAGCAGACGAGCACCGCGGTCATACCCGCGATGACAATGCCGATTTCAACCATAATCGGCACGAAAATCAAGTTGTCAACGGGAGTGCCGTCGAGCTTGTTGCCCTCGGCTTTGAGGTAGGTCATAATCGTAAACGCGCAGATTGCGAAGCCCGTTGCGATGCCGATGGCGTATTTTTTGAACACGTCGAGCTTTTCCTTTTTGAAAAAGTACACCAAAAGCCCCGTGACGATAATCCCGCCTACGAGCGCGACCGCGAGATAGAGAAGCACAAACGATACGTCGTTGAACAGCTTTTCAAAATCCATATAAAAACCTCCTTGGCTTAGGAGGTCAAAAAGCGGATAATATGCATTGCGCAATATCGGGTGTAAAACCTTTAAATAAAGCGACAGCTTCCTTACGCGAGGATTATCTCACAAGTTGAAGGGTATAATCTCAGCCATTCGGCACCCCTAGCGCGATAATCATAGCATTTAGGGGCGATTTATGTCAAACGTTGTACAAAAAAATCCGAATTTCTTGACAGGGCGCGCGCAGTTTGTATATTATTATGTCATCAAACTCAGAGGAGAAGTTATGAAAAAACCGCAGTTTAAACTTTGGAAAGAATTTAAAGCCTTCATAAACAGAGGCAGTGTGCTCGACCTTGCAGTCGGTATGATTATCGGCTCGGCGTTCACGGCGATTGTATCCGCGCTTGTCAACGGAATTTTGCAACCGCTCATCAACCTTATCCCGATAGGTCAGACGGGTCTGCAAACGGTGCTCCGCCCCGAGGTCGTAGACCCCGAAACAGGCAGTGTGCTCGTAAGCTCGTTGATACTCGACTGGGGTGCGGTCATCTCGGCGGTCATCACGTTCCTGCTCACCGCGCTGGTGCTGTTTATCATCATAAAAGTCATCAACTCCGCAAAGGACATCGGCAAGAGCCAAACCGAAAAGCTGAGAAAGCAACTTGAAAAGGGCAAGATAACCGAGGAGGAAGCCGCAGCCGCGCAAGCCAAGCTCGACGAAGAGGCAAAAGCCGCAGAAGCGCCCGCTCCCGTTGACCCGACCGTCGCACTGCTTACCGAAATCCGCGACCTCCTGCTTGCGCAGAAAAACGTCGAAGCCGTAAGCAAAATCGAGGAAATCGCAAGCCAAGAATAATAGAGTAGCATTATAAAATTCTCACAACAGAAAGCGCCCCTTGCGGGCGCTTTTTTGCTTGCGCTTGCGACATAGACAAATAAGGTTATATCGCGCGTATATACGACATAAATTATATTGACTTTATATATATACTATGCTAATCTAACAGTGCGGCGCAGGATAAATCCGGCACAAAAAGTGTCATATCGTGCGCTTAGAGAGGGATATGATTTCAACCTTATGTATGATGGAAGCAAGCAGTATGGCGGGATGCGTCATACTGCTTATACTTGGCATTCTTTTAGTCGTCAAGGGCGGCGACTGGTTTGTGGATGCGGCAAGCTGGATAGCGGAAGTATCCGGCATACCTACGTTTATCATTGGCGCAACGATAGTCAGCCTTGCAACCACTCTGCCCGAGATACTGCTGTCGTCCATAGCGGCGTCGCAAGGCAGCGCGGGCTTGGCGATAGGCAACGCGATAGGCTCGGTCAACTGCAATATCGCGTTGATTATGGCAATATCGTTGCTGTTTATCCCCGCTACGTTCAAGCGCAAGGATTACGCCGCGAAAATGGTGCTTTTGCTTGTCGCAATCAGCGTACTGTGGGCGGTGAGCGCAACCGCGGATGGCGTTGTCACTTGGTGGGAGGCAATCATTGTGCTTGTCATCTTCCTCGCGTTTATGGTGGAAAACATTTGGGGCGCAAAAAAGCACGCGTCCGAACTGCTCCCCGCCGTCGAAGCTCCCGAAAGCGTGCACAATGTCGAGGAAAAAAAGCCCTCCGCGCTTGAAAAGTTCGGCGTACTCGCCTACTACGTAAACAAGCAAAATTCCAAAAAAATTACGCTCAAAAGAAGCGGAATGGTCATCGAGCGCAAGGATATTTTCAAAAACGTATTTCTGTTTATCCTCGGCGCGGGCGCGATATTCGTCGGCGCACAGCTTATGAGTGACAACGGCGCGTTGTTTGCGACAAAGCTCGGAATGTCCGAAGACCTCGTCGGCGTGACAATCCTCGCGGTGGGCACGTCGCTGCCCGAGCTTGTCACGACGATTACCGCAATCGCAAAGAAAAAATCCGATTTGTCGATTGGCAACGTCATCGGCGCAAACATAATCGACATAACCTTGATACTGCCGCTTTGCTCGTTTATATCCAAGGGCGAACTGCCAATCTCGCCGCAGAATATGGTGCTTGACTTCCCGTTCTGCCTCGCAGTCGCGGGCGTAGCGGTGATACCCGCGCTGATAATGGGCAAATTCAAGCGGTGGCAAGGCGCGCTGCTGCTTGCCGGCTACGTGACTTATATAACGCTGCTTGTGCTAAACACGACGGGCACGATATGTATTTTTTAATTTGCTCGCACTTTCATCGCGGCAAATCCAACCTGTCATTGTGAGTATTCCGCTCCTTGCAATACGAAAAAGCAGACCTCGCGGTCTGCTTTTTTGTTTGTCGTTTAAAGTTATTACGCCTTTGCAAAGATAAGATGTTTGAACAGCAAGCACCATACCACGTCAACCCAACCGACGAATACGCCAAGGAACGTAACGACGATTGCCGTGATAAGCGTGATGATGCTTTTCGTCTTTAAGAATGCAGACCATCTTACGCAAATTTCAACGACCCAGTTTACAAACGGGATCAAGAGCAAAATAATTTGAATCAAACGACTTTGCTTGTTAAACCATGTTGCCATAAATAACCTCCACTCGGGATAACCCGCTTTTTTATACTAATAAGATTTTAGGGTATCAGCCCTGCAATGTCAACTTATTATATGCAATATTTTTACTAAATATGGGCAAAATTTAAAATTTGACCACTTTATTTTGTGTTTAGTGCGTCGAGAAGCTCCCCGATGCGCCTGTTTAAAAGCGGGTGCACGATATTCGGATTTAGCTCGCAAAGCGGCGCAAGCACAAAATATCGGTTTTGCATATCGGGATGCGGCACGCATAAATCGGGCAACGATATAACGCAGTCGTCATAAAAAATTATATCTATATCGAGGGTTCTGTCCCCCCAGCGCTCCCCTCTTACGCGTCCGCCGTTTTTTTCGATTGCGTGCAGGACGGAAAGCAGTTTGCGCGGCGAATAGAGCGTATCGCACTCGACCGCGCTGTTTAAAAACTCTCCTTTCGCCACTCCGCCGTAGGGCTCGGACGCTATACGCGAGCTTTCTCTTATATCCTTAAAATTATCGTCCGCTTCGAGCGCGGCAATCGCAAAATCGAGATAGCCGCTTTTGTCGCCCTCGCTCGACCCAAGCGCAAGATAGACTTTGTGCCACTCGCGCGCAACTCGCACCCCCGCGTACTCGAACTTGCCGCTCATAGGCGCGTCGGGCTTTTTGACTGTAAGCTCAACTCGCCTCGCAAGCGGAAAATCTTTCAGAAGCCGCTCGGCAAGCCTCGCCGCAAGCGTTTCGATGAGGTCGAAACAGTTATCCTCGCAAAATGCCTTTATCGCCTTTTTCACCGCCGCGTAACTGACCGTCTCGTTTATATCGTCAAGCTCCGCCGCCCTCTCGAAATCAACGTCGAGCTCCGCGGTGAAAATAAATCTCTGCTTATTCACCTTCTCCTCGGGATTTACGCCGTGGCAGGCAAGCACCTCGAAATCCTTTAAAATAATCCTATCCATATCTCACCTTAAAAACGCGTCTATCATCGCCTTGTTTTCGGCAACGTCGTGTACGCGCACAAACAGTACGCCCGCCTTGACCGCAAGCGCGGTGCTGTCAAGCGTAGCAGGCAATCTGTCGGCAACCTCTCCGCCGAACATGGACTTACGCGAAGTCCCAAGCAAAAACGGATAGTCGGGAAACTCCTTTATCAGCTTTTCGTAACCTCTTAAAAGTTGCCAATCCTCGTCGCTGTTGCGGTTGAAGCCTATGCCGCCGTCAAGCATAATTTTATCCTTGCAAACGCCAGATTTCAGCAATCTATCCACTGCTTTTTGAAGTCCGACGGTTTTATCGAAAAACAAATCGTCTATTTTAGAGCCTCGCCTTGCGTGCATCGCGCACACCGCCGCGCCGCTATTTGCAATCACTTCCGCCATGCCCTCGTAGGCAAGACAACTCACGTCGTTTATCATATCCGCGCCCACGCCTATCGCCGCCTCGGCAACCTCGGGGAAAAACGTATCGACGGATATCGGGATATCGGGATATGCCGCGCGTATCTCCTCTATTGCGGGAAGCACCCTGCTCATCTCTTCGAGCGCGCCTATCTTTTGCGCGTCGGGTCGGGTGGACTGTCCCCCTATATCGAGTATCTCCGCCCCCTGCGCGATAAACCTGCCTGCACGCTTCGCCGCGTCGCCGCTGAGCCTACTGCCGCTGTAAAAGCTGTCGGGTGTGGCGTTTAATATCGCCATAACGTGCGTGCCGCCCTCAAAAACTTTATCTCTTATTTTAAAGCTGTATTTCATAACTTTCTATACAAATTTCAACGCAAATTTTTCGTATGCTTTTGTACTATCCGTTTATTCCGCACATCGCGATAACCTGCGCCTGTATATCGGCGGGCATATCGCCGCGCACCGCGGTAGTCAACGTCCTTGTGCCAACCTTTTTGACTCCGCGCGCCGTCATGCAGGTGTGCTCCGCCTCGATTATCACCATCACTCCCTTTGCGTCAAGCTCGTGATAAACGCTGTCGGCAATCTGCGCCCCGAGCCTCTCTTGCAGTTGAAGCCGCTTTGCAAACACGTCCACGACTCGCGCGAGTTTGGACAGTCCCACTACTTTTCCGCTTGCAATATACGCAATATGCACCTTGCCGAAGAAGGGCATCAAATGGTGCTCGCAGGTTGAGGAAAACGCTATATCCCGCTCGACGACGAGCGCGCCGCCCTCCTCGTCGAACACGCGCGAAAGCGGTTCGGACGGCGTTTGCCCGTAGCCTGCCGTAATCTCCTCATACATTCTCGCAACGCGCGCGGGCGTATCGACAAGCCCTTCCCTATCGGGATTTTCGCCTATCGCAAGCAGTATCTCGCGCACCGCGTTTTCAATCCTCTTATTGTCAACCATACGAGCCTCCTTAGTATGATTTCATCATTTACGAATATCCAATGAACTAAATAAAGTCAGCGAGCCGCAAAGCGCCACCGTATCGCAATCGCCCGCGAGCGCGTTTTGTACCGCGAGCCTTATATCGTCGCACTCGTCGCAGGGCGCGTATGCCGTGACCTTTTCTTTTAGCGTACCGCTATTCAGTGCGCGCGGCGAATTGGGCGTGACTGCCGTCACCCTGTCGGCAATCGGCGCAAGGATACTTATAACCCCGTCCACGTCCTTATCGGCAAGTATGCCAATAACAAGGTGTATGCGCCCCTTTGAAAAGTATTTTATCAGCGCTTTTTTCAGCGCGGTTGCGCCGTGCGGATTATGCGCTCCGTCAAAAACAAGGGTTTTATCCGACGGAATTGACAGTTTAAACCTCTTTTGTGCGTCTTTGACTATTTCAAGCCGCGCCTGCCACCTTGCGGATTTCAAGCCCGCTTTAAGCGCGTCGTCGCTTATGTTCCAACCTTTTTTTCTAAGCGTCTCCGCTGCGCAAATGGCAATCGAGGCGTTTTGAATTTGGTGTTCGCCGAGCAGTCCTATCTCGTATCGCTCGCCGCCGTACTCGAATATCTGGACATTTAAGCTGTCCGAGATTAGCGTAGCTTTTTTGCAAACTATGACGTTTGCGGGCAAAAGTACAATCCTGTCGCCGACGGTTTCGTAGGGGTGGAAAATCTTTCGCATAATCTCGTCGCACTGCTCGCAGGTGACGGCGTCGCCTCTTATTATTGCCGCCTTTTCCTCGGCTATCTCACCGAGGGTGTCGCCCAAAATCGCGCAATGGTCAAGCCCTATCGGCGTTATGACGGCAAGCTCCTTTTCACGCACGGCGTTAGTCGCGTCCCACCTGCCGCCGAGCCCCGTTTCGAGCACGGCTATATCGCAACCCTTATCCTTAAACGCGAGCATTGCGACTGCGGTTTCTATCTCGAAAGCGGTCGGGTTGAACGCTCCACGTTGCAGTAGATTTTGCGCGTCGCCGATTTGCATATCCTTTTCGCAATCGTATAAGCCGAGCGCCTTTCGCCTTTCGTTCTCGCAGTCGATGACATCCTTGACCTCGCTTATATATTTTGCTACGCTGTCGCCGTCGAGGGGCTTAGCGTCTATCGACCATCTCTCGTTATAGCAAAACACCGACGGCGAATTGTACGTGCCTACCCTATATCCCGCCGCCTTCAAAACGTAGGTGAGATACGCGCAGACCGACCCTTTTCCGTTCGTCCCCGCGACGTGTACGAATTTGAGGCATCTATCCGGCTCGCCGAGCATATCAAGGAGCATACGCATACGCTCTATGCCGAAGTCCGACCCCGCGCGTTCGATATTTTTAATGTAATCCAAAGCCTCTTGATAAATCAAAAAGCACCTCCTCAGGAAGCACTTCTCGCAAAAGTGAAGCGGGAGTGAACATTGCACCGCAAGCCGAGACTTTTCGTCCGCTGACACCCCCCGTTCAGTCGGCACTTAACGCGCAATGTTCTACAACTTCCAAAAACAGGGTTTAATCTAAGGATATATTAACACCTATACGCAAATATTTCAACGCTTATCGCGCAAATTCCGAAAATTTTTTGCCGCGGCAAAAAACGCTTGCCATATTTATGTGTATAAACTTATAATAAATGTATATTTATACACAAAGGAGGAGTTGCCTATGCTGTCAAACGCACTCTGCGCCGCATTTCATCTCGACGACCCTATAATGTACGCGCTGTACGCGATAGTGCTTGTATTCATCGTCGCGCTCGCGGCATTTTATCTCGTAACCTCTCTCATGCGCGCAAAAAAGCTCGGTATGGATATGCCGAAAATCAAAAAGGTGATAACCTCGTCTATATCGTTTTCGATACTGCCGGCAATAGGCATCGCGCTCGGCATCGTGACTCTGGTAGGCTCGCTCGGAGTGGCGTTCCCCGCAATCCGTCTTTCGGTCATAGGCTCGTTGCAGTACGAAACGCAGATGGCTGACGGCGCGGCAAACGCAATCGTAGGCGCGACCAACGGTCTCGAAGTGCTTATGCAACGCGGAATGTCCGCAACCGACCTCATCACGATAGCTTCTGTTATGACGATTGCGATTATGTCGGGACCGATCCTTGTGCTCGTGTTCTATCGCCGCTTACAACCAAAAGTCGGCGTTCTGCTCACCAAGACCGCAAACGGCGGAGCGAAAAAAGGCGGAGTCAATATAGGCGAACTGATATTTCAAGTCACGTTTATAGGCATGACGCTCGGCTATCTCGCTATGAGTTTGACCTCCCCGTCCATGAACGGGAAATACGTTGACGCATATTACAACTTTATCGCGCTCGTCATAGCGATGATTTTGATGTACGTTTTCGACCTCGTTATCACAAAGACCAAACACAAATGGCTCGACAGTTTTGCAACTCCGCTAAGCATGATTATCGCAATGGCGGTGGTGGCTGTCGTCAGCTACTGCGCGCAAAAGTATGGCTGGGCTACTATCCCCGTCGAGGCGTCTCCCGCCGCCGAAGCCCTAAACGCAATCGCCGCGTTTTTGATATAGGAGGTTGACTATGAAAAAATACTACGTCGCAAACGATTTCAACCGCAAATATCACCTTGTTGGCAGGCTCTGGACGCTGGGCGCGATACTGCTGTTCATCGCAATCCCGATTGCAATCGGCGTGCACTACGGCGTAAAGCCCGATTGGAAAGTGTTCGGCACGTCGGCGGTCTTAATCCCCTTTATCATCAACTTTTTGTCGGGAATAGTAGAACCTATCCTCTACGCGCCCATGCTTGGCACAAACGGCGAGTATCTGGCGTTTATGACGGGCAATCTTTCAAACCTCAAAATCCCCTGTGTCGTCAAGGCGCACGAGATATATCCCACTCAAAACGGCACGGAGGAACACGAAGTAGTGTCCACTATTGCCGTTGCGACGAGCACGCTCGTGACCGTCGTCATCGTAGCCATCTTGGTGCTCTGCCTTGCGTTTAGCAACCTGCAAGGAGTGGTGGAAAAGGAGACTTGGATAATGCCCGCATTCTCCTGCGTGGTGTACGCGCTGTTCGGCTCGCTCGGCGGCAAGTATATCGCAAAAAACCCCAAACTCTCGCTTATCCCCGCCGCATTCGTAGTAGTGCTATCGGTCGTACTCGGCGTCACGGGAGTGGGCAAAGGAGTAGGTTCGGCGTATCTGTTTGTGGGCATCGGGGTCTGCCTGCTGTACGCGATATTCGGGCTTATGCGCGAAAAGCGCAAGCAGAAACTCAAAGAGGAAGAGGAACGCCTTGCGGCTATCGCCGACTCGCACGAGGTAGATAGCGCGAACGAAGAAGCCGAAACAAATGCCGACGCGCAAGAAGCCGATATTGCCTCAGAGGCAAAAGAAATCGACGACGGCGTTTGCGCGGATAAGGCGCAAGAGGATAACGAATAACCCGTTCCCCTGTCGAGTAAAAAATTACAAAAAATAACACGATAGTTTTGATTTTTAAAACTATCGTGTTTTATTTTGCTTGTTTTGCGACGGAGATATTATTCGCGCTTTGACTTTAAATGACAAACTCGAATATGACGTTGCCGTCGTCAAGCCCCTTGACCGTCACTTTATATCCGTCTATGACGGCGTAGGAGCGTTCGACCCCCGCAGGACTTAGCCCTATCGCGCCGACGCAGACGTAGCGCACTCCGTCTATCTCTTTAAGCGAAGCCCTGTGGAAATGCCCGTAAAACACTATATCCCCAGCCTTTGCTCCCGACGGCGGAAGCTCGGGATTGCACTTGTGTCCGTGCGTAAAATAGAGATTATGTCCGTTTAGATTGCCCGAAAAATCACTGCCGAACTCAAACTCGCTTATCATTTGGTCCACCTCGCTGTCGCAGTTGCCCTTGATGACGGCAAGGCGCTCCTTTTTGCCGTTGAGAAGCTCCGCAACCTTCATAGGCGCGTAGCCCTCGGGAAATGGATTGCGCGGTCCGTGATAGTATATATCCCCCAAAAGCACGATTTTATAGGATTCGTCATTGGCGACCGTCTTTTCAATTTCGCTTAAAAATCTTTTAAGGTTAGCCTCCGAGCCGTGTATATCCGAGCCGATGAAAATTTTCATAAAAACCTCCGAGTTGAAACTACGCTCACATTGTACAACATATCTCGATTGCCGTCAAACTTAAAAAATTTGATAATCTTCTTGTTAGTAATATAAGTTTATGTTATAATAGCTATATATTTGGAGGAATATTATGCAGACAGTAAGACTTCGCACCCCTTTTGAGGTAACAGACACCCCTTTATCTGAATATCCGCGTCCGCAGTTTGCGCGCGACAGTTACATGACGCTAAACGGCAAGTGGGACTACGCAATTCTGCGCAAGAGCGAGAATTTCACCGGAGCGTATCAAGGCAAGATACTCGTGCCGTTTTCGCCCGAGAGTTTGCTTTCGGGATGCCCCGAGGGCACGCTCGTGACGCCCAACGACGCGCTTTACTATCACCGCACGTTCGACGTGCCGCACGAGTTTTTGAAAGCGCATACGATTTTGCACTTCGACGCGGTTGACTTCGAGTGCGAAATCACGCTCAACGGCAGAGTCGTAGGCGAGCATCGCGGCGGATATATGCCCTTCTCGATAGACGTATCCGATTATATAAGAATCGGCGAAAATGACATACGCCTCGTCGTCACCGACCCGACCGATACGTCCTATCACACTCACGCAAAACAGGCTATGAAACGCGGCGGCATTTGGTACACGCCGCAGTCGGGCATTTGGCAGAGCGTATGGCTTGAAAGCATGCCCTACGTATATCTCAAAGACGTGACGATTGTCCCCGACATAGATAACGACGTTATAAAGCTCACTTTTGAAAAATCCGCAAACGCTCCCGTTGAAATCATCGTACTCGACGACGGCGAGGTCAAAGCTACGGCGACCTGCGAGGATAATTATATCGAAATCCCCATGGGCGAATACGAGCTTTGGTGCCCCGAAAACCCCAAACTCTACGACCTCGCTTTCAAAATCGGCGATGACACGGTGAAATCCTACTTCGGCATGCGCAAGTTCAGCTGGGTCACCGACAGCAAGGGCTATAAGCGCATGGGATTAAACAACAAGCCCTACTTCCATACGGGCGTACTCGACCAAGGCTACTGGTCGGACGGCATGCTTACGCCGCCCTCCAACGCCGCGCTCGAATACGACGTGAAGCTCGTCAAATCCATGGGCTTCAATATGATAAGAAAGCATATCAAAATCGAACCGCTCCGCTGGTACTATCACTGCGACAAGGAAGGCATACTCGTATGGCAGGATATGGTGACGGGCGGCACGAAGTATAAGATGATGTATATCGGCGTGCTGGCTTTCCTCGAAATACATATCAAGGACAACAACGAAAAGGCGTACAAGCGCCTCGCCCGCCAAGACAAAGAGGGTCGCGACGAGTTTGAAAACGAGGTGCGCATAACAATGGACTACCTCAAAAACTGCGTGTCGCTTTCCACTTGGGTAGCGTTCAACGAGGGCTGGGGACAGTTCGACTCCGTGCGTATCACAAACGATATGAAGCAAATCGACCCCACCCGCCTTATCGACAGCGTATCGGGCTGGAACGACCAAGGCAAAGGCACGTCCGACACCAAGAGCAGGCACATATATTTCAAGCCTATCAGAATGCCGCGCGACAAGCGTTGTCTGCTCCTCAGCGAGTTCGGCGGATACTCCATAAAGACGGAGGGGCACGTATTCAGCCCGCACAAATCCTTCGGCTATCGCATATACAAGACTCCCGAAAAGATTGCAAACGCCTACAAAAAGCTGTTTGAAAAGAGCATAATCCCCAATATAGACAAGGGCTTGTCCGCGACCGTGTACACGCAGGTGAGCGACGTGGAGGAGGAAATCAATGGGCTTGTCACCTATGACAGAAAGGTCATAAAGCTGCCCGTAGACCTTGTCAAATCGCTCAACCAACAGCTTGTAATCAAGGACTAAACGACACAATCGGCACTTTAAGTCGTCAAAATCGGCTTTAAAGTGCCAATTTACAACAAAATCGCTACACTAATCAAGTACAACGAGGTTTAAATGAGCTTAGCCGACCAAGTATTTATAAACACCTGCCGCGACATTATCGACAACGGCATTTCAGATAAGGATTTGCCCGTCCGCCCCAAGTGGCTTGACGGCACGCCCGCGCATACGGTGAAAAAGTTTTGCATAGTCAATCGCTACGACCTGTCCAAGGAATTTCCCATAATCACGCTTAGGCGCACGGCGTTTAAATCCGCTATCGACGAGATACTTTGGATTTGGCAGAAAAAGAGTAACAACGTGCATGAGCTAAACTCCCATATCTGGGACAGCTGGGCGGACGAAAGCGGTTCTATCGGCAAAGCGTACGGCTATCAGCTCGGAATAAAGCACGTCTACCCCGAGGGCGAATTCGACCAAGTGGACCGCGTGCTATACGATTTGAAGCACAATCCGCAGTCGCGCAGGATTTTGACGAATATCTATAACTTTCAAGATTTGCACGAGATGCACCTATACCCTTGCGCGTATTCGATGACTTTCAACGTGACTGGCAAAAAGCTCAACGCGATACTCAATCAGCGCAGTCAAGATACGCTCACCGCAAACAACTGGAACGTCGTACAATATGCGGTGCTCGTGCATATGATAGCGCAGGTCAGCGGCTTGGAGGTAGGCGAACTTGTGCACGTGATAAGCGACGCGCACATTTACGACCGCCATATCCCCGTCGTTGAGGAAATACTCAAAAATCCGCAATACCCCGCCCCTGCTTTCAAGATGAATAGGGACGTCAAAAACTTCTACGACTTCACCGTAGACGACTTCGAGCTCGAAAACTATCGCTTCACCAAGCTCGAAAGCAAGATAGAGGTAGCTATATGAAACTTATCGTAGCCGTAGACAGCAAATGGGGCATCGGGAAAAATAACGATTTACTCTTTCATCTCAAAGCCGATATGCGCCATTTTGTGGAGCATACAAAGGGCAATACGGTGATTATGGGCAGCAATACGCTACGCTCGTTTCCGAGCGGATTGCCGCTTAAAGGTCGCACAAATATCGTGCTCAACCCCGACGGGACGCTATCGGACGCACAGCAGAAGGGCTACGTGCTTGCGAAATCGCTCGACGGCTTAAAGATGCTTTTGCAAACCATCGACACGACGGACGCGTACGTCATAGGCGGCGCGATGATGTATCATACGATGCTCCCCTACTGCGACGAGGCGATTATCACCAAGGTGGACGCCGACGGCGAGGCGGAAGTGTTTTTCGACAACCTCGACGAACTCGACAACTGGCATTGCGAAAGCACCTCCGAGCCGATAGACGACAACGGCTACGTAATTCGCTTTTGCACCTATAAAAACTCCGCGCCCTTGGAAATCCTATAAAATATCAATCTTATCCGATAAAAACTAAAATAAATCGGAGGGTTTGTATGAAGAAAAAACTTTCAATCATCTTAATCTTCGTTTTAATATCCGCGTTGAGTCTTGCGCTCGTCGCTTGCGGCGACCCTGCCGACACTCCCGACAACTCGTATCCGCCGCAATACTACGACAAGACGCTTGCCACGGCTTTTGTAAGTATCGACGTAAATCCGTCAATCGAGCTGACTTTAAACTACGACAACAAGGTTTTGAGCGCATACGGCGCTAACGACGACGGAAAGGTTTTGCTTTACGGCGAGGACGGCATCGTCGGCGAGGACGTAGAAACCGCTATACAAAAAATCACGGAGCTCGCCGTCGAACTCGGATATTTGTCGGAGGATAACTCCTGCGTGCAGACCTCCGTACTCGCTATCTGCGATACGATTGACAAAGAAGTGGTCGACTCGCTTATAGAGCAAGCCGCCGAGGATTTGAATATAACCGTCCGCGTAGAAAACCTAAATACCTACTCCCTCACGCTCGCGCTTGACGAGTTCAAAGCCGCAAACGAAAATATTGCCGCGGCGCAACAACTTTCCCTCGACAATTTTAAAATACTCTCGTCCGCGGCGGAGGCTAAAAACGCGCCCGTCGAAACCTTGCTGACGCTTGACGACAACGCGCTTTTGCAGACAATTTCCAAGGCGCACGCGCAGTCGGAAGGATACGAAACGGAGGAGTACGTAAAGGAATACAACCTCGCAAATGACGTCTACCAAAAGGCGCTCGGCGCGGTGACTGACAGCATTTACACGGGATACTATATGCTTCACCACCCTTTCAAGGCGTACTACGGCTTGGCATACGAGGGCTACAAGCTGACGGCGCGAGGCTTAAACGCCATAGCCAACGCGATAGACTATATCGGCGAAGTCCGCGAGTATCCGCTTGCCCAAACGCATATCGACGACGTGGTTAAGATACTCAACCTCGAAAACTCCGACCCGCTTAAAAACGCCAACGGCGACGTAACGATAAAGAGTATAGAGGCTTATGCGGATAAAAAGTTCAAAGAAACAGAGTTTTCGCAGGCGCTCGAAACAATGAAAGCCGAGCTGACCGCAGCGCTCAAAACTACAAAAGAGGCTATCCAAACCGTCATCGACGAGCTATCGGCGCAATACGCGGACGAAATCGAAGTGATTTCAGATTCGCTGTCCTCGATACTCGACGGCATTAAAGGCATCGAGTCCATACTTCCCGCCCCGATACAGGCGGCGATAGACGACTTCACGGGCGTTGTGTCCGACCTCGTACATATGGTGTCCGACCTAAGAATTTCCGTTTCGGAAATCCGCGGACTTGCCGACAGTATGCAGAAAAAATCCGACGCGTCGCTAAATCGAATCAAAAACGACTTGTCCGAGAGTGAGCTTGAACGGATTGCGCAATTACAGCAATCGGCGATTGACGAAATAGAGGACGCAAAGGCTCGCTTCGAGCAAGCGATACAGGACGCAAAAAATTCCGCCAAACAGTATCTCGAAAATATAAAGAACGAGCGCAAAGCCGCTTAAATAAAATATCGCAAATTAAAAATACTGCATCGCAAGATGCAGTATTTTTTTTATATCACTTTTAAAATCAGCCGTTGAGTATCTTTTTAAACTCTTCAAGCAACAACGCCATTTGTGGGTCGTAATCGTCATCTTCTTTGGCGGGCTTGGCGGGAGCGGGTTCTTCCTTCTTGGGTTCTTCCTTTTTGGGTTCGGGTTGAACGGTAGGCTCAGGCTGTTTGGGCTCCTCTGCGACAGGCTCTTCGACGGTCGGCTCAACCTTGACGTAGCCGGAATTGAGCACAGTCTCTGTCGTTGCGCCCTCGTCGGCTTTGAGATAGATGACCTTGTTGCAAAGTTTGGAGTTTTTGTCGTCCTCGATAACGCCCGCAACTACGTCCTTGCCGTAGGCTTTGAGATACGCAATCAAAGGCGTAATGTCTCCGTTGCCGTAGATGATGAAGAAGCCGTCGATATTCGGGAACTGCGCAAGCCTTGCCGCGTCGATAACTTGACGCAAATCGAGTTTGCCCTTTCTCTTTTTGGGAAGCGCCGAAAGCGCGTCGTAGCTGTTTTCCTGAATAAATTCGCCGTAATCCTTAGTACGTTTTGCAGAATAACCGTAGAACTTGCAAGCCGCTATCTCGCCGAGTTGCGACAACTCTTCAAGAGCCGAAGCAAATACGGTGTAAGGCACTCTTACACTCTCGATATCCGCAAGAACGACGTATTTTTTACTTGCCATAATTTTCTCCTCTGCGACCTCAATGGTCACTCTGTGACCGCAAAGCCGAATTCGTATTTCTTATTGCATAAGATATTTTAACTTAAAAAGACTTATTTGTCTACAACTTTTTATCATTTGCCTGTATTCTTGCGAGTTCGCGCTTGTAGTAGAACAGCCACTGCTGTACGAAACCCGCGTATTCGCCGTATTTTTCGACGAGCAAAACTGACAGTTTTTCGGCGGGCACGCCCTTATAGGTTTCCTCGAAAACCTTTTTTATCCAAGTATCCACGGGGAAAACGTCAAAGCGGTTGAAGCCGAAAAGCAGTATGCAATCCGCAACCTTTCTGCCCACGCCGTGCAAGCTCATAAGCGAACTGCGAAGCTCCGCAGTGTCGAGTAGGGAAAAACCGCTTGCGTCCATTTCCGAAAGCGCCTGTGCCGTCCTTGCGAGATACGCGGCGCGATAACCCGCGCCTATCGACGAAAAATATTCCTCGCCCGCTTCCGCAAGCGCCTCGACCGTCGGAAAAGCGTAGTATCCGCCCATATCCTTGCCAAGCCCCGCGCACATGCGCTCGATTATGCCCTTGATACGCGGGATATGATTGTTTTGCGATATGAGAAAGGAAAACACCGTTTCGGTCGGATTTTGCCTCAAAATATGTATGCCGCGCCCAAACTCTATTGCGGACGAAATCAAGCCTTTATCCTCTACTTTCGATTGGATAAACTTATAATCCGTATCGAAATCGAAATATTTTTTGAAAAACTCCGCGTCGTCGCAATCGAACGCATAAAACTCGCCCTTGTCGTCTATTCTCGCAATGTGGTCGAGCGCGTTGACAATGTAGCCGCCCTTATCCTCTTTAAAGCGGAAAACCTGCCCGCAGTTTAAGGTCTGACCCACGTCGAAGTATGGAGTTTTTTCAATCTCAAACGACATATTTCAGTAAAAGAAAAGCGCCGTCAAAGACGGCGCATACGTTTTGAAATCAGTTTTCCTGCGCGTACACGGAAACCTGTTTGCGATCCTTGCCTACGCGCTCGAACTTGACTATGCCGTCGATGAGCGCGAACAACGTGTCATCCTTGCCGATTGATACGTTGTTGCCCGGATGATACTTCGTCCCTCTCTGACGGACGAGGATATTGCCCGCAAGCACAAACTGCCCGTCTGCGCGCTTCGGTCCGAGACGCTTTGACTCGCTGTCACGACCGTTGTGCGAAGAACCTGTTCCCTTCTTATGCGCGAATAATTGTATATTGATAAACATACTATTCTACCTCCAAAGATATATAGTCCGAAAAAGTTTCATGGAGATCGGACACTCCCACATATGCAGTTCTCAAAATCACGTCGGCGTCGTGCGCGTCCGCCTTTGTAAGCGACTTTGGCAACACGGCTTTTAAATATCCCGTCTCGGCGTTCGTCTCATAAGCGACGTTTATGCCTACCACGCTCATCAGCCCGAGCACGGCGGTTTGCACAACCGATGACAGCGCCGCGCACACTACGTCCTCGCCCTCGCAGGCGTATTCGCAATGCCCAATGCACTCCACCCCGACAAACTTGCCGTCCTGTGTAGAGAACTTCACGTTGACCATCTTAACCCTCGATTGACGTAATCTTCAACTCGGTATAGGGTTGACGATGTCCCTGACGCTTTCTTATTTGCTTCTTGGCTTTGTAGTGGAATACGAGAATCTTCGCGGCTTTGCCGTGTGCGTTGACGGTTGCCGTAACCTTGCAACCCTCAGCGGCAGAACCTGTCTTTACGTTCCCGTTTCCGTCGGCAACCAAAAGGACTTTAAGCTCTACGGAAGCGCCGATTTCAGCGTCGATTTTCTCGACCTTGACCAGCATATCCTGCTCGACCTTGTATTGTTTGCCGCCGCATTCAACGATAGCGTACATATAATACCTCCTCTAACCAGTCTCGCCGACATAGGTGCAGGCTCATTTTCCGCGAAAATTTGCCTGACTTTAAAACCACTTTCGAGCGGCTCGACAATAAATGTACCAAAACGCTTACGATTTGTCAAACGTTTGAGCGGATTTATTGTAATATATAGTTATATTCTAAATAATATATTTTCCTCATATATCGGAAAACAGTTTCCGTCGTATCTTGTTTTCATACCTATGCGGTTGCGAATTGCGAATTATACAGCTCTGCATAAAGACCGTTTTTATCAAGCAGTTCGTTATGCGTTCCCGTTTCCTTAATATCGCCGTCGCGCATATAGATAATCAAATCTGCGTCACGAATTGTCGATAGCCTATGAGCGATTACAAAACTCGTTCTGTCCTGCGTCAGTTTATCCATAGCCGATTGTATCATGAGTTCGGTACGGGTATCGACGGACGACGTAGCTTCGTCCAAAATGAGCATAGGCGCGTTTTCCACCATAGCGCGGGCAATAGTCATAAGTTGTTTTTGCCCCGCAGAAATCGTAACGCTGTCGTTCAGAACGGTATCAAGCCCGTTGGGTAAAGTTTTAACAAAATGCCCGAGTCCGCATTGATTTAATATATCGTGCAGTCTTTCGTCCGATATATCTTTTTTGCCGTACGTCAAATTCTCGCGCACCGTGCCTTCAAACAGCCAAGTATCCTGCAAAACCATTCCGAAAATATCGTGAACGTTTTCTCGTGTTATATCCGAGATGGGTACGCCGTCAACCGATATTGTGCCGCCGTTCAACTCGTAAAAGCGCATTAAAAGATTTACGATAGTCGTTTTTCCCGCGCCCGTCGGACCTACGATAGCCACTTTTTGCCCAGATTTTATGTCAACGGAGAAATCGTGAATAATCGTTTTTTCGGGCAGATATCCGAAACTGATATGTTCAAAACTCACGTTGCCCGATATTTGCGATAGCTTAGCGGTTTTTCCGCTTTCGTCGGAAAGTTCGGGTTCGTTCAAAAATTCTTCGACTCTTTCGCTTGCGGCAGCCGCAGATTGCAGTCCCGAAAATCCTTGCGCGATTTGGCTTAACGGAGAGGTGAACAGACGAACGTAAAGCATAAACGCTACCACAACCGCAAAATCTATTGTTCCGCTAAACGCAAGAGCGGCGCCGACGACGCAAACCGCAACGTAACCGAAGTTGCCGACAAACGCCATTATAGGCATCATGAGCGACGATAAAAATTCCGCTTTAATCGTATGCTTGCGCAATTTTTCATTGCTGTTACGGAAATCGTTTAGCCCTTTTTCTTCCGAATTGTATGCGCGGACGATATTCTGCCCTGCGTAGTATTCTTCGATATGTCCGCTTACTTCCGCAAGAGATTTTTGGCGGGTATTGAAATGTTTTTGCGATTTCCCCATTATAACCGCCATTGCCATAAAGCCGATTAAGGAAGAAACGATAGCGGTTATTGCCATTATCCATTGAGTAACGAACATCATAATAATACAGCCTATAAGAGTTGCGACAGCCGTTACAAGGTTGCCTATACTCATATTTAACGATTGCGTTACTGTATCGACGTCGTTTGTAACGCGCGAGAGAGTGTCGCCGTAATTATGCGAATCAAAATATTTAAGCGGCACTTTGTTTATCTTTGCGCCGATATTTGTACGCATCTTTTTACCGACGTTGCAGGAAACGTGCGTCATAATATAATGTTGCACATAACCCAATAACATACTGCCCGCATATATTCCGATTAGCGTAAAACCGATATTCGCAATGGCTGAAACGTCTATCTGAATACCCGCAGGAGATATGCTTTCTATTCCTTTTTCTATTACACCAGTTAAATCGGACAAATAATTAGGTCCGAGAACGGCAAGAACTGCGCTTGCCGCCGCGCATATAAGCGCAATACATATAAGTACCCAATATTTTTTACAGTACCCGAACATTGCGATAAGGGCTTTCTTTGTATTTTTTGCTTTATCGACAGGTCGCATATTCATGTGTTTAGGCATTTTTCAATTCCTCCTCGCTCAACTGACTGCGCGCTATTTCTTGATACACAGGGCAATTTGCCAACAAATCGTTATGTTTGCCGTGTCCTACTATTTTACCGTCTTCAAACACCAGTATCTGATCGGCGTCCTTTATAGTTCCAATGCGTTGCGCAACGATAAAGAGAGTTGCGTCTTGCATTTGCTCCTTTATTTTGCTACGCAATAATCTATCCGTCTTGTAATCGAGCGCGGAAAACGTATCGTCGAAGATATAAATTTCTGCATTGCGTGCTATTGCGCGGGCGATTGAAAGTCGTTGTTTTTGCCCGCCCGAAAAATTTGTTCCGTTCTGCGCAACGTGTCCCATAATTCCGTCTTGCTGCTGGCTTACGAAATCGGCGCTTTGCGAAACCTCTACTGCGTTTTCTATCGTAGCGTCGTCGGCATTATTGTCCCCGAAGTCAATGTTTGAACGTATATCGCCCGAGAACAAAACCGCCTTTTGAGAAACGTAACCTATCTTTTTTGCGAGTTCGTCTTTTTTGTACTCTTTAATATTGTGCCCGTCTATGATAATTTCGCCGTCGCTGCTGTCGTAAAAGCGCGGAATAAGATTGACAACGGTAGATTTTCCGCAACCCGTCGCGCCGATAAGGGCTATCGTCTGCCCTTTTTCCGCCGTAAAACTTATATCGGATAAAACGTCTTCGTCTGCGTCTGGATAACGGAAAGATACGTTTTTGAACTCAACTGTTCCTTTCAATTCCGTTTCACCTACACCAATGCCCTCTGAAATACTTGTTTTAGTGTCAAGCACCTCGTTAATTCTTTTTGCCGATACCAAAGCGCGGGGTGCAATCATAAACATCATAGTAAGCATCATAAATGCGGCTATGATTTGCATTCCGTAAGACATAAAGACGACCATATCCGCAAACAGTCCGCCGACTTCCGTAAGGGCTGCCGCATTGATTATGATTGCGCCTATCCAAAAAATCGCAAGACTGACGCCGTTCATTACGCCCGACATAATCGGTTGCAATAACGCCATAGTTTTGCCTGTAAACAAGTTTGTTTTTGTAAATTCGTCGTTTACGTTCTCAAACTTTTCTTGCTGGTAGTTTTCTGCATTGTAAGCGCGGATAACGCGAATACCCGTAAGGTTTTCTCTCGTCGTTTGATTAAGTTTATCCGTCAATGTCTGTATTTTGCGGAACTTTTTGAAAACGAGTAAAATAATTGTTATTATCGCTACGAGAATGATTGCCACCGCAATTCCTATCGCCGCCGACCATTGCCATTGCTTTCCTGCTACTTTTACAATACCCCAAACGGCGGTAACGGGAGCTTTGATTAACATTTGCAAGCCCATAACCAAAAACATCTGTACCTGCTGAACGTCGTTCGTCGAACGGGTAATAAGCGAGGGTGTGCTGAACTTGTTTATCTCCGCCATAGAAAAACTTTGCACCTTGCAATAGAGGTCCTCACGAAGTCGTGCCGAAAAGTTTGCGGATATTCTTACGAAAAACACGCTTGTTATAATCGAACACGCCATACTGCCGAGAGCGCATAAAAGCATGTACGCGCCGTTTATCCATATATCGGACATTGTGCCCGCGCCGCCTTGCGCTATTTGCGTTATCTTATTCATAAAGTCGGGCATTTTTAAGTCTAAATACACTTGCGCGACGATAAAAATAATTCCGATACACGCATACAGCCATTCAATAGGCTTCAAACGCTTGAATAATTTGAACATATTATCTCCTCTATCTTGACAAATCATTTTTGCATTGTTACAATATAGAAAATCTATGAAACGATTTGTAACATTTGCGATTTATTTTATTACATATATGCATCAATGTCAAACAAACGCAACCGTCGAAAAAGAAATGGTACATAAAAGGAGAAATTTGTAACATGGCAGTCCGTGAAAAAATTTCGGTAAAAGAGGAAATAAAAAAAGCGCTTCTAAAATTGCTTGTTCAAAAAAACTATATCGATATTACCGTCTCCGATTTAATAAACACGGCACAGGTCGCACGAATTTCATTCTATCGAAACTTTAAATCTATCGACGACGTAGTTGACAGTATCGCCGACAATATAATAGAAAATTTTAATATCAATATAGTCCCCACTATTAAATCAAACGACGAGCGTAAATGGCGAGAATTGTTATTTGAAATGCTTTATCGCTTAATTCTAATGCAAAAGGAATTTGGAATTTCTTTTAGAGAATTCGCAAATAAAAACTTCAATAGCCATATTATTGTCGCGCGCGTCCAAGAGAAAATACAGCAGACAGAGCGGGAACTATCAACTCAGACAACTTCCGAAAGATATTTATTAGTCGGCAAAATGAATTTCGTATTTGGGATTATCATCAAATGGGCTTTATCGGGAATGGAAGAAACGCCCGAAGAAATTGTAAATATTATAATTTCTGTAATTTTGAAATTTTAACCTTGCAATACACAGGATAACATCAATCACATATTAACTGCACATTATCTGCGCTATCGCGCCTGCTTCGGTCAAACAATCCGACGGGACTTGTAGGGAGCAAAGCGACCGTAATAGCAGAGCGAAAGCAAAATTGTTTGACAATCCGATTTTATTGCGATAGAATATTGACAATGCGGTTGTGGCGGAATTGGCAGACGCGCAAGATTCAGGTTCTTGTGAGCAGTACGTTCATGTGGGTTCAAGTCCCGTCAACCGCACCAGATGACGAAACAGGGATATTTTATATCCCTGTTTCGTCATCTTATAGTGTAAAGACGGGACTTGAACGCGAGGGAAAGCAAGTGCAAATCCGCAGGATTTCACGCGCTTTAAAACAATCCACTGGATTGTTTGACCGAAGCAGGCGCGATAGCGCAGATAATGTGCAGTTAATATGCGATTGATGTTATCCTGTGTGTTGCAAGACGAAATTAGAAAATCAAGCGGCGCAAGTCCCGTCAAATTATAGCAAATAGACGGACTTGCAACAAAATAATATTTTGTCGGCACACCTTGTGTGCAACCCACATTGGGCTGACGCGTCGCTTTGCTCAATCTCAAAGGGTTTACTTGCTATAAGTTAAAAACCGTTGATTAAAAAGTTTATAAGATTTATAATGACGTTATGAGCACAAAAATCAATATTGATGAAGCTGTAAATTTGATTAAAAATACACAACGGCAACCCGACCGTCTAACCGCAAAAGACAGACGGAAAATACGGCGGCTTTTACGAAATCCCGAGGAATTTGCAGAGGCGATGCGGCTTGCCGACCCCGACGTTGCTAAGGCGATAGCCGACGCGGAAAAACTAAAACCCACGCAAAATTAAGATAACGCAGTTTGCATACGACTAAACCGATATAACCTTATGAACAAACACTTAAAATCGCTTTTGATAGTCACTCCGATATGCCTCGCGCTTGCGGGGCTAAGCGTATTGCTGTATCTTATCGACCCGAATTTTGCCCCGACAGCCGACATATTGGTATCTATGATTTTAGTGACCGTATGGGCGTTTTTCATTGTGCCGTCCATTCCGTTTGCGATAAGGCATGCGAAGAATTATTTTAGCAAGATGGATTTCAGACGCGGTTTTCATTTTGGTTATCTCTTAGGTTGCGGCTGGGGCGTAATGATATTTATCATAATCCTATTCGTCTCGCCGATAACCGGCACACTTTGGTTTGCAGACACGATAAAATCCGCCGTTAAAGACTCGCATAGAGAAAAGGAAATTACGGATGACACGCCGAATATTTTTGACCAGTTATAATTCTTCTCCATTCATAAATTTATAATAATGTCTTACAGCATTTTGCAAAGGTCGATGCTCATACGCTTTTTCAAGATTATTATTCTCTATTTGCATTAATATATTTTTTGTTTCTGCGCTACTGGATATAAAATCATCTATATTTATATTCAACCCGCTTTCCACTCTCCGTAGAGAAGATATCCTTTTATTTACAGATTTTTCAGTGTAACTTCTTTCAACACCTCTTTTATCAAAATAAGTGGTTGCTCTCATATAATTTTTAAAATCTTCCGTTTTCATTATTCAATTCTCCTGCCAATTTTTTTGTTATATTATAAGATTCGCAATGTTACCGTCCCCGTTACATTAGAAATGCGGGGAGTTGCGTATTTATTTGTATTTGGATATCCATTGGAAAAAGTAAGAATATATTCTTCAAGCATAAATAATGAATGCGTCCTATTCTCTTGTACTTGCACAGTTTGCTTCTGTCCATTATATTCTATCGTTACTGAGATATCCACCATCCAGAATGGAATAACGGAAAATGATATAGTCCTACTATTTGGATAAAGGCTATATTCATTCTCATGGATATTAAAAGTAATGGTATCCATCAATGTACCCCGTTTCACTGAGAAAGAAGTACTAAAATAGTTATTAATGTTGCCTAAATTTATATCGTAGCTTTTTAATTCTGCCCAACGAGCATACAACGTCATATCTCCCTTTGCTTGTTTGTTTGCTACAAAATCTGCTTTTACATTACTTCCCGAAGAGTATGACGGATCAGAATACCAACCGGAAAAGAGATAACCAGTTCGCGTTGGATTGGGCAAACTCAATCTTTCGTACCCTTTATACTGCATACTATTTTTAGCGCACACACCACCGCATGCATCAAAAGTAATTGTATAAGTCTTTTTAAAACCTATTGTAAAATATAATGAAAGCGATATTGTAATTATTATCAAAACTAACGCAACAATGACAATAACTAACTTTCGTTTATTTAAATTGCTTTTTATAGAGATTTCCTTTGTCGCGATATTGTTTTCGTCAGTATCAAAACTATTTCCACAAATCGGGCAAAATTTACTGCCGTCGCTCACCTTACTATTGCATTTTGGACATTTCATAATTTAGTTTCTCCTATAAATAAATCTTCAATTTTGTGTTAAATATCTTTTGTGAAAGTGCTTTTCTTTGCTTGTTGAAATTTTCTCTCGTAATAAGAGAATCATTGTACTGATTCATTAATGCAATTGCCATTTTGCGTTCTTCTACTATGCAAAGCTGACTTTTACAAACTATATCCCAATATCGTTTGGATAGAATTCTAATAGTAAAAACTAAAATCGCATCAACAAAAAATATTATAATGCTTAAAGCAATCGTTGTGTTTTGCAAAGATTTTTCAACGGCAAAATCTTCGGCATGCCTAAAAACCAAATCACTATGCACAACTGATATTGCAATCGGAAAAACAACTATGATAAACAATAATAACACTATGCCGAGAAACAATATGATTTCTATTTGTTTAATTTTTTTAAAATCATCTTTGTCAATAGGCACTGGCTGTTGTTGCATTGGCGCTCCGCATTGATTACAAAACGCATAACCCAACGGCATAATGTTTCCGCACTCTTCGCATTTGTTCTTTTTTTGTTTCCACAATTCAACTTGTTCTTCCGTCATAGATATTCTCCATAAATAAATAAGGACGCCCCTTTCGGGACGCCTGCACGAGTATCCCAATTGGTTTGCGTCACAATTACCGCCTATACGGATGAAAGGATACACCGATGCCAATGTAACCGTATAGACACATCTATGAAATTGTGACGCAACACTATTTTAACACAAATTTATTTAATGTCAACATATATAAAAACGCAACTTTAATTGCATATAAAAAACAAATTATTACATTCTTCAAACTTTTTGCGTAATTTTGGTTGTCTTTTGGCTCAAATAAATTTATAATAACATAGCTAACTGGGTGTAGCGCAGTTTGGTAGCGTGCATGAATGGGGTTCATGAGGCCGGAAGTTCAAGTCTTCTCACCCAGACCAAACGAAAAAATGTGTGCCATACGGTGCGCATTTTTATTTTATAAAATTGCGTGACCTTTTTGGCAACATTTTTTCGTTTCTAACCGCGCAAAACATTTTAGCTAAGGTTTCTTTGAAACATTACGCAAAAATCTTTTGCTTGGTGGGCTCGCTTTGCTCGCAATCTATGCGCCATTTGGTGCACATTTTTATTTTATAAAATTGCGTGACCTTTTTGGCATCGTTTTTTCGTTTCGGGGTCCCCGCTGGGGTCCCCATAAAATGCCCCTATTTTATGGGGTAGGTTTACGTCCCTGTTTTATGGGGTAAACTTTCCGCGCAAAACATTTTAGCTAAGGTTTCTTTGAAACATTACGCTAAAATCTTTTGTTTGGTGAGCTCGCTTTGCTCGCAATCTATGCGCCATACGGTGCGCATTTTTATTTTATAAAATTGCGTGACCCTTTTGGGCATATATTTTTTTCGTTTTTTTGTTTGCAAAAACACAAATTTTGCCTCTTGACTTAAAATCGTCAGCTGTTATAATATAGATAAATCGTTTTACTTAGAGGTCTCAATGGAATACGTTTATCACACGAAAGGCACTTGCTCGTCGCAGATAACCTTTGACATAGAAAACGGCGTCGTCACAAACGTGCGTTTCAGAGGCGGTTGCAACGGCAATCTGCAAGGTATTTCGAGGCTGGTGGACGGCAAGACCGTAGACGAGATTGAGGGCTTGTTGCAGGGCGTAAAGTGCGGGTTTAAATCGACCTCCTGCCCCGACCAGCTCGCCAAGGCTGTACGCCAAGCGCAAAACGAGCTTGCAAATTGATTTAGGACATCAACGGTTTTAACGCCGCCATATAAAGATATGATTATCAATACATTTATTTTTTCTGCGTTATCAACGTCGCGCTTTTTAAGATAAATGACGTTAGATAGCGCATTTTTATTAGGTTTTCAAACCGCAGAATGTAAAAACAAAATTCAGGGGGAATTTATGAGCACTACGTCTTTATCGAACGATGCGGTCAAATCCACTCGCTTGGGACCTAAAATTTGGTTCTGCGCGATATTCTTCGGGCTAATCGGTCAGATAGCTTGGATTGTGGAGAATATGTATTTCGCAACATTTGCGCAGGACATTTACGCAAACTCCGGCAGACACGATTTAGGTTACGTTGTGACGACGCTTATGGTCATCTTTTCGGCAATCACCGCGACTGTCACGACGATTTTTGCGGGAGGACTTTGCGACAAGGTGGGCAAACGCAAGCCGTTTATATCCTACGGCTACATAGCTTGGGGAATAACGATAATGCTGTTTGCGGCAATCCCGATGAGCGCCAAAGGCGCGATGGTCGCGGGCGTTGCGGTGATGCTAATCATATTCGACTGCATTATGACGCTTGCGGGATCGACCTCGAACGATGCTGCTTTCAACGCTTGGGTCATCGACCACACCGACACCACCAACAGAGGCAAGGTGAACGCAATTTTATCCATAATGCCCGTTATAGCGGTCGTACTCGTATTCATAGGGCTCGGACCGCTCTACGACAAGGAAAAAGCGAGCAACTGGCTATTTTTCATAGTGCTCGGCGCAATACCTCTCGTCGCGGGAGTCATTGCGATTTTCCTATTAAAGGACAAGCCGAACCTCGTCAAAAACGCAAATCCGAACTATCTCAAAGAGACGTTCTACGGCTTCCGCCCGAACGTAGCCAAAAAGAACAAAATGCTTTACGTCACGCTTACGGCTTCCTGCATAGTGGGCATAGCGCAACAGACGTTCTTCTCATATCTTATAAATTTCGTAGTCGAAACGCTCGGATTCGGGAGCAGTTTTGTCATTCCGCTTGCCGTCATAATAGTAGCGTCGGCGGTGTTTACGGGAGTATGCGGAGTGTTTTACGACAAGCTCGGCAGAAAGCACTTTTATATTCCCCTGCTCGCTGTGATGATTTTAAGCACGCTAAGCCTATATCTGCTCAAATTCACGCCCAAAGGCAGTGCGGGAATGCAAGCGATACTCTATATCGGCGGCATACTGATGATGGGCGCAATCCTATCGCTCGGCGGAGCGCTCGGAGCGACTTTCCAAGACTACATTCCTCGCGGCTACGAGGGCAGATTCCAAGGCGTAAGAATGTGCTTTTCAGTGCTTATCCCGATGATAGTAGGTCCTATCATCTCGTTGGGCATAGGAATGGACGCTATGGGCATGAACGCGGACGGCTTCACCCCGCCCTACGAGATATTCCTTGCCGCGTCTATCATCGCGCTGTTTGCGATAATCCCGATTATATTCGTAATCAAGGATTCCACGCGTTTGAGACAAAGCCTTATAGCGGAGCGCAACTTCGTTGGTGACGCTGCCGAGAACCTCGACCAAGCCGCCAACTTCGTTGATAACGCTGCCGAGAACCTCGACCAAGCCGCCAACTTCGTTGATAACGCTGCCGAGAACCCCGACCAAACTGACAACTTCGTTGATAACGCTGCCGAGAACCCCGACCAAACTGACAGCTTTGTTGATGACGCTACTGCCGACCACGTTTCAACAGACAGCTTCGCTGATGACGCTATTAACGACCCCGTTCCTACAAACAGTCCAACTGATGACACTGCTTCCAACCCTACTCCTGTAAACGACGTTGAAAGTCAAGCGGACGAAATCAATTCCGTCGAGGAATAGCCGATAACCTCTATCAACCTAAAAAATCAATTAAAGATAAAGCAAAGGCGGAGAATTATCTCCGCCTTTGCCTATAAAAGAGAGGGAATGTCAGTCTCGCATATGGCTATGCAAGAACAATGTTATCCGTTGTTTTGTTCGCTATCGTCGTCCTTTTTATACTTGGACAGGTCGATGGTGTGATGACTTCCGCAGCCGCCGTGCCCACAGTCCTTGGAGTACGGACAGCCCGCACAGCCGCCGGTCGGCTTGCCCTTTATCCTGCGCACTGCGTAGCCCGCGAGTATGCCGACGACTACAAGCACGACAAGTATAATCGTAACGATTTCGATAGGTCCCATAGAATTACTCCGCCTTTGCTCTTGTCAGCTTGCGCTTGACCTTTGCAAAGAATTCGTCTACTTTCAGTATGCCCTTGTTGTTTAAAACTATGAGAGTTATTATGCCCGCCCAGATTACGAGGAAGATGAACAGCGTCCACCACCAAGAACCGATGAGGTATACCATCATAGATACTACGTAGGACACAGCAATCCAGAAGAACAGCGTCCAGCGATACGACGACTTAGTGGGCAGTTCCGCCTTTGCGGTTGCGACCGCCGCGAAGCAAGGTATCGTAAGCATATTGAATGCGATAAACGCTATGAGCGCGGGGACGGTTATGCCTGTTTCGCTAATCATCTGAACGACGGAGTCAACGCCTTCGAGCCCCTCGTCGGCAACGAACATACCCGACGTAATGCAAGCGGCAAGAGTTCCGAACGTAGCGATGACGTTTTCCTTTGCGATAAGTCCCGTGACGGCGGCGACGACGAACACCCATCCGAAGCCTTTAAGCTGACTGCCGAAGCCGAGCGGCGTAAACAGAGGTCTGATAAGTCCGCCTATGCCTGCGAGAATACTGTTGTTCATCTCCTCGTCGGGGAGGTATTTCCAATTCCAAGAGAAGTGGCTGATGAACCAAATCAATATCGTGGACACGAGGATAATCGTAAACGCCTTTTTGACAAAGTGCTTCGTCTTATCCCACAGGTGCAACATCAGGTTTTTAAACTGAGGCGCGTGATAGGCGGGGAGCTCCATAATGAACGGAGGCACGTCGCCTTTCATCGACGTATTGCGCATTAGCAACACACAGCAGATGGCAACCACAACGCCGAGCAGGTACATTCCGTAAGTTATCAAATCCGCGTGGGCGAACCCGAACAGCGATGCGATACCGCCTGCGATAGCAGTCAAGATAGGCAGTTTTGCGCCGCAGCTGAAAAACGGAATGACTCTTATCGTCGCGGTGCGCTCGTTTTGGTCGGCGAGTGTACGCGTGTTAATCATTGCGGGGACGGAGCATCCGAAGCCCATTATCATCGGCATAAATGCCCTGCCCGACAAGCCGAACCTGCGGAATATCCTGTCGAGAATGAACGCGATACGCGCCATATATCCGCTGTCCTCCAAAATGGAGAAGAACAGGAACAGAAGCAGTATTTGCGGCAGGAAGCTGAGTATCGAAAACAAGCCTCCGAAGATGCCGTCAACGATAAGTCCGCTCACCCAAGGAGCCGCAGTGGACAAGCCCTGCGAAATGCACGCGCTAAGGAAGTCCGTAAAGGTGACCATAATGCTCTGCAAAATCACGCCGGGCGAGAATATGCCCTCCTCGTAGCCGAAGATTGTGTTTGCCGTGACTTCGGAGCAGAACGCGTCGATTTCGCTGACGAATTCCACGTCCTCGAACTCGCCGTCGTCGTTGAGCACAAGTTTGACTTCGTAGCCGTCGGCGTTATAGAACTTTTTATACTCGTTGTGATTTGCGTCGTACAGCGGGAGCAAATTGCCTTCCTCGTCGGCGAGCTTACTGAGTTCGTTGCCCTCCGCATCGTAGAAAGTCTTTATCGGCGAGCCGTTTTTCTTTGCGTCGTAGGCGTAAGGGATTACGCTCAAATCTTCAAGCTCGCCGTCGTCGTTAATGACGAGTTCGACTTCATTTCTATCCTCGTCGTAAAAGACTTCGTACAGATTGTGATTTGCGTCGTAAAGTTCTACGACCTCGCCGCTCTCGTCGGTCAGTTTATCAAGCTCGTTGCCCTCTGCGTCGTAGAACGTCTCGATTGCAACGCCCTGCGCGTTGTACGCATACACGTCCTTATCGAACACGCCGCCCGCGCCGAGATAGAGGAAGTCCTCCGAGAAAGTCAAGTGGAATATCAAAAACAGCACTACAAGGAAGATTGGAATACCCCAAACCTTGTGAGTGAGCACCTTGTCTACCTTGTCGGATTTGCTGAGTTTTTCCTTGATGCTCTTCGTCTTTTTGGTGAGCACGTGCGAGTAGTTCGCGCTTATGTACTTATATCTGCTGTCTGCGACGATTGCCTCGAAGTCGCTTCCGAAAGTATCGTCGTTGAAGGTCTTTTTAAATTCCTCGACCATCTTTGCGGAATCGGGGTGCATATTGACCTCGATTTCGTCGAGCTCCACGAGCTTAATCGCGTGGAAGAGCGCGTTTTCGACCTTTTGCCCTTCGAGCGCGATTTTGCAGTCGCTGATAAGGTGAATGAGCTTGTTTTCGGCGAGCACGGTCGTACCTACCCTCGGCTGTTTTGAAACCTCGTAGGCGCGTTGCATAAGCTCGTCAAGTCCCTTTTCTTTGAGCGCGGAAATTTCCACGACGGGTAAGCCGATTTTTTCTTCGAGCTTCTTTACGTCGATTTTGTCGCCGTTCTTTTCGACCGCGTCCATCATATTGAGCGCGATGACCATAGGCACGTCGATTTCCATAATCTGAGTCGTCAGATACAGGTTGCGCTCCAAGTTGGTTGCGTCCACGATGTTGATGATGCAGTCGGGCTTTTCGTCGAGTATATAATTACGCGAAATGACTTCCTCGGGAGTATACGGCGATAGCGAGTAAATGCCCGGCAAGTCGATTATCGAGATAGGTTCGGCGCACTTTTTGTAAACGCCCTCCTTTTTATCGACGGTTACGCCCGGCCAGTTGCCTACGTGCGCCGTCGAGCCGGTAAGGCTGTTGAAAAGAGTAGTCTTTCCGCAGTTTGGGTTTCCCGCAAGAGCAAACTTAATCATACCTCAGCCCCTCCTTCATTCTTATCCGCCTTCTTTGCGGATTTTTTAAACAGACTCAAACGCTTTTTCTTTTTCTCCTCTTTGGCTTCGAGAAGCAAGCGTTCCTCCTCCTCGGAGCACTCGCAGGCGACAGCCTGCGCCTCCGTCTTGCGCAGAGTAAGTTCGTACCCGCGCATCGTCACTTCGATAGGGTCGCCGAGCGGAGCTTTTTTTCTAAGCAAAACTTCCGCTCCGGGCGTAACGCCCATATCAAGCAATCTGCGTCTGATTTTGCCGTCACCGCCAACGTTCGTTATAACGCCCGATTGACCTATGACAAACTCGTCTAACGTCTTTTGCATAGCCTCCTCCTTTTTAAGCTACTAAAATTTTTGTTGCTATATTTTTGTCAAGGGCGAGCCTGCCGTCCTTGATCATGCAAATCGTACTTCCGCCGCTTTGCGAAATTATCCTGACCGTGGAAGAAAGCGTTATCCCGAGGCTTTCGAGATGTTTTTTCGTCTTATCGTCCGTCATTATCTTTACTATTTTCAAATCCCTGCCTATCGGCGCTACAACCAGCGGCATTTCCTCTCTCCTTCACTCGGCAATAAAATATATGCTCGAATGTGAAATATATTTCATATTTGCGTTATGATAATATCACTTGCTTATTTTCAAGTCAACCGTTTGAAATAAAAAATATGAAATTTTTTTCACATTTTGGTTTTTTCCTCGGTTTTGATATTGCAATCTTTTGAAAAATAACGTATAATGTAGGCAATATGTAAGCGCGTCGCGCCCCTCTTACGTGCGTGCGCGCGTACAACAAATAATCGGGTGAATATGGGTCAGGAAGTCCGCACTCCCCAACAGGAGCGCTCCATTGAAAAAAAACATAAGATAGTGCAAGCCGGATACGAGCTCTTTTCGGACGTGGGCTATCACAGCACAAACACCGCGCAGATTGCAAAGCGCGCAGGCGTTTCTACGGGCATAGTCTACGGATACTTCAAGGATAAGCACGACATTCTGCTCGACGTGCTTGAAATCCACCTTTCCCGCTCGTTTTCGCCGATTCTAAAACTCATAGACGGGCTTTGCGCGCCTATAAACTACTACAATCTGTCAAAAGAGATTTTGGACATTGCGATAAGTCTGCACAAAAACAACGCCAAGATACACGAAGCGTTGCACTCGCTCTCGCACTCGGACGAAGCCGTCAACGCTCGCTTTATCGAACTCGAAGACAGTATCACCCTGCAAATATCCGACAAGCTCGCCACCCTCGGCGTAGACGTGCCCAACCTCTCTGAGCGCATACACTTTGCAATGGACATCGTGCAATCCTTTTCGCACGAATATATCTTCGACAACCATTCGTATATTGATTACGACGCTATGCGCACGATAGTCGAAAATACTCTCGTCGCGCTATTTATTTGACTATGTTTACGCAACGCACCCTCGATTTTTTATATTTCAATCACAAATACAACTCGAAGAAGTGGTATCAGGAGCACAAAGAGGACTATCACCGCTATATCGTCGAGCCGTTTGCCGAGCTCGTCTTAGACCTCACGCCGACCATGCTGTCCATCGACCCTAAATTTATCGTCGAGCCTAAAATCGACAGGACAATATCGCGCATATACAGGGATATGCGCTACGCCTCGGACGGATATTTGTACAGAGATAAAACGTGGTGCGTATTCATGCGCGACAAAAAACTTTATAACGGCTTGCCGGGCTTCTTTTTCGAGCTGTCGCCCTACGGCTTCCGTTATGGATGCGGATACTATCAAGCGGACGGTCAGTCTGTAAAAAATTTCAGACAGCTTATCATTGACAACAGCAAAGAGTATCGCGCGGCGCTTAAATGCTATAAAAATCAGGACGTATTCCATCTCTATGGCGAGAAGCTCAAAACCTCGCGCTATCCCGATTTGCCCGAGGACGCGCAGGAGTGGCTTATGCTCAAAAACGCGGGTTTAATTGCCGAAAGTCAAGATATAAACCTGCTTTTCAGCGAAAACTTGTCAAAAATACTCGCCGAACAATTTTTGTCGATAAAGCCCTTTTACGATATGCTAAACGCCGCGGAAGAGATGAAATAACCGCCCTGAAATCACCCCGTCAAACGCGGAGGTCTGATTGGGATAAACACAAAAAACTTTAAACTTAAAGCAAGCCGAGGCTTGCTTTTTTATCCGACCAAGATATGCATATTTCTAAGCTCCGCGCTTTTGATTTTTTTGACGAGCGCAAAGCCGTAGGGTTCTAAGTATCCGTCCTTGCAGTCCACGCCGTACTGCCTTTTTATCTCGTTTGCGACTGCAAGCGATATGTCCTCTACTATCTCGCGCTTGACGTTTTGCCCCGCCCCGTCGTTGTCGGCGGTGAGTAAAAATTCAAGCGGAGCAACCATATCCGACAGCACTTCGAGCGGGCGCATTGCCCTAAACGTCCACTTGAAATACGGGCAGTGCTTTTTGTTTAGCAAAAAGATTATCTCGCAAGCGTTTTTCACAAACTCCGAAAGCGCGAGCATCGCCGCGCCCTCCTCGCCGTGCATAATACAGCGCGAATAGTTGTACTGTCCCGCCTTTGCCATACGCACAGCGCAAGCCGCTATCTTTTTTATGCGCACGTCGTCGGGCATTCCGTTTGCGATTTGCTCTCTGATTTTCGTAAACTCGCCGAGGTCGTCACGAAAGACCTCGCCGTTCGCAGCCTCCGCAAAGTATTCGCTATCTGTAAAAAGCCAATCGCGCAAAGTGGCGGGAGCGCCCTCGCACCCCGTGTATCTTCTATAAAAATCGCCGATAATCGACACCCCTTGCGAGTTTGCCCCGATGACGCTCGTATGCTCCAACTTGACGGGCGAGTATTCCGCTTTCAACGCGTCGTATGCGCGGGTGAGCTTAAAGCCTATCTTTGCCTCGTCCTCGCGGGTGAGCCACATGCAAAAGCCCGTCTCGAAATCGTGGTCGCGCGAAATATCGTCGTCGAAACCAAAGCACTCCGAGCCGTGACCCGCAAGCCCGACTGCAATGCGTCCCTCATATTCGGGGAACTTTTCGGCAATCATTCGCGCCCCGTGTTCGAGATAAAACTTTTTTGCTTCCTCTAATCCTTTCATATCCGTTTTCGACTATCTAACGCAGTTTTTTTGTTCAATTTTACAAGTTTCACCCAAATGCCGCGCTCAATTTACGTTGCTTTTATAAATCTCCTGCGCACGCGCTTCGAGCTCCTGCTTTTGCATAAAGTATCCGAAAAACTCAAAAGCCGTCGCGCACTTGCGGCAGGTGTTGGCATAGCTCCCGTTTCGTTCTATGCCCTCGTCGTCAAGGCACTTGTAGGCAAGGTCGAGCAGACTTTCCGCCTCGTCATCGTACTCCGTCCCTCTCTCCTGCGCCTCGTCGTATGCAAGCTGTGCAAGATTGACGTAGGAAATTGCAAGCTCGCAAAATCCGCCCTTTTTCTTCAAAATTTCGATTGCCTTTCGATAGTTTTCGCGCGCCTCGTCAAAGCGTTTGAGCTCGCCCATAGCGGTGGCGTAGTTGTTATAAAATCCCGCAAGGCGGAAGTCGTCGCTCGGCAAAAGCCGCTCGTAGGTCTCCCTCGCCCTTTCGTAGTAAGGCAAAGCCTCGCTCACTTTGCCGAACGCTTTCATCGTGGTGGCGCAGTTGAGATATATAGTAGCGTTTGCGACGCTGTCCCCGACGTCGATACAGTTAAGCAGATTAAGCGCGTCGTCCACCGCGCGAAGCCCCTTTTGACTATTCCCCGTCGAGCGATAATAGCCGATTTCTTCGCTTAAAATTTCGCATAGACCTCGCCTGTCGTTTAAAGCGCGAGCTTCGCCCTCCCAGTATTCGAGCAGACGACCCGCCTCCTCAACGTCGTTTTTGGCAAGCAACGAATCGAGTTTGTCGATGATTCGCATAATCGGGATAGTCCCCGTAGCTTCCTTCGAGCAACAGCACCTTTCCTGCATATGGCAATTCCTCTTGTAAAATTCTTATATTTTTTTAATATTTGATATAGTCAACGCCCGCGCGTCAGCTCGCAAAAAAGTTCTCGGACGTTTTTTCGCAGTTCGTCAAGCCCGTTCGAGTTGTCTAAAACTCTCGTAGCGACGGCTTTCAAACTGTCCTCGTCCGCCTGCGCGCATATCCTGCGCATAGCTTCTTCCGACGAAAACCCACGTCTATTCAGTCTTTCTATGCGGGCTTTTAGCGGCGCGTAGACCAGCACGATTTCGTCGAACAGCTCCTCCGCCCCTATCTCGACGAGCAGCGGCATTTCCACGACAAGCGGGTCGCGCATATCTTCTTTTATGCGCTTTAAAATGCGCGGATGCGCAAGCGCGTTGATACGGGCGCGCGCGTCATCGTTTGAAAACACGATTTCGGCAAGTTTTTTTCTGTCCGCCGCTCCGTCTTGCACAGCGCTCGGGAAAGCCTCTGCTATCTGCGAGACGTACTCGGGATTTTCAAGCAGTTCGTCATTTATTCCGTCCGCGCTAAGCGTAGGCAAGCCAAGCTCCTTTGCGGCTTTTAACGCCTCGCTCTTGCCCGAGCCTATTCCGCCTATGATTGCGATTTTCATATCAGCCTCTATTTGAGCGCGCCCCAATCGTCGGCGTAACCCGCCTTTGCGATGAGCGGCACTTTGAGCTCGATAGCGTTCTGCATCTCCTCGGCGAGCAGGGTCATAACCTCGTCAAGCTCGTCGCGGGCGGTATCTATGATGAGTTCGTCGTGGATTTGTAAAATCATCTTGGATTTTTTGTCTTTTAAGCGTTTTTCGACCCCGAGCATAGCGAGCTTGATAATATCCGCCGCCGAGCCTTGAAGCGGAGTGTTCATCGCCATACGCTCGGCAGATGAGCGCACGAGATAATTGGACGCATTGAGGTCGGAGAGATTGCGCCGTCTGCCGAGCAACGTAACCGCATAACCCTTTTCTCTTGCCTCGGCGACGCAACCGTCCATATACGCGCGCACGCGCGGGTGCGTGGAAAAGTAGTTTGCAATAAACTCCTTTGCCTTATACTGCGGGATAGACAGGTTTTCGGCGAGTCCGAAGCCGCTTATGCCGTAGATGATGCCGAAGTTGACGGCTTTTGCGTCGCGGCGCTGGTCGGGAGTGACCTCGCTAAGCGGAACGCCCAAAATCTGCGACGCGGTGATAGCGTGTATGTCGTCGTCCTTGTTGAATGCCTCGATAAGCTGTTCGTCGCCGCTCATATGCGCAAGCAAGCGAAGCTCGATCTGCGAGTAGTCTGCTGACACGAGCACGTTGCCCTCGCTCGGCAGAAACGCGCTTTTAATATCCTTGGCTTCCTCGCTTCTTGTGGGAATGTTTTGGAGATTGGGATTTGTCGAGGACAGCCTGCCCGTCATAGTGATACACTGGTTGAACTCCGTGTGGATACGCCCCCTGTTGATAAGCGGTTGAAGCCCCACGACGTAGGTTGACTGCAATTTTGTATAGTGGCGATATTCGAGTATATCCTTGACGATGGGATTTGCCCAAGCGAGATTTGCAAGCACGTCCTCGCCGACGGAGTAGCCTGTCTTTGTCTTTTTGCCGTGCGGCAAGCCGAGCTTTTCAAACAGAACCTCGCCGAGCTGTTTAGGAGACGCTATGTTGAAAGTACAGCCCGCCTTTTCGTAAATGCGGCGCGAAAGCTCCTCTATGATGCCGCCGTACTTGGCTTCGAGCTGTTTGAGCTTGTCGATAGACACGCGCACGCCGCGAAGCTCCATATCTCGCAAAACTACGCAAAGCGGCAGTTCAACGTCGTAAAACAGACGATTAAGTCCTTTTTCGGTCAGTTGCTCGGCAATTTTCACGCTTGCGAGATAAATTTCGCAAGCCCCGTTTTCCATTCCCTCTGCGCCGAGCACTTGCGCAAGGCTTTTTATCGACATACTCTCGCGCGCGAGGTGCGCGCCTATCATAATATCGAAAAACTCGCGGTTGTCAAACCCGTATTTTTTTGAAAGAGTTTTAAAGTCGTAGCAAATTAGGCGCATATCTTTTGCGCACTCGCGCACGCAGTCGAGCGCGTCGTCAAAGTAAGGTCCTTCGCTGAATAAATCCTCCGCGCAGTCAATGACGTACTCCGTCTTGCCGTCAAGCGAAAAGCTGATTTCCCTATCAACGTAAACTGCGACGCTGTCGCCTTTGAGCGCGGCTTTTATTGCGTCAAGGCTGTTTAACTTGACGATATTTTTTTCTATCTTCGAGACTGTCGGCGCAGGGTCGGACTCGTCGAAAGTCATTCTGTTTATGAGGGAGGAGATTTCGAGTTCCATAAGTTTTGCCTTGACCTCGGCGGAATATATCGGCGTAAACTTTATGTCGTCGAGCGTGCATTCGACGGGAACGTCCGTTTTGATGACGGCGAGTTTTCTGCTCAATATAGCCATATCCTTGCCGTTTACGACGTTCTGCCCCACCTTGCCGCTTATCTCCTCTGCGTGCGCGAGCACGCTGTCAAGCGAACCGTAGCTTGCAAGCAACGCCTTTGCGGTCTTTTCGCCGACCCCCGCGATGCCGGGGATATTGTCGGACGCGTCGCCCATAAGCGCCTTATAGTCGATAAACTGCGAGGGCGTAAAGCCGTCCTGCAAAAGCCGCGCCTCGTCGTAGACTTCTATATCGGTCACGCCGCGCTTTGTCCAAAATACGCGAGTGGTAGGACTGACAAGCTGAAAGCTGTCGCGGTCGCCCGTGACGATAATGCACTCGTCGCCGAACCTGTTTGCGAGCGTGCCGAGAATGTCGTCGCCCTCGTAGCCCTGCATGCTTACGATTTTTATGCCCATAGCGGCGATAAGCTCTTTGAGAGGCTCGACCTGCTGGCGGAGTTCCTCGTCCATGGGCTTGCGCGTAGCCTTGTAGCCGTCGTACATTTCGTGGCGGAAGGTAGGTCCTTTAAGGTCGAAAGCGGCGGCGATATGCGTGGGGTTTTGCTCCTTAATGAGGCGCAAAAGTATACTGACAAAGCCGAACACCGCTCCCGTATACTGCCCCTTCGAGGATTTGAGATTGGGGAGCGCGTGATACGCTCTGTGCATAAGGCTGTTTGAGTCGAGCAATAGAATTTTGTTTTTCGCCATAAAGACCTGCCGATATAATATTGTTTATATAATAGATATATATAATTATAACATTAAACGGCGGTATTTACAAGTATAATCCGCAACGGGTGTGCGTCGAGTACTCTAAATAAAATAGCCCCCTCTTTCCCTGCGGGCTTTTCTCCCACCACTCAAACTTAGACGGGTGCAGTAGCTCCCTCTTTGTCTTTTTAAGTTTTCGTCGTTCGCGGGGGGCGACAATCGGCACTCGTGAACTGATTGCCGTCGCCTATTTATTCCACTCGTTCGCAAGCGTAAAAACTACACTCGCTTGCTCTCTTGTACTTTTCGTCGCACTTCGGCACTCACTTTCTCCGCGCCCTGCGCGTCGTGTTCTAAACTTCGTAACAGCCGTTCGTCGTGTAACACCCTATCAAGCAGACGTTAAAAACACCCCCTTAAAGATTAAGGGGGGGGGGTTGGGGGGATATGAGGAGTTTTCAGGTAAGGGGGTTCATAAGGGGGTATAGGGCGGACTCGGAAAACAGCCCTTACCCCCTTAGTAACGTGGTTACACCACACCCGACACTGTGTGTCACCCTCTATCGATGGGAGGGCTGACGTTCTGGATTGCTTCGCCAATAAATTGGCTCGCAATGACGACTGTAAGATAAAAGCGCTCCCGAGGGAGCGCTTTTATGATTACGTAAAATCATCAGTTCTCGCCGTGCAGACGTTTTAGGAAGTTGGAGTCGAACTCGAACGTCGAGTGCGGGAGAATATCCAAGCTGCTCGACCTTGCGTCGTATGCGTAAAACACCAGTTCCATAGATCTGAGAATGGGCAACGCCGTTGACGCAATAGCTCCGACGTTTGACATTGACGACGGCAGTTCCCTTGTGCGAATCGGGTCGCTCGCTATACGTTTATCCTCGATTTCAATGTCAAGATAAACGGGTTCGTCCATAATACCCTCGCTGAAAGTTATGCCCGTCGTGACAAAGCCCATATGGATATAGCACTCTTTGTCGGAGTCGATATAGCGGCAACTCTTGAAAGCGTCCGCATATCTGAAAATATCCGATGCAAAGCCGACTATCAAACTATTGGTCTTTGCGTCGCCCGTATCTACGAAGTTTGCGATTTTCACGTTCTGCCAGTTGTAAATGTCGAGGAAGCCCGTCTGTCTCACCTGCGTATTTATGCCCTCGTCGTAGAAATATTTTTTAAAGTACGCGGCATTTGCGGCGAGGTCGTCGCGGATAAATCTGCCGTCGCCCGAGTCGCAATCGCCAAACGGGTCGTCCTCGGACGTGACGGAAAATCTCTCGTAGCTGAACGACGCGATAGTATTTAAGCAGTTTGCAAAGACGCAGTTATTCAAGGTCATATGCGAGTACACGGGATATGTGACGTACTTCCCATCCTCTTCTATTGGGTACATGCGCGCGGGAATGTAGAACGCACACGAAGCCATATTTCTCACGACGATGCCGTCTAAAACGTAGTCCGCGTTGTAGGATTGACCTGCCCTGCGCCCATTTTCGAGTATGCAGTATTCCACGCGAACGTTGCTTATGCGGTTTGTTTTATAGTCGTCGCAGGAATAAATTTGGATGCTCTGTCCTTTGAGTCCGTCCGTCTCGTCGGCGCTGAGCGTGCCGTCCTTATCCATCTTGTTTGCGCGCAGATTGAGGTTGCTGACGGTGACGTTGCTCCAAACAATCCACAGCATAGCGTCCACGTTGTGAATCTGATTGCGCTCGGCAGTGAGCCAGTTGTTGTTGCCGTACACGTCGCCGTATGCCTTGACGTCGTTTTCGTCGCGGATTTCGAGGGGATTTCCCTTATCATCCAGCTTATCCTCGTATCTGAGGGTGTTCATGACGGAAATTCCGTACGTCCTTAGGCTGTGCTCCGAATTGTAAAGCCTATATAAATCGTTTCTGCCGCGCTCGGTGTTGGTATGCTCGAAAGCGATCGTCCTCTCTTGCAGATTGCCTTCCGCATAGGCGTAAGCCTTTTGGTCATCGCTCGCCTTATAGAATTCCGCGATATTGTTGACCTCCACGCCGTAGATGACCTTGATTGCGACCTCTTCCGAGGTGAACCTGTCGTTGCCTGCGTACTTGGGATACTTTGCGCTGACCTTGACGTTTATAGTCTGCTTGCCCTTGCCTTCGAGTGCGGAGGGAATGAAGATGAGTCTGTTAGGCTCGCTTTCGTCGGTGGAGAAGTAGGCGTAGTCGCCGCCCGAAATTATCTCGTACTTATACGCGTTGTAGAACGTGGCGAGTTGCTTTTTAAACTCGCTGTCGCTGTCGAACTGACTTCTCTTGGGTGCATCGATAATCTCGATGAGCACGTTGTTGACCGTCTTTTCGTGGCTGTCGGTGTCAAATCTGTATTTCTCTGCGGCAAAGACCGTTTCGCGCGCAAGACCGACGGCGTAGTAGTCATTGCCCGTGCGCAGGTTCATAGAAGCGAGCTTGATTTGTACGTTGAGCGTGAGGCTTGACGACTTGCCGTTTCTCGTTGCGGTTATGTCCACAAGTCCGCTCGAAACCGCCGACACCTCGCCGTTTTGGGCGACCGTGACAATCTTAGCGTCGCTCGAAGCCCAAGTTACGCCGTTCGGCTCGCCCTCTTTCAACACGTCTTTCCAAACGGCGCGGAGTTTGAGCGCAAGCGCGCTGACCTCGAATACGTAGCCGTCGGTCGCTTCATAAACGCTTGCGTTTTCGATTTCTATATCGTCATCGCCGCACCTGTTGACTGTAACCGTCCCGTTTTGCGTGACGATATGCGCTACGTCGCTCGTGAAAGCTACTTTGCTTTCGTTTTCTTCCGTGCCTATCTCGCAACCTTCATACGAAATCACATCATCGGGATTTATGCCGACTGCATTTAGTGAAAACGGTTTAGACGTGCTGAATTCGCTTCCGAACTTGCTTGCGCCCGCGCTCACGGTGACGACGTGCGCTACCGTGCTTGTGACAAGTTCGCCCGTGTCGTGGCGGTCGGCTTTGACGGTTATATTCGCCGTGCCCGCGCTATGCGCAGTCACTACGCCGTTTTGGTCAACGCTTGCGACGCTCGGGTCGGAGCTTTCCCATTCGGTTGTGCTTACGATACTGCTGACGGGGATATAGTTTGCGTTGAGGCGCAACTTGTCGCCGACGCTAATTGCGCTTTCAGTCTCGCCGTTTACGTCCACGACGGAAATATCCTCGACGTTATAACCCTTGACGTTTACGCGCAGGGTCTTGCTGACGTTGGCGGTTGCGGATATGTTGAGTTTGAAACTGCAATACGAGTTGACCAAAAACTTGCTCGACGTATTTCCGTCCACCTCTTTGCCATTATCGTCCACGAGCATCGCGGCATCGGCAACGTAGTTGACATCCGTATCGACGAGCGCGCTTTGTTTGGATTTGTAATCGGCGATTTTAGCCTCGTTTTCGGCTTTCAACGCGGCGAAATCCTCTTCGAGCGCTTCTATCCTCTCGGTTTTCAAATTTTGGGTAAGCGAGCTTGCGCGTATTGCGGCGATGTCCTCTGCGAGCTTTTTCTCTGCGTTTTCGATTATTGTTTCGCAATTCTTAATTTGATTGTTATAGCTATTATAATCCGCAACGTACTTATTGTGCGCGTCACGATCCGCCTCGTACTTTTTGCGCTCGTTTTGGGAACGCTCGTCGGTAAACTGAACGTCCGAGATTTTCCAAGTAATCGTATAGTGGTTTGCGTAGTCGGGCGTAATCTTGATTGCAAGCAGCTCGTCGAACCTGCCGCTTAGCAACTCGCCCGAAAATTCGAGGTCTAAACTTTCCGCCTCTTGCGACGCTTTATCTCCGACCTTATGCACGACCGACATACTGTCAACCGCGATGACGGCGTTGATTTTCAAGAAATTGGACACTGCCGCAACGATAAGCAGTATCAGTACCGGTATCAAAATGAGGATACCTATCATAACTTTTTTCATAAACTATCCTCCTTTTACGGTATAATCCTGTGGTATTTTCTGTTGAGGTTGACAAACAGAGCCGAAAGGCTCGCCCCCAACAGCACGAGGGAGATAAGCAGGAGTATAACGTACACGCCCCCTATATCTCCGTCAAGCGCCGAGATTTGCCAGCTCCCTATTTTTATAGGAATAAAGCTGAAAATCATTGCGAATACGCCGTAAAGGATTGCCACCGCAAAGCCGACGACCATTGCGAGCGCGACATTTTTGTTTGCGCTGACAAGCTCGCCGTCGCCCGCGACGTTGAAAGTCGGCGACTTTATATCTATGAGCATAAACAGGCTTGTGAGGCTTACGACGATGATTTCGCTTATCGCAAATATCGCAAGCACATCGGTGGCTTTAAGCATGTGGTCGCCCGCGTCCGTCGTGTAGTAGATGCCCGACACCATACAGCATAGCGCGACCGATAACGTGGCTACGCTCGCGTAAAGCGCAAACTTGACGAGCGTCTGGGTCGTATAAGTCACGGGGATTATCTTTGTATGATAAAAACAGTTGCCCTCTCGTGAAATGCTCGTAGACGCAAATGATACGACTATGGTGACGAATATGATTATGACCATAAGCGTAAGCCCCGGCATTATGTTTGAGCCGAGACTCTCTGCGCCCATACTCGCGGCGAGACGGTTGCAGAAAAACACCATCACGGGAGCGGCGCATGCCATAGCGAAGTATTGGAATGAATAGTTGAAACTGCGCAGTATCAGATAAAACTCGCGTCTAAACAAAGCCCACGGCGCGGAGCGTTGCTTGTCCTTGACATTCTTTTTGAAGGAAGCCTTTTCCGTCTCGATGCCGTAAAGTATCGTCTTATAATACTCCCTCGTAGTGATGAAGTAGGCTATTACGCCGAGCGCCGCGTTGATGAGGAATATATAAAGGTATCTCAACGCCAACTGCCCCGACGACAACCCGCTGAACATCTGTCCGCCCGCAACGTCCGCGTATAATCTGAAAGGATACGCCGCGTTTGCAAATCGGCGGAAATATTCGAGAGTGCCGCTCGAAGTAAGCGTCTCGCCCTCTCTCCTAAGATAGTTGAGGAAGGTGCTAAGCGAGGTAAGATAGAAGATGAAAACGCCGCAAATCAGCAAAATCGTGATAATAAGCACGATGATAAACCTGTTTTTGACCTTGTTCATCAACTTCATCACGGGCACTGCGATGATATTCGCAATGAAAAACGGCAGGAACGACGAGAGTATCGTAAGCCCGAAGTATCCGAAAAAGTGACCCGTGTGCGCGTGCGAAACGGCGCCGTAAGAAATCAAAAACGGGAGCATAAGCAACGCGCATACGATGAGGTTGTGCAAAAAGCAGTAAATCGTCTTTGCCACGAGGATTTCTTTGCCGCTCACGGGGAAGCGCAAGAGCATTTCGTTATCGCCGTTTTGATATAGGTTTTTGATGACTGCGCCGGTGCTGATTGCGGTTGCTATGACCATGGTAATCGTGTTTGCAACCGTCAAAAACTCAATCCTGAGACCGCCGTCGCCGGCGAACATCTTTGTGAGATAGTATATGCCGTATATAAGCAGAGCGTATATCGCGGCAAAAAACAGATAGTTGGAAACTTGCAATATTCTGTTTTTGACTCCGACCTTGTGCGTAGAGCCGAAACGGGAAAGCAAATCCAACTTGAAAAGCGTTTTCACGCTTTGAATTGAAAATTCGCCTTTCATTACAGAATATCCTCCTCGACCGCCGCCGCGTCGTCGTTTGCAACCCCGTCGGGTTGTTCGGCTTCGTCCGTCGCACTATCGACAGCATTTTCGGCGACCTCGTCGCTGTTATCGGCTTCGACGGGTTTTTCCGCCTCGTTCGCCTTTACAATCGGCATATCGGGACGCATATCCGAGCTTTCCTGCGCGATATAATCCTCAAACAGCCTCTCCTCATAAGTGCCCGTAATGCGGAAGAACCTCTCTTCGAGGTTGGCTTTATTCTCTTCGTTGCCCGCGAGGTCGAATAGGTCGATGAGCTTGCCCTCGTTGACGATTGCGACTCTGTGGCACAGCTTTTTGACTAAATCGAGGTTGTGACTTGAAAAGAAAACCGTATTGCCTTTTGCGCAGTGCTCGCGCATATGGGCTATAATCTCCGCGGTGGACTGCGGGTCGAGACCCATCATAGGCTCGTCGAGCACCCAGAGTTTAGGCTCGTGTATCAGCGCGGCTATGATGCAAATCTTCTGCTTCATTCCGTGCGAGTATGATTTTATTTGCTTGTCGATTGCATATTCCAAGCGGAACAGTTTTGCAAATCTTTCGAGGCGTTCGGCGCGCAGGTCGGTCGGCACTTTGTAGAGGTCGGCGACGTAATTGACGTACTCCCTGCCCGTCAGCTTTTCGTAGACGGAATGGTTGTCGGGGACGTAGCCCATCTGCATTTTTGCCTTGATAGGTTCTTTTTGTATGTCGTAGCCGCAGATTTCGATTGTGCCGCCGTCAAACGGCAGTATGCCCGTAAGGCACTTTATCGTGGTGGATTTTCCCGCGCCGTTCTGTCCGAGAAATCCGAAGATTTCGCCGGGACGCAATTCAAAAGATATATCGTCAACGGCAACTCTGTCGCTTTTTGGATAGGTTTTTACAAGATGACTTATAGTTAGCATATTATTCTCCTTTGTCATATCCGCAAGGTTGCGGATTTTCTTAACCGCAAGGGCGCAAACGTCCCTCGGCTTTGAAAGTATTTAAAATAGAAATACGCACGCGAAAACCGCGTATGTAAAAAAACGTAATGACAAAGGGATTTTCAAGATAAAAGAACAGGCGTTATCGCCAAATAGGAGTTTGATAAATTACACGCCGCCGTACTCAATTTTTTGGTATCGGGGTTGCATTTGAAAAGTTCTATCGACCCGCGCTTGTATAAATCGAGACGCATCGCAATTTCGTAGCATAGCACGATTGCAAACAGCACGAATAATAACGTAACTCCGCCCGAAAAGGACGAAAAAACCGTTATAAAGCGCAACCATAAAAACGCGCAGAAACTCATTGCCGCGGCAACGTTTGCGCTGACCACCGACAAGACGAACGCCGTGGCTTTTACGCTCGGCAAAAGCACGCTGCCCCTAAGCGAAAGATACTTCAAAAAAGCAACGCCGAACAGTATCGCAACTATAATCGCCACGACCTTTGCGCATTCGACAATCACTTCGAGTATCTGCGTAAGTAAGGACAACGTATCCATTTAGCCTCGCACACGCACGCGTGTTGCGCGCGTATTTATAGATAATAGCTTATAGTATTTTATCAATATATAACATTATTGTCAACAAAATTAAGCGTATACGATACAATGATAGGTCGCAACGCGGCGTTTAACCCGCAATTTTCGCCAAATTGCTTGACTTGTCAACTGCAAAAGAGTATAACATAACAATCAACGAGGTGATACGATATGTTTTCAAACGATTTGTTATCGGCAGGCAGTTCGGAAGCGTTCGAACTCCTCCTCCCTCTGGCGCTGATTTTGCTTCTGTCTAAGTTTTTCTCTCTCGTGGGGAAAAAGCTGGGACTGCCGCAAGTTGTCGGAATGTTGGTCGCGGGCATTTTGCTCGGGCTTATTAAGCTCATTCCAAATCAGAACGTACTCACCGACGACACCCTGCAAGGGCTGTCTTTTCTCGCTAAAATCGGCGTGATTTTGATAATGTTCTCAGCCGGCATAGAGACGGATTTCAAGCAGTTTAAATCCTGCGGAGTTCCGTCGGTGTTGATTACAATCCTCGGCGTCGCGGTGCCGATGGTGTTCGGCTTTTTGGTTGCGACCGCGTTCAACGGCGGCTTCGCGCACGTGAGCGAAAACGCTTTTCACAACCTGTTTTACGGCGCGATACTCTCGGCAACTTCGGTGAGCGTCACAGTCGCCACTCTTAAAGAACTCGGCAAACTCAACTCGAAAGTAGGCACGTCGATTATCACCGCCGCAATCTTAGACGACATCATCGGCGTGATTTTACTGTCGCTCTTTATCAGCCTCGACCACGGCACGGGCGCAAAAGAGGTCGGCATTGTCATCGGCAAGATGATAGGCTTTTTCGCCGCCGCGGGCGCAATCGGGGTCGCCCTGCACTTTGCAATCAACTATATTCAAAAGAAAAGACCGCACACGCGCAGAATTCCCATTTTGGGCTTTGCGGTCTGCTTCTTTTTCGCCTACGCCGCAGAGGAATGGTTTGGCATTGCCGACATAACGGGCGCGTACGTCGCGGGGCTTATTTTCGCCACCGTGCACGACCGCGAGTATATCAATCGCAAAATCGAAATCAGCAACTATATGATTTTCGCGCCGGTATTCTTTGCAAATATCGGCATCACCGCAGACTTTTCGGGCATCACCGCGACTATGGCGGGCTTCGGTGTTTGCTTTATCCTCGCGGGACTGTTGGGCAAAGTGATAGGTTGCGGCGCGGGTTCGCTTATTTGCAAATACTCCGTCAAGGACAGCCTGCGCGTGGGCATAGGTATGATGGTGCGCGCCGAGGTCGTCATAGTCTGTACGCAAAAAGGCATTGACAACGGCATGATAAATCCTGCGATAATGCCGTTTGTGATACTGCTTGTAGTCATTTCCGCCCTGCTTGCGCCGCTGTTTTTGAAACTGTTATACAAAAACGACAAAACTCCGCTTATGCCTCCGCCATCCGACTCGAACATCCTCCCCGAAGCAACTGCGCAATCCTCCCTTGAAAACGATATGTCAACGGCAGAGTACAGCCGCGAAGCCTAAATTCAAGCAATCTAACCGATTGAAATAACGAAAACGCCGTTTGCACGTCAAGCAAATTGCAGTCATCACCCGCTATGGTCATATTAGGAGTATGGTGTTGTGTATACGTTGGAACAGATAAGAAAAAACTTAATCGAGGCTATCACGAGCAGTGGACTGACTCAATCCGAGATTGCAAAGAAATTGAATTTGTCTCATCAGACTGTCAATCAATATGTAAAAGGAAAGTCAATGCCTGCACTTGATACGTTTGCTAATTTGTGCTCCTTACTCGACGTTGAAGCCGATTATATACTCGGGCTTATTGATATTGAGGGAAAAAAGACATATTAAAAAATGTAAATATTTATATGAAAAGCGCCCTCTTTACGAGAGCGCTTTTTAATTGCGTTTAAATATCATCGCTAAATTATAATGCTTTTGTCCCAGTGTGAGTCAACAGGCAACCCCATAAGCGTCATAGCAGTCGCCGCAACGTTGGACAATCCGAACTCGCCCTCGGCAATCTCGCAATCCGCATTGTATACAATAAACGGAACTACGTTTAAGCTGTGCGCCGTGCGGACGGCAATCTGACCTTTCTTGTTTTTTTCGAGCATTTCGTCCGCGTTGCCGTGGTCCGCCGTGACTATAAGCGTATAGCCGTTGCGTTTCACAACCGGCAACAGCCTTGCAAGTGCGAGGTCCACTGCCTCAACGCCGATTATTGTCGCGTCAAGACTGCCTGTATGTCCAACCATATCGCCGTTAGGATAGTTGCAACGGATAAAGCCGTACTCCCCGCTTTCGATAGCCGCAATGACCTTATCGGTCACTTCTGCGGATTTCATCCAAGGACGCTCGTCGAACGACACCTTGTCGCTCGGCACTTCCTCCCAAACTTCCAGCTTATCGCTGAACTTTTCCGAACGGTTGCCGTTCCAAAAATACGTCACGTGACCGTACTTTTGCGTTTCAGAGACCGCATAGGACTTCACGCCGAGCTCGACGAGCTTTTCGCTTAGAGTATACTTGATTTGCGGCGGCTCGACGAGGAACCTCTTCGGCAAATGCAAGTCGCCGTCGTATTGCAACATGCCCGCATACAGCACCTTGGGCATATTGCCTCTGTCAAAGGCGCTGAACGCCTCGTTGTCGAACGCCATAGAAAGCTCGATTGCGCGGTCGCCGCGGAAGTTAAAGAGTATCACGCTGTCGCCGTCCGCCATAGCTCCGACGGGCTTTCCGTCCTCTTTGATGACGAATGCGGGCAGGTCTTGGTCGATGATGCCCTCGTTTTCGGCGCGATAAGTTTCAATCGCCTCCGTCGCGCTTGCAAAACCTCTGCCCTCGCCGTAAACGTGCGTATAGAAGCCCGCTTTGACCATATCCCAGTTGGCGAAGTATCTGTCCATCGTGATTTTCATACGACCGCCGCCCGAGGCGATTTTTGCGTCGAACGAGCTGTCGTTGAGGCTTTCGAGGGTGTTTTCAAGCGCTTCTACGTAGGTGAGCGCCGACGTCGCGGGAACGTCTCTGCCGTCAAGCAGAATATGTACGCGCACCTTTCTTACGCCGTCCTTTTTCGCGTGCAGGACGAGCGCGAGCAAATGCCCGATATTGCTGTGTACGTTTCCGTCGCTGAGCAAGCCGATAAAGTGCATAGTGCTTACGTTTTTCACACAGTTGTTTTTAAGCTCCTGCCAAGCGGCGGAATCGTATATATTGCCGCTTTCAATAGCCTCCTCGACGAGCTTCGCGCCCTGCGAGTACACCTGTCCGCACCCGAGCGCATTGTGTCCGACCTCGCTGTTGCCCATATCCTCGTCGGAGGGCAAGCCGACAGCCGTGCCGTGCGCCTTGATATACGTATGCGGACACTCCGCAAGCAACTTATCGAGCGTCGGCGTATTTGCCATTGTCACAGCGTCGCCAAGCCCCGTTTTCGACTTGCCTACGCCGTCCATAACTACAAGAACAAGTTTATTCATAGCAATCCCTATAAAGTTAGAGTTAAGTTAACGCTTAACGTTATTATTTGGATGATATTTGTTTTCCTTAAAATAAGTTAGTTGTTTTAAAACAGCATTCTAAAACTTGATTATTTGCGATGATTTTGCGTTTTCTCGCAAGGTTTTGGTCGCACCCAGTGTACAATCCGTACACGGTGCGCCAAGTTCTTGCGAAAAACACAAAAGGGCGCAAATAGCAAGTTTTAATAGTTTATTACGTTAGAGAAATCAACAGCTTTTAAAGAAGCTCCGCCAATAAGTCCGCCGTCAATCTCGGGCATAGCCATAAGCTCTTTGACGTTCTTCGGGTTCATGCTTCCGCCGTATTGGATACGCACTCTGTTTTCGGCGCACTTGGGGCAATAAAGCTCCGCCATGGTGTTTCTGATGATTGCGATGGTCTCGTTTGCGACCTCCGCCGTAGCGGTCTTGCCTGTGCCGATAGCCCAAACGGGTTCGTATGCGATGACGATATTTTCAAGCTCTTCTTTTTCGATACCCTCGAACGCGCCTTTTGTTTGACGCACGAGCACTTCCTCGACCTTGCCGCTTTCGCGCTCTTCGAGAGTTTCGCCTACGCAGACGATGGGTTTAAGCCCTGCCGCCAAAGCGGCTCTTGTCCTCGCGTTGACGGTCGCGTCCGTCTCGCCGAAATACTGACGGCGTTCGCTGTGTCCGATGATGACGTACTCTACGCCGAGCTCGGCGAGCATCTTTGCGGAAATCTCGCCCGTGAACGCGCCTTTTTCCGCCCAGTGCACGTTTTCTGCGCCGACTTTGATGTTAGTGCCCTTCGTCATCTCGACAGCCGTAGCGAGGTCGGTGTAAGGCGTGCAGATAACCACGTCGCACTCCGCGTCCTTGACGAGAGGGATAAGCTCCGAAATCAAGTTTTTGGTTTCTGCGATGGTGTTATTCATCTTCCAGTTTCCTGCGATAATTGCTTTTCTTGACATAATTTTTACCTCTAAAATATTTTATTGTTGTCTTGAAACTAATTCAAGAATGGTTTTAAGTTTGAGTTTTAACTCGGTTTGTAAGTTTATGGTGTAAATAAGGTTATTCTTGAAAGAATAAGGTTGTTTGCACAGGAGCATAAACTTATATTCACGACAAGAAAAACTTGATTATTTGCGATGATTTTGCGTTTTCTCGCAAGGTTTTGGTCACACCCAACGTACAAAACGTACGTGGTGTGCCAAGTTCTTGCGAAAAACACAAAAGGGCGCAAATAGCAAGTTTTATTTATTCATTTAGGCAGGCGATGCCGGGAAGAACTTTCCCTTCGAGGAATTCCAACGAAGCGCCGCCGCCCGTTGAAATGTGGGACATCTTGTCGGCAAAGCCGAGTTGCGCGACTGCCGCGGCGCTGTCGCCGCCGCCGATGATAGTGGTTGCGTCGGTCTCCGCCATGGCTTTTGCGACAGCTATCGTGCCTTGCGCACAGGTGGGGTTTTCAAAGACGCCCATAGGTCCGTTCCAAACGACGGTCTTTGCACTCTTGATAGCGTCGGCAAACAGCTCCTGCGTCTTGACGCCGATGTCAAGCCCCATCTTGTCTGCGGGGACTGCCATGCTGTCTACGCACTCCACCTCGATAGGCTCGTTGATGGGATCGGGGAACGCGGGCGCGACCATCGTATCCACGGGCAGATAGATATTTTTGCCGAGAGTCTTTGCCTTTTCAAGCATACTCTTGCAGTATTCGATTTTTTCGTCATCAACCAAGGACGTGCCGATTGTGCCGCCCTGCGCCTTGATGAACGTATACGCCATTCCGCCGCCGATGATGAGCGTGTCGCACTTGGTGAGAAGATTGTCGATGACGTTGAGCTTATCCGCAACCTTTGCGCCGCCGAGAATTGCGACGAAAGGACGCACGGGATTTTCAACCGCGTTTCCGAGGAATTTAAGCTCCTTTTCGATGAGGAAGCCGCTGACGGCTGTCTTTGCAAAGCCGTACTGCACGATGCCCGCAGTCGTAGCGTGGGCGCGGTGCGCCGTGCCGAACGCGTCGTTTACGTATACGTCGCAAAAATCCGCAAGCTGACGGCAAAGCTCCTCGCTGTTCTTCTCCTCGCCCGCGTAGAAGCGAGTGTTTTCAAGCAGCACAATATCGCCGTCCTTCATAGCGGTAACCTTTGCGTGCGCGTCCTCGCCTACGAGGTCGGTTGCAAACGTCACCCTGTCGGGGAAATGCTCGGCGAGCCTGTCCGCCACGGGTTTGAGCGTAAACTTTTTGGGGTCGTTTTTCAAAGCCTTTTCGAGATACTCCGCAGTAGCGGCGGCTCTTTCAGCCTCGGGGAGCTTTTCGACGGCTTTCTTCTCCTTTTTGGTAAGCCCGAAGCCCTCCGTATAAATGTTGTGAGGCTTGCCCATGTGCGAGCAAAGTATCACCTTTGCGCCATGCTCTGCGAGATACTTGATGGTGGGAAGCGCACCGTTGATACGGTTCTCGTCGGTGATAACGCCGTCAACCATCGGGACGTTAAAGTCGCATCTGCAAAGGCACTTTTTGCCCTTGACGTCAATGTCGCGGATTGTAAGTTTTGCCATAAGATTTTTATCTCCTTATGAAATTATTTTTGATTTTATATCACGCGTGCGCGTACACACGCATAATACGTTAAACAATATAACATATTGACAAAAATATATCAATATTTAAAACCAAATTTTGGAAATTTTAGTAAATCGATGTTAAAATTAAAATACCCAAACGGCAACGCCCTAATACTGTCTCTAATTGCCATTCGGGCTTATTATTTAATTAAAATCGTTCACGAACGTTATTCGTTAATAACGTGTACAATCGTATACATAGCCTGCCAAATAAGCAGTACAGTCGCCTATATACTTTCTGGTACGACTTGCAGAACTGCTTATACTGCTACTTAATTTCTTCTCCATCTCTGACATATTGTCGTTGACCTTTTTGAATTCTCTATCCAAATCTTGCTTTAAACCTCGGAGCGCAGAGTTAATATTCTTAGCCAGATACGCCGTAGAATCCTGTACAACTTTTATAAGTTGCTCGGCTCGTTTTTGTTCGTCGAGCAGTTGCAGGGCTTCTTTCATGTTGCTTGCTCGCATTGTCACAAAAAGATAAATGATATAGTCCAGATTATCCCAATCGCTTACGTATATCAAATCGTTGAACTGTTCTTCGAGCAACTCCATACAGGCATTGACGTAATCCTCCAATGCCGCGTTATCGCTTTTGATTTCGTCGATTATGGCAACCTGCTTAGCAATAATTTCCTGTTCCATCTCGATTTGAGCGTCTATACCTTGGTTGCGCTCGTCGTTTTCAATCAAAAGAGGCGCCAACGCTTTTTGACATTTCTTAGAGTCTCCATACTTTTTCTTTCTGCGAGAGATAGACGCCTCTCCAATACCCTTATTCGCTCGTTGAACCGCTATGTTAATTAAACTGATTATCGTCATAATCAATTCCAACGCGACAGCCGTACCGACACCGAAAGCCGCACCCCATCCCAACGTCACAAGGAATAAATCGATTGTATCATTTTGCTCGACCAGACGTATCATATCATCATTCCAAACAGGATAAGGCATTTTTCCTTTCCACATAAGTATAGTCGTGGCAATGATTACGGCAATTCCCAAAACGATAAAAATAATTGACAATATACCAAAAACGAACTCCCCATCAACTTTGCCTTTATAGAGCGCCGTCCTTTCTTCTTCAAGCTCCTTCATTACGCCGTTAACATGTTTGACTTTAACATCATCGTAGCCGAGTTTCGATTTATTCAACTGCTTGATTCTCTGTTCGGACTTGGAAACCTTATCTGAGATGATACTGTTTATTTCCCCCGTGTTTTCCTTTATTTTATCCCTGTGTTCGTTTACGTAAAAATAGGAAGCGCGCAGTGCAAACAGTCTTGCAAGTATAGTGCGCTTTTCATCAGTCGGATTAACGAGAGCATTTTCCATATCGTTGTAGTAGGGATTTTTATACCTGTTGCCGCAAGAGCAGGTCAAAACATTTTTAGTCTCGTCCGCTTCCAGTTCCGCTCCGCAAGACGGACACTTTAATATTTTAAACATATTTTGTCTTCTCCGTAGAATAATAATCGTAATCAAATCATAGCGAACATTTTGTTCGCAGTCAAGCATAGGAGAACATTTAGTTCTAAAATTATTTATATGACAGTAAAATTCGCAGAACGATTAAAGGAAATTAGAATGGAGAAAAATATGACGTGCAAACAGCTTGCCGCATATCTCCAAGTTTCTACACGCCTAATCAACTTTTGGGAACGCGGCGAAAGAGAATGCAGTTTTGAAATGCTTTTAAAAATTTCCGATTATTTTGACGTATCTATCGACTACCTCTTGGGGAAAACCAATTTTTAAACTGATTTTAAATATTCAATATTTTATTTTGAAGTAATCGAGATATGTCTTGAACGTATCCTGCGCGCTTAGGCAGGTATCTTTCAAATATCCGCGCACTTTACGCCACTCGTTTAAGCCGCGATAATAGTAGGGTTTCAGATTTTCGTCGATGATAAACGGCACGATATTATTGCGCAAACACTCCTTGAACGTTATCAGCCTGCCTATGCGTCCGTTGCCGTCTTGAAACGGGTGAATGATTTCAAACTTATGGTGAAAATCCAATATATCCTCGAAGCCTACGTTTTCTATCGCGTTGTAGGTTGAAAGCAACTCCTTTACCCTTGCCGATACGTCCTTAGGAAGCGCAGTCTCGTTTCCGCCGACCTCGTTGGGAAGCCGCTTGTAATCCCCCACGGCAAACCAACTCTTGCGGCTGTCGGACGTGCCGCTTTTGAGCACGCGGTGAAGCTCCTTGATAAACGCCTCCGACAGAGGACGCTTTGCGTTTTGGATAATCATATCAACGCACTTAAAGTGATTTGCGGTTTCGACTATATCGTCCACGTTCAGCGCGGACTGCTCCACTCCGACGGTATTCGTCTCGTAGATATAGCGCGTTTGGTCGTGCGTCAGCCTACTGCCCTCGATATGATTTGAGTTGTAGGTCAAGTCGATTTGTATCTTGTGATAGATGCCTCCCGATACTCCGTTTTTCATTTCGTACTGCAAGCGTTCGAGCAAACCGCCCGAAGCATTTTTGCGTGCGGGCTTTATAGCGTCCTCGGGCACGTTCCAAGTTTTGCCGACGAGATACGCGCCGTCAATCTGTCCGCTTGCGCAGTAGTTGCGCACACTGCGCTCGGATATTCCCCACACTTTGGCGATTTCGGATACGGATAAATATTTCATAGTTCACCTTTCGTGATTATTATATGCCATTATCGGCAAAAAATAAACTATTTTGCACAACTTTTCAAATATTTTTGCCGATAACGGCAAAAATACAGGCTAAATCTGCAAAAATAAAAAGAATTTTGCCGATAACGGCAAAATCCTCGCAACGACGGGTTGCTTTTTATCATCATTTCAAAACTTCGTCAAATGTCCCTGTTCGAGCAGGTGCGACGCGCCCGTCTGACGGATTGCCTCGTATACGACTATCGCAACCGAGTTGGAAAGATTTAAACTGCGCGCCTCGGCTATCATAGGTATGCGTATCGCTCTGTCGTAGTTGTCGTGAAGAAGCTCCTCGGGAAGCCCTTTCGTCTCCTTGCCGAACACGAGGTAGTCGCCCTCCTTGAAATCCGCAGTGTCGTAGCGCTTTGCGCCCTTGGTGGTGAGATACCAAAACCGACCGTCCCTGTTCTTGTCAAAAAAGTCGGCGAGGTTTTCGTATACGATGAAATCCGTCAAGTGCCAATAATCAAGCCCCGCGCGCTTCAACGCCCTGTCGCTTATGTCAAAGCCGAGCGGCTTGATAAGATGCACCTTGCTCCCCGTTGCCGCGGCGGTGCGAACTATGTTTCCCGTGTTCTGCGGGATTTCGGGTTCAACTAAAACTATGTTAAACATAATATATTCCTCTTTTACAGTTAGCGTTGTGCACTCTAAATAAAATAACCCACCCCTTCCCTGCGGGCTTTCCCCTCCCACTCGAACACGACGCTCCTCGTAGCTCGCTCTTTGTCTACTTAATTTCTCGTCGCTCGCGGGATGGGAAGTCGGCGCGCGCACGTCGAGTATCGTCCGCTCGACACTCTTACGAGTGCGAGATTATGCCACTCGTTCGCGGGCATATAAACAACACTTGCCCGCTCACTTGTACTTGTTGTGTGCCTTGCGATTGGGCTACGCCACAATCGCTACGTCACCCAACTCTGGTGCTTGGCACTCCCTTCCTCCGCGCCCTGCGCGTCGCGTTCAAAACTTCGTAACAAGTGTCAATCGTCTAAATAGTTATTGACTATCTCAAATATGTCGTCGAGCGTCTTTGCCTCGCCTGCGAGCACGCGGACGGTCTTTGCAAAATCCTCGCCCTTGGCGTAATGGCACAGTTGTAGTTTCATCACGTTTGCGACGACCCTATCCGGCATAAAGCGGCGCAGAATTTCTATATGCTCGCGCACACATTCGCCCCTGTCGTAGTCGTAGGCGAGTCCGCTAAGTTCCGCAAAAATATAAGGCCTGCCGAGCGCGCCCCTGCCTATCATAAATCCGTCCGCGCCCGTAAGCTCCTTGACCCTTTCAAGGCTTGCTCTATCCGCAATATCGCCGTTTGCGATGACGGGAATATCGACCGCGTTTTTGACCTCGCGCGTGATAGAATGGTCGGCGAGTCCGCTGTAAAATTGCGCCCTGTATCGAGGGTGAACAGTGACAGCCGAAGCGCCGTATTTTTGCGCCGCGACCGCGCACTCGACGGCAAGCGGTTTACCCTCTTCCACGCCCGCTCTCATCTTGACGGTGACTGGCTTTTTCGAGCCCTCGCAAACTGCTTGCACGACCTCGCCGAGAAGAGTCGGATTCAGCATAAGCGCACTGCCGTCGCCGTTTCCGAAAATCTTCTTTACGGGGCAACCCGCATTTATGTCGATGACGTCGAATTTTTTAAGTCGCTCGTCCTTTGCCGCCCTATACATAAACTCCGGCTCATGTCCGAAAAGCTGTACGGCGCAGGGACTATCGAGCGACGCGAGCAACTCCTCCGTGCCCTTGTTGCCATACGCCAATCCCTTTGCGCTTACAAGTTCCGTATACGTAAGCCCCGCTCCGAAGCGCGCGCAAAGATGGCGAAATCCCGCGTCGGAAAATCCCGCTATCGGAGCAAAAACCAAATTGCTTTTTAAATTTACGCCGCCAATCTGCATACGCTTCCTTTGAATTAGCGATTTTTAAAAATGCTACTGTTTAGTGCGATTTTGATATAAGACGTATTCTAAAAAATGCGGATTTTTGTAAAAGTATTATAAAAAACGGCATTTTTTAGAGGACTGAATTTTTATGTATTTCAAAAATCGGCAAAACGGAAAACTGTTTGCTTAAAGTTTTCCGTTTTCTTCGCTTTTCACCTGCTCCCAGAATTTATCGAGTTCTTCAAGCGAATAGTCGCTCATTTGCTTTCCGCTCTGCTCGACGAGCTTTTCAACAGAAGCAAATCTGCGCAAAAACTTATAGCTCGCCTCGCGCAAAGCCATCTCGGGCTCGACCCCGTAGAGGCGCGCTACGTTGACAGCGGCAAACAGCAAATCCCCCGCTTCTTCGACCTTGTGCGCGTCGTCCGCACTCTTGATTTCTTCGAGCTCCTCAACGACCTTGGCAACGGCGTCAAGCGGATTGTTCCAATCGAAACCGACCTTTTTCGCGCGCTTTTGGAGCTTCTCTGCGTACAGCAATGCGGGAAGATTTTTAGGCACTCTTTCCATGGAGTCGGCAGTGGAAGAATACTTCTTTTCTTTCTTCTTTGCCTCGTTCCAAAACGCGAGCGCTTCCTCGGGATTGTTTGCGTGATTTGCGCCGAAAATATGAGTGTGTCTGTCGATGAGTTTTCTGCATAGTTCGGTTAGCATATCGCCGTAGTTGAACTCGCCGTTCTTCTCTGCGATTTCAGTGTGAAACACGGCTTGCATAAGCACGTCGCCGCACTCCTCTCTCATCATATCGGCGCTCTTGCAGTCTATCGCTTCGACGAGCTCGTAAGCCTCCTCGATGAGGTTTATTCTGATACTCTCGTGCGTCTGCGCCCTATCCCATTCGCATCCGTCGTCGGCGCGCAGTCTTTTCATGATTTCGACAAAATCATAAAAGTCGAAACGCTTGCAATCCGTGACGGCGCAAGCCTCTAAAATTATCGCGTCCCAGTCCTTGTCGAGCGCAAGCTCGGACGCGTTTAGGACAGCTTCGTTTTCGCCCTTCACGCATACGAGCGACACGTCGCCGTAGCTGTCGAGGAGCTTATCTCGCACCGCCGATAAATCCTCTTTCTTCACGCCTGCTATCACAAGCGGGATACGCTTATTGAAAAAGCGCGCGGACAAAAAATCCGCGGCTATGTAGCGCTGATACGATCCCTTTAAAACTTCGTCAACTTTCATCTTTGTACTCCCAAAATCTCACGACTCTGTGGACGGCGCGCAAAACCTTTTTCATCGGCAGATAATTTATCTCCTCCGTCCCTACTATGCCAAGCAGAAACGCAAGCCAGACGTACACCGCCGCGCACGCGACGAACCCAACAACGGTCGCTATAATATTATTTTCGATAAGGCTGCTTACTCCCAGCCCCGCAAGAGCCATTATAACACCGCTAAGCAGGTTTAGACCAACACTTTTTTCAAGATGTATTCCGCAGATTTTAAAATAGGCGATATTCACCCCCAAAAACGCCACTCCCGCCATAGCGAACGACGCGAGCGCTCCGCCCATTATGCCGATATACTTTGTAAGAACGACGCTCAACACCACCTTGACGACTATCGCGCATGCAAGGCTGATAACCGCGCTTTTGGTTCTGTCGAGGGCTTGGAGCAGAGACACGTATATCTGCATCGACGACAGAAGCACTATATTTGCCGACACTACGCGCAATAACCTCACCGTCAAATCGAGTTGCGCGGGAGTGAGCGCGGGATATATCACAGGCAATAGCCTCGGCGCGAACACCATAAAGAAAAACGCGCACGGCACGCCTATGAGATAGGCGAGCTTGATTGACAGCCTGCTTTTGAGCATAACTCCGTCAATATCCCTCTGCACGCGCGAGACGGAAACCGACGGCACGACTACGACGGCAAGCGACATAATGATGACAATAGGCATATTGATGAGCGAGTTTACTGGTCCCGACAGCAAGCCGTACTGTGCGGTTGCAATATCCATAGCGACGCCCGAGCTTTTCAGCATATTTACGATAATCACGCTGTCGAAAAAATTTGAAAGCGGCATGAGCACCGCGACAATAGCAATGGGAAACGCCACCTTAAACATAGCGCGCGCGTCCTCGCGCGAGACGTGCATAATTTCGCGTTTGAGCTTGCGCCCGCGAACGAGATAGGTGACTATAAGATACGCAAGCGCGCACGCCTCGGACGCGGCTATGCCAAGCAGCGCTCCGTTGACGGCGGCTACGACCCCGCGCGGGATAAACGCTAGGGAAAGCCCTATGCCCACCGCGAGTTTGACAACCTGCTCGATTATGTTGGATATAGCCGTCGGGAGCATATACATTTCGCCTTGAAACCAGCCTCTGAACCCCGCGATGAGGCTTACGAGAATCAGCGTCGGGGCGATAATCATAAAACCCGTGCGCGTATCGCCGTTGCCCTGCCACTTTGCGAGCTGTCCCGAAAGCGTAAACGTGAGTATCGCAAACATCGTGCCCAAAGCCATAAGCACGATTATTGCGGATAGCAGATATTTTTTCGTAGGCGCGCCCTCCGCGCGTTTTTCTGCAACCATACGCGAAAGCGCGGTAGGTATTCCCGCCGTTGACAGCACCATAAACAGCGCGAATACGGGAAAGACCAACTGATACATTCCCATACCCTCCGCGCCGAGTATATTTGTAAGCGGCACGCGATAAAGCGCTCCGAGCACCTTTGCGAGCACACTGCCGACCGCCAGCACCGCCGCGCCCGACAGCATACGTCCCCTATTGCGTTTTAAAGCATCTAACGCCCTCTTTTTCATCTTATTGCAGAGCGGAAGCTATCAGTTCGACGCAGAAATTCATATATGCGCGCGCAGTGTCGCTCGGCGCCGTATCCGTCAAAAGAAGCGCCGCGCCCATGAGGTCGCCGCCGACTATGACGGGTTCGAGCACAAGATATTTGCAATCCGCGTCGCGGTCGAAAAATACGTCTTTGAGCGCCGCACCCTCGATAATCTCCGAGCGTCTTAAACGCACCGTGTTTGAAAATCCGTCGCTAAGCTCCGCCGATTGATACGCCCTTTTGTTTTTGCCCTCCGCGACCGTCACGGACGACGTGTCCACAAAAAGCACCGTAGCGTCCGTAGCCTTTGCGAGCAACTTCGCCGTCGATTTGATGATGGGCAGTACGCTCTCGAAACTGCTGTACTTGCGTAGCGTAAGCGCGTCGCCGTTCGAGAGAATTTCCATCTCGTCGCCCTCTTTGAGGTGCATAGTTCTTCTCATCTCTTTTGGTATCACTATACGCCCAAGCTCGTCTATTCTTCTGACGATGCCGGCGGTAGTCATTGTTGATCCGATTGTAGCCATAATTCCTCCGATTTGAGTTTAGTATTTTTCAAACGAGTAGGAATATTCAAGATTTTACAAAATTTACCCGCATATAAAAAAGCCCCGCAAAACCGTGGCGTTCTGCGGGACATATATAGATAAATCCGCCGTTTAAGCGTAGCCGTTTACCACGTCCGCTATCATGCGCGCGTAGTCGTCTGAGCATTCGTCCTTAACTACGCCCTTTGCGACGTTGAGCGTAAGCGTATAGCAATTCTTTATAGGGCTGATATAATCGCGCATCACGATATTGATATATTGAAGATTTTCGTCGTCGGCGAGCGACACAACGCAGTCGTTCATATTTTTCTCGTGACAGCCCTCGCGGTATCGCGGTCCTATAATCAACGCTCCGTCCGTAAGCTGACCCTGCAACACAAAGAGTCCGCCGCGGCTGTTTTTGTACATTTCGATATATGCGGGGATTGCCTTTTCGATATATTTTTCAGAGGAATAGTACCAATTCCAATTCTTAGTATAAAAGGACTGCAAACAACCGACGTTCACGTCGCCGTGGTCGTCGTTGCGCACGAAGTAGCGGTTGTCGCTTGCGTACTCGTCCTCCTCTCCCCAGACGAGCATGCACTTGCCTCTGACCTCGCCGAGCGTAAGGTTTTCGACAAACTCCAAGTCGCTTTGCCCGTCCGCCTTTTCGACAAACATATCCAAGAGGTATTCGTCGAGCAATTCGGCGGTTTTCGCCTTAGCCTCTCCGTTGCCGAACTTATGCACGTCGAGTATCACCGTTTCGGAGGGATTTGCAATCAAAAAGTCGCGCACGTCGCGCAGAACGTCTTTGAGATATAGCCCGTACGCGGGACCGTGATAAATGCGACACTCCCCTTTTTTCATCTTTACGCGCACGTCGAAGTAGCGCGTGCCGCAGGCGAGCTGGTCGGCGATGTCTCGGCTTTGGGTTTTGCTGAACCAAATCATATTTTCCGAGCCGGAGTCGTGCGACCCGGGGATTGCTATGCTTTTGAGCGGGGTTTCGTCCTCGATATAGGAAAGCCACTCGGACAGCGCGTCTATCGGCTTGGTTTTGTCGTTGATACGCCCCGCTATGCCGGCGCAAACGCTTATCGCTATGATAACGGCAAGCAAAAACACGGCTACGACGATTAGCGTTATCTTAACCCCTAATTTCATAATTTCTCCCCTACGGTTAAGCCGTCAATAATTGAGATACAGTTTCGGCTTTTTGTCGTCGAGCACGCGCTCGACAATTAGCACGTCGAAATCCACGTCCTCGATAAAGTCGCGGGCAAGGAACTTCACTCTGTTGAACCTTTCAAGATGCTTTAAGTGCGTTGCGAGTATCACAGGCGTTGCTACGTCGAGCTTATAAGCAACCTCTTGCATAAGCGTTTGAAATCCCGATTGATTGAGCGGCAAATTTTCCTCGTATATCACGTCATTGAGGATTTTATCGCCTTTCATCACTTTTGCCCAAACTTTCATTGTGACCTCTTTGTATTTGCTATCAATATAATAGCATATCGCAAAATCCTCGGCAATAGCGAGCGCAAAAAAAATCTCGCGCGCCGACCGCGACTTTTGAAATGTGTGTCCAATCCGCGTCAAGGCACTAAATATAGTATATTTTATAATCAGATGATTTAGAGATTGCTTCCCGCGGCAAAGTGTGCTAATCTAAATCAGCATTTCACGGGAGGAGTTGAGATGAGCTTTGCAAAATTTTCAAGCGATTATCTGATGGAAACGTTTACGCTTGTAGACAATCTGTTTATCAACGAATATCTGCCCTCCTGCGACGAGAAGCAGATAAAGGTGTATCTCTACGGGCTTTATCTGTGCGCCAATCCCGCAAAGGACAACTCTATCGACGCGCTCTGCGCCCGTCTCGATATGACCGAAAACGAGATTATAAAAGTCTACGAGGAATTCGAGAACGGCGGTCTTTTGCAGATAGTGTCGCGCGAGCCGCTTGAAATAAAGTATCTGAGCCTCAAAAAATCCATGCAGCCGCCCAAGAAGTATAAGGGCGAAAAGTGGAACGATTTCAATACGCACCTGCAAAGGCTTTTCCCCGAGCGCATGCTCACCCCCAACGAATATAACGAATACTATACGTTCCTCGACGACACTAAGATGGAGCAGGACGCAATGCTTATGATAGTGCAGTATTGCATCGACCTCAAAGGCATGAACGTGCGCTACCCCTACATTTTGACAGTTGCGCGAAATTGGGCGCGAGACGGAGTGCGCACCGCCTCCGACGTAGAGGAAAAGCTAAAAGAATACGACACGCTTAGCGAGCAAATGCGCGCGGTGCTTGCCGCCCTCGGGAGAAAGGGCAACGCCGAGCTTGAAGAAAAGCAGATGCTTTTAAAATGGTCGCGCAGTTGGGGCTACGAGCAGGACGCAATCCTCGCCGCGATAAAGACGCTGAAAGGTTCTAAGAGTTTTCAAAAGCTCGACGCAAAGCTCGACGAGTTTTATCGCACGTCGATTTTCACCGCCGAGCAAATCAAGGATTATCAAGCGCATATCGAGCATTTGCGAAGCGTCGCGCTTGCGGTCAACAAGACGCTCGGAGTTTTCTATGAATCCCTCGACCACGAAATCGAGGTATACATAGTGCCTTGGACGGTCAAGGGCTTCGAGGACGACGCCCTCACCAAAATTGCGCACCACTGCTTTATCACCAACGTGCGCACGCTCGACGGAATGAACAACGTAGTCAACAAATTCTATGCGCAGGGCTTGCTAACCTCTTTGAGCATAGACGAATATCTCGCCATTCAAATCGAGCAGGACGCGAAAATCAAAAAAATCATCGAAAAAAGCGGACGCGCCCGCGCCGTCACGCAAGCGGATAGAGATTACTATCGCACGTGGTCGGTCGTATGGGGCTTCGACGACGAGCTTATTTCCTACGCCGCCGAGCAAGCCGCGGGCAAAACCTACCCCACTCCCTACATAAATCAACTGCTTTCTGCGTACAAAGCAAAGGGAGTCACCACCGTGGAGCAGGCAAAGCGCACTCCCCTAACCCCGTCGAGCACGCGCGTATCCGACCACAAAGAGAGAGTCTACACCCCCGAGGAACTGCACTCCATAGTGAGGAGCATAGGCACTTTCAGCGACGCGGACTTATGAGGTTGATATGAAACAACGAGCGATAAAATCCGTCACGGTATTGCGTGAATATAAAATCGGACAGGCGAAAGCGGCAGCCGAAAGAAGGCTTGCCGAGGCTCTTTCCATTCCCGAAATCGCAAAGGCGCACGCCGACTACGTGAACCTCCGCTTCAAAGCGGCTCTGAAAAAATCCGAAAACGAGGCGGAAGCGGACAACGCGTTAAACGCGTATAAATCCGCCCTAAAAGCGCACGGCTTCGACGAGCGCGAGTTCGAGTACGCTCCCCTCTGTCCGATTTGCGGCGACGCGGGCGTAAAAGACGGCAAGGTCTGTCAGTGCGTTTGGAGCGACTATATCGCCGCATTAAAAAAGGTTTGCGAGATTGAAAAAAAGGCGACTTTCACATTCGCCGATTGCAATTTCGACGGCTTAGACGACGAAAAACAAAAAGACACGCTTAAATCTTTTTACGCGTTTATGGAGCAGTATTCTCAAAAACTGCCCGCCGTCAAACTGAAAAATATCGTATTCACGGGCGGCACGGGCACGGGCAAAACCTGTCTTGCGAGCGCGGTTGCGAGGAACGCCGTCGAACACGGCAAAAGCTGTAAATTTTTATCCGCATTCGAATTTAATAACGAAATGCTGTCCGCGCACACCTCGCCCATTGCCGAGCGAGCGCACAAGATGCGCGATATTCTGACTGCGGATTTGCTTGTCATCGACGACCTCGGCGTTGAGCCTATTTACAAAAATGTCACCGTCGAATATCTTTTGCTCGTGCTTGAAGAACGCACCCGCGCGGGGCTTTGCACGCTTATCACCACAAATCTCGACGACGGCGATTTGCAGACTAAGTACGGCGACAGAATATGCTCCCGTCTGCTCGACAAAAAGCACTCGCGCATAGCGGCTTTTGTCGGCAAGGATTTGAGGCTTTTATAATCGCTTGACTAAAAGATAAATCCCCGCAATCTCGCGGGGATTTTTAAATTTGCGATTTTAAGTTTTTATTTTAATTTTCTTCGAGGTGCGCCTTGCAAGCGTTTTCTGCAAGCTCGACAAGCGCATAAAGTTCCTGCTCGCTATCCGCTTTGACAATCGCGCCGTGTTGCGCCATAAGACAGACCTTGCAATCGCCCGCAAGTTCGGCGGCTTTTTCGTAGCCCTTTTTTGAAAGTATCATCTTCGACGGCAGGCACTTGATTTCATCGCCTAACTTTTCCTTGTATTCGTCGCCGACGACCGTCATAGGTTTGCCTATCGCGCAAACCGCGGTTATATATCGCGGGCACGCAAATCCTACGACTTTGCCATTCAACGTAATCTTTTTCGCAACAGCTTCGCTGTTTTGACTCTGCTGTGCGTCGCTTTCTATATTTTCGTTGGTGACTTCGTCACTTTGACTCTGCTGTCCATCACTATCATTCTTTTCGGTGACTTCGGCAACTTCGTTGCTTTGACTTTGCTGTTCGTCTCTGTCTTGCTTTTCAGCGACTTCGGCAACTTCGTTGCTTTGGTTCTGTTTTTCGTCGCTTTCTATATTTTCGGCAACCTCATTGCTTTGGCTTTGATTTGCGTTGCCATCGTTATTTTTGTCGGCTTCTGCGGGTTGAGTGTTTTTGTCGACCTCGACTTTTTCCTTTGAGGTGAGCTTGTACACGACCTGCTCGATAAACGCGTTTATCGGGTTTATATGCGCTGTGCCGCCCTTGTTTTCGGCAAGGATTTCCGCCGAGCAAGCCTTATCCAAAACGTCCGTCGCTTTGAGGAGCTCCTTCAAACTGCGCGCCTTGACGACCGCGCCCGCATCGGGCATAAAACAGGCGTTGCGATAGCCCGCAAGCGACGTAACGATTTCCGCCGCCACGTTTTTGGACGAGCACTTGACCGTCACGCCGAGCAGTTTTGCCACGTTATCCATGACCGCTTGCAGAGGCTTGCGCTTGCTCGAATATTCGAGAATAGCGTCGCTGTCCACGATAGCCGCGACCTCGGACATTTTGTCCTGACGGATAGCGCAAAAAAGTATAACCGCCGCCGCGCGGAAGTTGCCCTCGAACGACTCGATATTCTTGTCGTTGACAAATACCACGTCCTTTTCGCCGATATTGTTCAAGTCGGCTTTTTGGGCGGTGATTGCAATGCCGTCGCCGTCGCGCACCGCGATATATCCGCTTTCGATGAATTTTTTTTCTGAAAAGAGTTTTGCGCACTCGCTGATACTGCCTATGAGTTTGCTGTCCATACTGTCTCCTAATAAGTATAAAAGATTATTGACCGATTATTATAATATCAAACTATCGGCGTAATTAAAAGCGAAATATACTATTTTGCGGTCGAAATTTTATTTTTTAAGGATAACATCGTCCGCGATAAAAGCGCGATAGATGGCGTTTATCGCTTTTTCGTAGTCGGAAGTATCCACGGCTACGATGATATTGAGCTCCGACGAGCCTTGGTCGATCATTCTTACGTTTACGCCGCATTTTGCGAGCGCGTTGAAAAGCGTAGCGGCAGTGCCCTTGCGCGAAGCCATTGCGTGTCCGACGGTGGCGATGAGCGCAAGCCCCTTGTGTATATCTATGCTGTCGCCGTTGACAGCGTCCTGCAACCTTGCGAGCACCCTCTGCATTTTGCTATTCAGATACTCGTCGCGTATCACGACCGACAGCGTATCTATACCCGACGGCAGATGCTCAAAGGAAATCCCCTCCTCCTCCAACACGCCGAGCACCTTTCTCCCGAAGCCGATTTCGCTGTTCATCATATCCTTTTCGATATTGATAATCGTAAAGTTTTTCTTGCCTGCTATGCCCGTGATTGCCTTGTCGTCTTTCTTTTTGAGCTTGCCGTTTGCGACTATCATCGTGCCCTTGTACGACGGATTAAAGGTGTTTCTGATATTTATAGGAATTCCCGCGCTCCTCACGGGAAAGATTGACTCGGGATGCAACACCTCCGCGCCCATATACGCGAGCTCTCTAAGCTCACGATAGCTGAGGCAGTCTATTATTTTGGGATTATCCACAATGCGCGGGTCGGCGCTCAAAAAGCCGTCCACGTCCGTCCAGTTTTCATAAACGTCGGCGTTGACGGCGCGCGCGACGATTGCGCCCGTTATGTCCGAGCCGCCCCTTGAAAACGTCCTTATCTCGCTCTCCGCGTCCGAGCCGTAAAAGCCGGGGATTACAGCCCTTTTTACGCCCGTCAGCCTGTCTTTAAGATTTTCTATGGACTTTTCGAGAAGCAAATTCCCTTCCCCGTCAAATAAAATAAGCCCCGCCGCGTCGATAAACTCCGCGCCGAGACGGGACGATAAAACGATTGCGCTCAAATACTCTCCGCGAGAGGCGCAAAACTCGCGCGAACGGCGGGTTTCCATATCCCGCTTGACGCAAGAAAGTATGCCTTTTATGTCGAGCTTCGGCGATATTTCGCTTGCCATATCGCAAAAGCGTTCGCTTATGATTTCAAAACTCTTATCGCAACTGCCCGAAGCGGCGATTTCATCGTAGCAGTTATACAGCGCGTCGGTTATTTTAATATCCGACTTATCCCTTTTGCCGGGCGCGGATACGACGATAAATCTGCGCGTCCTGTCGCCGTTTATGATTTCGACAACCCGCGCCCTGCCGTTTGCCATCGAGGTTCCGCCGAATTTGCATACTTTCATATATCAGTTCTCCGTAAGCTATCACTTTCATTGTATTTAGCTTGGCGGATTTGCGACACTAAAACGAGCGTCGCCGATATATCTATATTCTCTTAGCCTCTACGTAATATCTTTTTTCCTGCGCCTCGCCCATAGAGAACGTCTTTTTGCAAAGCGCGCCGTGCGCCGACACGTATGAAAACAGTTCGTCCTTTTTAAGACGCGGCATAATCACGGCAACGCCCGCGTTGTCCTTTGCGATAGCCGCGAGGTTGTCCTCGCCGTGAATATAGTCGATTTTGCAAGCGGGATTGGATTTCGCAAATTTTTCAAGCGCTTTTTGCACCGCGCTTATAGCCTCGGCGCAGTTTGAGGGCGCGTCAAACGCGACTTCCTTGCCGTTTACGACGGCTTTTATCTTGCCGCCGCCGCAAAGCGAATGTTTAAGCTCGTCTATAAGCTCCTCGCCCGCGCCGAACACGAAACGGTGTATAGGCTCGAACGCAATGCCGTCGTCATAGAGATTTTCCATTTCGCAAAGCGCAAATCTTGCGGGATGCGTCTTGCGCTCCTCCTCGCTCAAAGTCGGCTTTATCTCATTCCAGTACGCCTGCGCGGTCGCAAGCGAATGGTTGCCGTCGCCGACCGCAAACAGAAAGTCGTCCCCCGCGGCGAGCTTGTCGCTCGCGTATTTTTCAAACAGCTCGATAGCCTCGTTTGCGTCCACTTTGTAGCCTGCGATATGTCCTCCGCGCATATTGAGGTCGAAATCGTAAAGCGCTTCGCGCTCAGTCTTTGCAAGCTCCTCTATGACGCTCCTTTTCGCGTCGTCGAGCAAAAGGATTATGTGCGGCAGTTCGAGGGGCGCGCCCTCTCTTATTTTGAGCCTCGGCGGAATTCTGTCGGCAACGACGTCCTCCGTCGAGCGGATTTGCGCGTGCGACGGGTGCGTAAAGCAGTAGTCTTCAAGGTCGATGCCTACAACAAGCCCATATCTGACGCTATCGAATTCGGTCGTTCTCTTGACGAGCACAAAGGTATTTTTATACTCCTTAAATACGCCGTCAGCGAGATATTGCGCCATAGTTTTATGTATCTCAGCGATGCGCCTGTCGCCCTCCTTTTCGCCGAGATAGACCTCGGGATAGATGAGCCTAAGCGTACTCTTTTTCTCGCCCACGAGGGCGTCAAGCTCCCGCCAATAGTCGGGTTGTGAGGTGAACTGGTCGCACGCCACGACCGACCATATCGTATAGTCGGCGGCTTTTGGCAACAGAATATCTACGGGTTTTATCGCTGTCATTATTGAAACCTGTTATTTTTATGTTTTTTCTTGATTTCTCTGCGGACGGCGGAGGTCACGCTGGGCGCGATGCCATAGGCTGTCTCGATCGCGTCGTTGAGCTTATCCATAGTCATATAGCGGCTGATTTCGCCGTGCTTGACGACGGATATAATGCCCGTCTCCTCGCTGTTGACGATTGAAAGCACGTCCGTATCCTCCGTTACGCCGATTGCGGCGCGGTGACGGGTGCCCATCTCCTTATTGACGTTGCGCTGGGTGAGCGTGAGGAAGCACCCCGCCGCGATGATGCGGTTGCCTCGCACGATGACTGCGCCGTCGTGCAAAGGACCTTTTGTGATAAATATACTTTCAAGCAAAGGCGCGGTCAAAAGCGCGTCGAGGCGCGTGCCCGTATCGAGGATATTGTCCTTTATTTCGCCCGCGGAGTCGATGATGATAATCGCGCCAACGTCCTGCTTTGCCATATCTTGGCAGGCGGTGAGGATTTCAAGCGTAGCGGCGCGAAGCTCGTCGTTGCTGTTGTGAAGCTCGATATTACGCGGAGTGGAAACCTTTTGGAAAATGTTTTTGAGGTCGTTTTGATACACGACGCACGCCGCGACTATATCGAAAACAACGACGAAGTGCGTTATGTATCGCGCAACTTCGAGCGCGCTGTGTCCCACGTATCCCGCGACGACGTTGACCGCAATGTCCAAAATCACGCCCGCAAGCAACAACAACAAAACCTTGACATTGCGCTTGTATACAAAAAAGCAGATGATTGCTACAAGCACGGCAACCAAAAGCACCGCGTCAATCAAGGCGTACAGGTCGATGTTTTTAAAAAATTCAAAAAAATCGTACTTCATTTTTTCTCCGTCCCACTATATTGATAATTATATTTTCTGTTTGCAGTTTAGGCTTTTCAGATGTCGAACTCGTCGAACACGTTATCGTCGGATTTTTTCTTGTCCGACTGCGGGTCCGTGCCGTCGAATACGCTGTCGGCGTCGCCTCGCAGTTTGTAGCCTCTGTTGTCGAAGTTCTCGTAAAACTCCCCTCGCGTTTCGGGATTGCGGAATCTGTCGGATTTTTTCCTAAGCAACTCGCCGAGGACGATAACCGCAATCAGATACGCAAAGTATATGCAGATGACCGCTACGCTCGCGCCGAGTTGCAACTCGGTGATTTCAAGCGTCTGCCCTATGTCGTAGAGGATTTCCCATATTTCAATCCCGTACGCGCCGCCGTCGAGTATGGAAAGATACACGGAGTTTGAAAATATCACGGATACGCCCGCAACAATCATATACACCATAAACCACACTTTAAACACGTTGTACTTTTCAACGGGATTGAGGTTGTACCACTTTGCAATCAAGAAGTACAGCCCTATCAGCACGCCCGTAAGCAGAGTGAAGTCGAGCACCGTCGTCGTTATCGTGGCAACGTTCGGGTTGAGTATGGAAAATATCTCGATTATTCCCACGAAAAATTTTACGACTGCAACCGCCGCCATCACAAGGTAGCAGAAGTCCGCGCGGGGAACGGCGCGCACGTATCTCATCGAGCTTATATGCCACACTACGAACGCGCACAAAAACACGACCGCCATCGGCACTATCCCATAGCTCAACGCGTAGCGGATAATCAGCCAAAACACGCTTAGCGCAGAGGTCGGCTCGGCGACGGACACTGCGAGATAAATCTCGTAGGCGTTGCGCACGAGACACGCGATAAGAAGCCCAATCCATATAATCGGAGCATATTTTTTGATAACCTTTCCGTTTGCCATATTCTACTCCAAAAAATTATATTTCGTCATATCAAAAGCAACTCGAACATTGCCTGTTGAAGCGCGCCGTTTTCGCTGCGCTTGCCGCTTAGCACGTCGCATTGCATAGAGTGCAGACAGTCCACGCTCTTTTTCAGCCTCACCTGCGAGTAGGTCGAGGACACCTTTTTGAGATGATACACCGCCCCGCCGCTCATAGCGAGCAATCCGCCGAGTTCGTCGTTGCTAAGCCCTTTGCCGAGTTCGGCGTGAAGCATCTTGCGATACCTGTCGTAAAGCTGGTTGAGTATGCGCATCGAGCGCACGCCGTTTTTGTAGAACGTATCGAGCACTCTAAACGCCTTGTCGCCGTCCTTTTTGCTAACCGCGTCGGTGAGTTCGTATATCTGGAAGTCGAAATCTTCCGTGACCATAGCGCACACGTCCTCGCGGGTTATAGTCCCGTCCGCGTAGGATTTGAGCTTGACAAGCTCGCTCGCCACGCGCGACATTGCGCCCTGCGTGCGCCTTGCAAGCTCCGCGATTGCGCCGTCCTCTATGCTCCGCTCGGGCGGGATTTTGCAAATCTTGCGTATCTCGACGGCAAGCTCCCCCTCGCTAAGCAAGGAGCAATCCACGCTCGCAACGTTTTTGCCCTTCAACGACTTTGCCGCGTCCGCGTCGCACTCCGCAACCAAGACGGACGTTTCGTCGGGAGCGTCGATATAGGCTTTGAGCGCCTTTTTATCCTCGTCGGACAGCTTTTGAAAAATCGACAGCGCCACAACTCTATATTGCCCGAAAACGGGATATGTATGCAACGTCTCGATTGCGTCGGCAACGCCGCCGTCCGCCGAAAAGCGGGAAAAATTGAAATCGGCAAAATCCTCTTCGACAAGGCTAGACAGCGTCTTTATCGCGTGCTCGCGCAGATAGTCGTCCTCGCCGACCACGACGTAAACGGGAGCAAGTTTTTCAACCCCCGCAATCACGCCGTTCAGATGCTGTGCAAGTTCGCCGTATTTCAAAACGCACCACTCTAATATTTAAGTATATTATATATTAACATTAAAAACGCGGCGTGTAAAGATTATGAGATGATTTTATGAGGCGATTATACAAAGTTATTCGCTCAATGTCGAATTGAATTAGAGATTTAGCAAAGGAACGATATTTGCGTTTTAATCAAGTCTTTGACGACTTCGCCCGCAATAATCAGCCCCGCAACGGACGGCACAAACGCATTGCTTGCGGGAGTATCGCGTCTATTCGGATTTTCGGAATTCAGGTCAATCGCAGGCGTTATGGGCGTTTCTTTTGAATAGACTACTTTCAGGCTGTCTATGCCCCTTTTTTTCAGTTCTCTGCGCATGACCTTCGCAAGCGGACAGACGGAGGTTTTATATATGTCCGTCACCTCGAATAAAGTGGGGTCGAGTTTATTGCCCGCACCCATCGCGCTTATGATTGGAATATCGAGCTTCTTTGCGTTTTCGATGAGCGCGAGCTTGCTCGTAACGGTGTCGATTGCGTCCACGATATAGTCGTACTCGGAAAAATCGAATTCGGTATCCGCCGTATAAAACGTCTTAAACGCAGTGACTTTGCAATCGGGATTTATATCGACAACGCGCTTTGCGGCAACGTCAACTTTAAACTCGCCTATCGTATTGTGCGTAGCGATAATTTGACGGTTTAAATTGGTCAAGCAGACTTTATCGCCGTCTACGAGGTCGATTGCGCCGACGCCCGAACGCGCGAGCGCTTCCACAGTATATCCGCCCACGCCGCCTATGCCGAATACGACTACGCGCGACGATTTAAGTCGCTCCATAGCCTCCGAGCCGAACATCGCTTGCGTCCTTGCAAATTGATTTAGCATACGTTTTGACCTCTAAAATAAAATATTATCCTACTCGGACGTATTCCAAACTGCGCGAGTCGTCTCTCATCGTCTTGCTAACGCGAATGACCTTGTTGTAGGCGTAGGCAAACAGCCCCGCGTCCAAAACCAAATTTATGATCCAGCTTATCGGATACGATAGGTAGAGGATAAGCGTCGTGCGCGACTTTCTGAACGCCGTGTAAACCCAGATTATTCGATATGCGCACACCGACAGGAAAGACGGTATCATCGGGATAATCGCGTAGTTCATTCCCCTAAGACAGCCCACCACGTTTTCAACTATTCCGCAGATAAAGTAGATGGGCAGTATCACGCTCATTCTGTCGATGGCTAAATCGACGACGGTAGGGTCTTGCGTGTACAGCCCCGCAAGAGGCTTGCCGAGGAAGTATATAAACGCTCCGAGTACGACGCTTATCAAAATTGTGACGACGCTGCTGTCAAGCAAAATCGACTTCATTCGGTCGTAGCGTTTCGCGCCGGCGTTCTGTCCGGCAAAAGTCGTTGCCGCGCTCGATACGGCGTTCATAGAGGTGTAGACGAACGCCTCCAAGCTCGCGCCCACGCCGTTGCCCGCCATAACCGCCGCGCCGAAGCCGTTTATGCTCGATTGAATTATGACGTTCGCAACCGAGAAAAACGAACTAAGTATGCCCGATGGCAATCCTACGCGCAAAATATCCAAAAGTTCCCGCTTTTTTATGCGGAGCTTTTTGAAATTGAGTTTGCAGTATTCCTTTTCGCGCGCAAGCGTGATTATGACAAGCGCCACCGATATATACTGCGATACGATTGTCGCTATCGCAACTCCCGCTACGTCCATATGCGCGCATTTGACCAAAATCAAATTCAAACACGCGTTTATCACACCCGAAAGCGCGAGGAACATAAGCGGTCGCTTCGTATCTCCCTTTGCTCGCAGTATCGCCGCGCCGAAGTTGTATACGATATTGGCGGGCGCGCCTATAAAATAGATGCTGAGATAAGTAGTGGCTTTGTCTATCACGTTTGCGTCTGTTTTCATCCAGACGAGGAAATATCTCGCGCACAGCGCGCCGATAAGCCCCACAGCCACGCCGCAGATGACGGACATAAGTATGGCGGTATGCACCGCGTTTTGCGCCCTCTCCTTATTGCGCGAGCCTATCGCGTGCGCGACGACAACGTTTGCGCCCACGGATAAGCCGAGCGATACGTTGATGATAAGGCTGATAAGCGCGTTATTGGAGCTGATTGCCGCAACCGACTCCTTGCTCGTCTGAGAAAACTGCCCGATGACAATGAGGTCTACGGCATTGAAAAGCAGTTGCAAAATACCCGAAAGCGCAAGCGGAAGAGAAAAGGCAATCAACTTGCCCATAATTCCGCCGCTTGTCATATCCATATTTTTTGCGCGTCCGAATAGCGTTTTGCCGTACTTAACCATAACAGAGTGCTCGAAAATTTATTGCGATAATATTTTTGTACTTATTTTAAAAAAAAGCAACTAAATACGCGCAACATATTTAAAATGTTATTTTAAAACAAAGTCGATTTTAATCTCGCCGCCAAAACTTTCCGATATTCAAATTAAATTGCAAGGTCTTTTACAAAACTTTTTTGAGGAACTCCTGCAACCTTGGGTGTTTGGGGCAGTTAAAAAACTCATCGGGCGCGCCCTGCTCCAAAATCTTGCCTTGCGACATAAACAGAATACGCGTGCCGACCTCCCTTGCAAACGCCATTTCGTGCGTGACGACAACCATAGTCATGCCCTCGTCGGCGACCTGCTTGATGAGTTCGAGCACCTCGCCGACCATCTCGGGGTCGAGCGCGGAAGTAGGCTCGTCGAAAAGCATAACCTTGGGGCTCATAGCAAGCGCACGCGCAATAGCGACGCGCTGTTTTTGCCCGCCGCTCAAAGTGGAAGGATACACGTCCGCCTTTTCGCTAAGCCCTATCCTTTTAAGCAGTCTGTCGGCGGTGTCGGACGCCTGCGTCTTTATCTGCTTTGCCGAGGTATGTTTAAGCGGTTGTTTTTCAAGCAAAGCCGCGGGCTTGGTATGCGCGATTTTCCTCTCGGTCTTTTCGATTTTATCCGTGAGTTTCAGCTTTTGCGCCGTCAACTTTTTATCGTAATCGACAAAGGATTTCCCCGCGATTTCCTTATATCCTTTTGTGGCTTCCCACTCCGAAACGATAGGTTCAAGCTCCGTTTTTAACGTATTAACCCTTGATTTGAGCTTAACTATGCGCTTTTGGATTTTTTCGTTATGCCACTTTCCGAACGCGTTATACCAAGCGTTGTATATCGGCACGAGCGCGTTTTTCGTCTGCTCCTTGCGCATATTTTTTATGCCTATTCTGATTGGCGCGAGCATTATATTTTTCTTGACGGTCATATTGTTAAACAGATTGAATTGCTGAAACACCATGCCCATCTTTTGGCGGTGCGTGTTGATATTGACCTTTATATCGGCGATGTCAACCCCGTCGAAAAATATCTTGCCCGTAGTTGGGTCTTCAAGGCAGTTAAGACACCTCAAAAACGTGGACTTCCCGCCGCCAGACGGACCGATGACGACGATTTTTTCGCCCTCGTAAATCTCGCAGGAAATATCGTCGAGCACAAGTAAATCTCCGAATTTTTTCGTAAGATTTTTTATCGAGATTAGGGGTTCTTTTCCGTTTGCGAAATCCGACGCTTGCAAGTCCGTCTGCCCGTTTATTTGCTCGTCCGTCGTTTGCTCGATTGCCGCCTGTCCCTCAATTAAAGTTAGTTCGTACTGCGTCATTTAACGTCTCTCCTTTTTGCAAACAATTTCTTTCGTGACGAGACTTTATTGCCGTTGTCGTGCGCCCTCAACTTCTTTTCGATGAGCTTCAAAATAACGGTGACGATAAGCACGATGATGAGATATATCACCGCCAAAATCATATAATCGACAAGCGCTTTATAGTTTGTTGCAACTATACTCTGCACCGCAAAGGTTACGTCGATGACCGTTATGTAACCCGCGACCGAAGTGTCCTTCAAAAGTGTAATCAACTCGTTGCCCATAGTGGGAACGACGTTCTTCGTAGCTTGCGGAATGACTACGCGTAGCATCGTTGACGAATAGGACATTCCAAGCGCGCGACCCGCTTCCATTTGCCCCTTATCGATGGACATAATCGCGGCGCGGATATACTCCGACTGATACGCCGCGCTGTTAAGCCCGAATACGAGTATCGCTATAAACAGCGTTCCGCCCTGCGAATGAGTGAGCGCCGACTGCGCAAGAAGCCCGAAGTACATAAGCAGCAGCTGTACGACCACGGGAGTGCCTCTTATAATCATCACGTACACGTCGCAGATTTTGTCAAGGATTTTCAAAAACCAGTTGTTGTACTTTGGCGTCACTTTGACGATTGCGATAAGAGTGCCGAGCAGTACGCCGATTAAAAACGCCACTAACGCAATTATCAGGGTGTTTTTCAACCCTGATAATAATTGTACGTGATATTTGGTCAGAACCGCCCAAAAGTTTTCAAAGAAGTTGTCCCACATACTTACGCTTCGTTATTCGCGCCGAGACCGCTTGTCTCTCCGTATTTTTGGAATATTTCCTCAATCTTGCCGTTTTGAATGAGCTTGGTAAGCGCGGCATCGACCTTTTCAAGGAGCTCCTTATTGCCCTTCTTCACTGCGAAAGCATAGTCTTCGCCTGTCAAAACGACGCTTGAAACAGCAGTGCCCGACTTTGCGGCTACGAGTTTCTTCGCGGGAACTGCGTCGATGATTACGTAATCGACCTGTCCGTTAAGCAAAGCGTCAACCGCCGCCGCGCCGCTGTCGTAGGGCTTGACCTTGGAGGCATCCGTGACTCCGTCGTAGTCGTCGGAAGCTCCCGACGCATAGAAGTAGCCCGTCGTGCCCGCTTGAACGCCGATATTCTTGCCTGCAAGCGCCGCCTCTACGTCATCAGCCTCTGTCAAAGCAAGGATTGGATCGCCCGTTTTTGCGATTACGACTTGGCTTGAACTGAAATAGGTCTGAGTAAAATCGACGGTTTCCTTACGGGTTTCCGTTATCGTGAGCCCTGCCGCCGCAATATCGTGCGTACCCGCGCCCACTGCCGCAACGACAGAACTAAACGTCATGTGATTGTATTCAACCTCTACGCCGAGCTCCTCGGCGATAGCCGCCATAATATCTATATCGATACCCACAAACACATCGTTATCGGGATCCAAATATTCAAACGGTTCAAAGAAGCAGTTTGTAGCCACGTTTAGCTTTCCGTCCTCCAAGCCCGTCTTATTGTCGTTGTTGCAAGCCGCAAGGGCGAAGCATGCGACGCCGATAACCGCGACGCACATAATAACCGATAATACTTTGATTGATTTTTTCATTGCATACTCCTTTTCGAGTCAAATTTATTTTGCGTTGAAATACTAACACTTTGACGATAATAACGCAACTGATTTTGCATATTTTTTCAAAATTTTTTTAATTTTATGCAGATTATCATAAATTTGTTTAGATTTTATGCAATTATGCAATATTTTATGCATAAAATCCGCCTCATTCGTTCGATTTGACGGCAAATTGGATTTGTTATATCATTTATAAAACGGTGGAAATATGACTTATAACGTATTGATAATAAAAGATAACGGCGCGAAATGCGAAAGCGCAATGCGAATACTTAAAGACGTAGGGCAAAAATTTTCGAGGGATTTTGCGTTTGAAATTTGCGACGTATCCGCAAGCTCCGACGAGATAATAGGCAAAGCGAAATCCGCGCATGCCGTTCTGCTTGAAAAAAGCCCCTCCGCCCTGCGCAAAATCTGCAAGGGACTCGGGCTGTATGCAAGCGTAAGAAAAGTCGGCGAACGCCTTGTGGTAAACGACGCGTTCGGCGGAATTTACGACGGCGATAAGGGTTTCAGAAATAACCCGACGTTCGGGCGCGAGGCTTACGACCGCGAGTGTTACAGCGAGCTCGAAATAGAGCGCGTTGCGCGTATCGCCTACGAACTTACTCCCACCCGTCATATCACACTGATAGACAAAGCTGACGAGCTTGCAACCTCAAAGCTGTGGCGCAAAATCGTGACGGACATAAACGAGGATTATCCCTTTGTGGGCGTGGATATGCTTTCAATCGAAAACGCAATGAGCTTGCTTTTAAAAGAGGAGGCGGATACTCTGCTTGCGCCGCACCTATTCGCAGATATAATCGTCGGCGCGCTGTCAACGAAAGCGGACGTAAAATATTCCGCCCTGCTCGGCGACACCGCACTCGGAATGTACGTCTTAGGAGACGACAGCACAAACGTAAATAATTTCAGAGCCGCTCAACAAAGCAAACGCAACGAAGTTGCCGAAGTTGCCGAAGCGGCGGCGTTTATGTTGCGCCACTCGTTCGATATGCAAAAAGAAGCCGACTACGTTGAAAGCCTAAAATAATTATTTGGTTTTTTTCTCTATGTAATCGGCGACGCTTTGCACGGTTGAAAATCCGCGCGTATCGTCGTCGTCCACGATAATGCCCCACTCCTTTTCGACGAGCATAAGCATTTCCACAACGTCGAGGCTGTCCGCGCCGATGTCTTTAAGGATATTGCTGTCGGGCTTAACCTCTGCGACGTCTATGCACATTTGGTCGGCTATAATCTGTCTGACTTTTTCTAAAATCATGTTTCACCTCAAAATCGAGCGTTAGGTTCGTATTTTATATTGTATATAATTCCTCAATACAGTTTATATATATTTAATATAATTATATATATCTTATATTTATATATCATTAAGTATTTATTAACATTCGGTTATATATATTTGCTTTTTATGTCCTGCGTCTCAGTCTATGGCTGATGGGTCTATGTCGTAGGCGCGGATATTCTGCTCCTCCGCGCAGACGCAGGCGTGATAGCCGTCGTATATCGGAAAGTGCTCGAAGTGCACGTCTGCGGGGATTTCGCACCTAAACGCGCCGAGCCCCTCGCCTGTGAATTTCAAGTAACTTTCGCGCTCCGTCCACTTTTCAAAGAATTCCTCCTCGCTGTCGGCGGCGATGAAGTCGAACTTTTTAAAGTCTATCGGGCGGATTTTTTCTATATCCACCCCGATTGGCGCGTGCGAGACGCCGAGCATAGTCACGCCGTGCGAGTGGGACAGATTGAAATATACGTCATCGCAGTCGAAACGAGGTTTTTTCCCCTGCTCCCTTATGATTTGGACGCTACGCGGCAAATCCTCGTCGCCTATAAGGTCTCGATAATTGGAATATCCGAACTTTATAAACGCGTCGCTGTCCACCTCTCCGCGGGTGAAAAAAAGTATCATCTCACACCTCTTTACATTCTGCCGTAGGTGCTGTTGAGGTCGAGGAAATAATCCCTGTCAACAGTGGTCATCAGATGATAAGGCAGACGGTACGTCCAGTTGCCCTCGGCAGTGCCGGGGACGTTCATGCGCGTATCGCCGCCGTAGCCGAGCATATCCTGATAGGGCAAAATCATAAGCGTTGACGACGACATCGTAAGCGTCTTTATTATCGCCTTTGTCGAGCCGCAATTAGGACCGCCCGCGCCCCAGCCCGCGCCGCTGAATCCGCAGTATTTTAGCACGTAATTCCTCGCGCCCTCGTTTAGCTCGTAAAGCCAGCCGAGCGTAGTATTGTTGTCGTGAGTGCCCGTGTACGCCACGGTGTCAACGTCGTATCTGTAAGGCAGGTGCACGCTCGGAGTGCCGTCGAAGCCGAATTGGAATATCCGCATTGTGGTTATGCCGAGCCCGTCGATATACTCTCTGCAATCCGCGTCGATAAGCCCCAAGTCCTCGGCGATAAACAAAGCGTCCTTGTTGTCCTCATAAACAAGGTCGAGAAGCGCGTCCGCGGGACCGAGCTCCCAGTGCCCGTTCGCGGCGGTGTCGTAGTCCTTTGCGGGTATCGAAAAGTAGTTGTAAAACGCGCGGAAGTGGTCGAGCCTAAGCGCGTCGTACAGTTTGAGGCAGTGCGATATGCGATTGCGCCACCAGCGATAGCCGTCCTTCTTCATATTTTTGAAGTTATAAAGGCAGTTGCCCCACACCTGTCCCGTCTTTGAAAACGCGTCGGGCGGCACGCCCGCTATGGCGTTGGGCAACAGATTTTCGTCGAGGTCGAAATCCTCGGGATGCGCCCAAACGTCAACGCTGTCGGTGGCGACGTAAAAGGGCAAATCGCCGATTATGCGCACGCCCCTTGCGTTTATGCGAGCTTTAAGCGCGTTCCACTGTCTGAAAAATTCGTACTGCTCGAAGATATAAAAGTCAATATCGAGCTTATGATCTTCCCTCGCCTTGGCGATTGCCTTTTTGTCGCGGAATTTGAGCCCGTCCTCCCACTTCCACCAAGCGGTCGAGTGCTCGTCGGCAAGCGCCATAAAGAGGGCGTAATCCTCCACCCAATGCGCCTGCTCGCGCCTGAAAGTGTCTATTTTTGCCTGTATATCCGCGTTTATGCGAGAAAAGGCGAGGCGCAAAAACCTCTCGGTGTTCAGCCTCGCAAAGTCGTAATCCGTGCGATAAGGCTCTCCGTGATACTTGCACGCGTTCACCTCGTCCGCGCTAAGCAAGCCCTCTTTTTCAAGCTCCTGCGGGCAGATATAAAGGCGGTTGCCCGCGTAGGTGGAAAGCCCCGAATAGGGCGAATTTCCGCACCCTATCGTAGTTATCGGCAGGATTTGCCACCAACTGAACCCCATATCCGCCGCAATATCGGCAAACGCGTCCGCGTCGCGCGAGAAGCACCCTATGCCGAACTCGCTCGGAAGCGAAGATACGTTGAGCAGTATGCCCGAAGCTCTCTTGAATTTTTTGAATCTTTTCTGCATATAACCTCTAAGCTCTGTTTCTGTCGTAGACGTATTTCAGTCCTTTCAGCGCGAGCGCCCTGTCCACAACGTCGAACAGCGCAGGCTCGGTCGATGTTACGATTTCGCTTAGACCGCCCGTTGCGACCGCCTTTGCGTTTTTCATCTCGGGAAGCGCCCTGTACTTTTCAAGCATGTACTTTACGAGCCCCGTGTATCCGAAGATGATGCCGCTTTGCATACAGGCGCGCGTATTTTTGCCCACGACGTTATCGGGCGTGTCGAGCTCTATCCTCGGCAGTTTCGCCGTCGAAGTCGCAAGCGATTCGGCGGAAGTCATAATTCCGGGCGCGATTGCTCCGCCGAGAAACTTCCCGCTTTCGTCCACGAGATTGAACGTCGTTGCCGAGCCGAAATCCACCTCTATGACAGGACCGCCGTAAAAGCGATACGCCGCCGCCGCGCCTACTATTCTGTCCGCGCCGAGCTCGGAGGGGTGGTCGTATTCGATTGCAATCCCCGTATCAAGCAAATGCGAAACGCAAAGCGGCTTTGCGCCTATGTAGTCGTGACACATATGTTCTATCGTATAGTTGAGCGCGGGCGCGACAGATGACAAGACGACGCCCTCTATATCCGCAAATTTTACGCCCTGTTGTTTGAGCAGGTCGTACAGCACCATTCCGTACTCGTCGGCGGTGCGGTTGGCTTTTGTGGACATTCGCCAAGAAGCGACGATATTATCCCCGTCGAACACGCCGATTTTTACGTTTGTATTTCCTATATCCATTGCGAGTAGCATATTTTTTCACCCCATCAAACGCGGAGGTTTGACGGGGACCCCGATTTATTCACCCCACAAAACAGGGACGTTTTGCGGGGACCCCGATATTATACCCCATAAAATAGGGACATTTTATGGGGACCCCGATTTATACCCCATAAATTGGCAATTTATGGGGACCCCGATTTTTCCCTACAATCGCGGAGGTTTACCCCTCCGTATGTAATTATAAATAGTATATCAAATAATAAAGATAATATCAACTTATATGGGAGTATTGATATTTCAATATCTTGTACGCTTCGTCGGCGTTATCGCAGTTTAGGACGGCTTTTTCCATAGGACAAATATCCGTCCCCGCGCGGTTTATGATTTTATCCGCGAGAATTTCGTATTCGTACTCAATGCCGTATTCCTCCAAAATCCTCTTGCCGCTCTTTGAAAGCGTCTTTGCAAAGACGCTCTTTATGCCGCATTTGACAAAAAGAAAAGCCGCCGCCTTGCCTACGACGATATCCGCAACGGAGTAGCCCGCAAGGTCTACTCCGTCCGAGATGAAGTCCATCATAGGTGCAATGCCGCGCTTACTGCTGAAAAGACAGCTTCCGTCCTTGCAAAGACAGATAGTATGTCCCGCAAGATTATTCTTTGCCGTTGTCAGATCCGTCATTTTTGTCCCTGTTTAAAAGCAACCTAAGTCCCATAACGATAAAGGGAACGAGGACGGCTTGCAACACCATTCCCAAAAGTCCCGTTTCGATTTGTGACCAGATGAGCGCGGGCGTGAACGGAGTCACGCTTTGGAAAATAAGCACGAGCAAGATAAATACGCTTCTGCCCGCGACCTGCGCGAGTAGCACTGCGGGGAAAGCCATCCAGCCGTTTGCGGATATTTTTTTGGAGAACAAGCCCGATATCGCGGCAAATACGGCAAGCTCGACAATCATAAACGGAAGTCTTGCCGCCGTCGGCATCGGATTTCCCGCCGCAAGCGTAATCAAAAAGCTGACGATAGGCGAGGCGACTCCTATGCCGAGTCCCCATGCCCAGCCCAATAGACAGCCGCCCAAAAGCACGGGCAGATACATAGGCAACCACTGTACGCCGCCCGCTTGACCGAGCGCTACGTGGATGATCTGCGGCAGTCCCACCGCAAGCGCCACAAGCAAAACCGAGATAACGCTTTTCACCGTTATTTTCACTTTGAAAGACTTCTTCGCCAAAACGTTTTCTAACATAATAATCACCTCATCGTATACTCGTTTAATTGCGAAAGTTATTGATTTTCAAACTTTTGCGCCATATCTTTTAAAAGGTCGCGGATGGACAGGTGTTGAGGACAAGCGTTTTCGCACTGCCCGCACTCGACGCAATCCGAAGCCTGGCCCTTTCCTGTGGTAGCGATTGTGTACTCTCTCACCCCGCGGAATTCCGCATTGCCCTTTTGGTGATTAGCCACGTGGAAGATTTCGGGAATGGGGATATTCATCGGACACTCGGGCGTGCAGTAATGACACGCGGTGCAAGGGATAGACCTATCTCCGTTGAGCGCCGCTTGCGCTTTTGCGATAACTTCCTTTTCGGCGTCGTCGAGGGGCTTAAAATTTTTCATATAAGAGAGGTTGTCCCTCATCTGTTCGAGGTTGGACATCCCCGAAAGCACCGTGATGATGCCGTCAAGCGAGGCGACGAAACGGATTGCCCAAGACGCGTACGACGCGTCGGGGTTTGACCCTTTCAAAATGTCGCACACCTCGGGTATGGGGTTTGCAAGTACGCCGCCCTTGACAGGCTCCATAACGGTGATCGAAACGCCGTGCCTGCGAGCGATTTCATAGCACTCTTTCGACGCGACGCCGGGGTTTTCCCAGTCGGCGTAGTTTATCTGCAACTGTACGAAATCTATATCGGGGTGCGCGTCAAGCAGCTCCTCCAAAAGCGCAGGGTCGGCGTGGAATGAAAATCCGTAGTGCTTTATAAGTCCCTTTGCCTTTTGCTCCTTGGCGAAGTCCCAAATGCCGTACTTGTCGTACAGCGTATAGTTGCCGCGTTGCAAAGCGTGCAAAAGATAATAATCGATATAGCCCGCGCCCGTGCGCTCCAAGCTCGTATAGAATTGCTGTTTTGCGCTTTTTTCGTCGTGCGCGCCCATCCAAGCGCACAGTTTGGTTGCAAGCGTAAAGCTCTCGCGCGGGTATCTGTCAACAAGCGCCGCTTTTGCCGCCTTTTCGGATTCGCCGCCGTCGTAGACGTATGCCGTATCGAAATATGTAAAGCCCGCGTCCATAAACATATCGACCATCTGCTTTGACTGCTCTATGTCGATTTTGCCGCTTTCGAGCTTTGGCAAACGCATAAGCCCGAAGCCGAGCTTGGGTGTGCTTTCTCTGAAATATCTTTCCATAAAATCCTCCATAGGGATACTTTGTTCCGCTGTATTTTATTTTATAATCAGCACAAATTATTTGAAATCAAACGTTGCTTTTTGCCCAATCTGCGACCTGTTTTTCAGACTGCGCGACTTCCGAGCCGTGTATCGCAAGCCCCTTAACGACCTCCGCGCCTACGCAAAGTTTTTTTAGGTCGCGCTCGCTCACGCCCATTCCGCTGCCCTCGTTTGTGCAAAAAGGAATTATCCTCTTGCCCTTTAAATCATACTTTTCAAGCAGAGTAAACATCGCCATAGGCATAGTCCCCCACCAGTTGGGATAGCCCACGAAAATATTATCGTAGCTGTCAAAATCTTTCGGATACGCCTTGATTTCGGGGCGTGCGTTTGCGCGCAGTTCATTCTTAGCCTCGTCGGTGCACTCGTAATAGTCCTCGGAGTACGGTTTGACCGTATCCACCTCAAACAAATCCCCTCCGACGGCTTTTTGAATGAACTCGGCGACGATTTCGGTGTTTCCTTTTTTCAGGTTTTTGATACTGCCGTTGCAATAGTTCTCGCCTTTTCTCGAATAATAAACGATTAAGTTGGACATTTAAAAGCCTCCTTCCGACCTGTTTTAAATTTTATTTTGGATTAAAATTTTAAGTCTGCTTTTTAATTTAAAATACTATAACACGCGCAATGACATAAATCAATATCTGTTTTTAAAATTTTACGCGGACGTCTTTGAAAACATTATGGCGGCATAAAAAGACTTGTTAATTTTGTAAGGCGATACACATTACGCACACAAACGCATATACATCAAACAGAAACGCCGGCAGAAACTCCAACGCCATTTTGTAATCCTTGATGAGAAAGCGCACGAAAAGCACGTACGCCATAGCAAGCACAAGCGAGATAAATATAAGCGAAGCGATAAGGTTTTTGAAAGTAAAAAAGCACAGCACAAAGAGGATACACCCTATGCCCATAACTCCGAAAAATATCATCGACGGGAAGATATGCTTATACTCCACAAGCCGCCCCACCGCCAAAATTGACGAGATATACGACGCGCATACGAAAAACGTAAACCATCCGTTAGATACCAAAAACGAGGGTTTATTGAGCGAAATATACCACTTTAAGTCTATGTTGAAGCAATACGAGCATAAGCCCGCCACTACGAGGGTGCAAAGCAGACCTACGACTATTCCGAGCATACGCTTCAAATACTTCACACAAAAATATATTTGCGCAAATCGTTTTCAATACCTGTAACACATTTTTTTAAAAACGCGTAAGGTAATGTAGGAGAAATCCTAAAATAATCGGAGGTACATACTATGAACTTTTTTGCAAACGGTGGCTCAAACGGTTGTGGCTGTAACAGTTGCGACATTATCCTTCTTTTGTTGCTCTTAAACGGCTGCGGCAACAACGGATGCGGCGGATTCGGCTTGACGAACAGCTGTGATCTCGTATGGCTCATTCTCATCTTGTCCTGCCTTTGCGGCGGGAACTGCTGCAAATAAAAAATTTGCACTGTATTGAAAGCAATCCCACAGTCGTGGGATTGCTTTTTTTCACCCCGCAAAACAGGGACGTTTTGCGGGGACCCCGTATTTACCCCACAAAACAGGGACGTTTTGCGGGGACCCCGTAGGGGAGGGGTTTTTGGATTGTCGTGTCACTTCTATCCTTTGGGGTGACGATTTTAAAAAAGTTTTTGAACAGCTCTATTGCGGGGTGCGCGAGAGGCGGATTATTTCTTTATATTTCGACCAAACAATGTCCATAACCTCGTCCCAGCTTTGAACGTTTTTTGAACAGCGTTCGCTGACCCTCAAATAAATTTCGCGGTTGTTTTCAATAAATTCTATTTTATCCGCCCAAGCGTCGGGCGAATTTTCGGCGGTGAAACCGTTTTCGCAATCGACGATGCCTTCGCTCGACGAGGAATTTTCGACGACTACGCAGGGCGTTCCCATAGCTTCGGCTTCCCTGACAGTCAAGGACGCATTGTCGAAGGTCGAGGGAAAGAGAAAGTAATCGGCAGCCTTATAATAAGCCGCAAGCTCGGCGCGATCGGTGACTCTGCCTACGAATTCGCAGTAATCGGATATGCCGAGTTCATCGGCTTCCTTTATAAGTCGTTCTTTGTAATCGCCGTCGCCTACCAAGACAAGACGGGCTTGTATTCCTTTTTCGCGGAGACAGGCGAAGGTTTTAAGAATCAAAGAAATATTTTTCACGACGACCAAACGACCTACAAAGAGAAAGAGCCTTTCGTCGTCCGTGCGTTTTATAGCGGCAGCTATCTCGGCGGCGCGCTCGTTAATCCGTTCGGAATCCGCGTTAAACAAGTCGGTACCGTTCGGAACGACGTCGCAAGGACGGTCGATTTTGTAAACGTCCTTCAAAACCTCTTTGCAGTGCTCCGAACAAGCCCATATATAATCCATTTTCCTTATGGAAGACAGCAAAAAACCTAAGGCGAATTTCTGCAAGGGTTTGAGCTTTACACTTCGGTTGATTTCTTCGTGATATTTGGTATGCACAGTGAATACTATCGGAATGCCGTTGCGCTTGCAGTATTTGAGCGCTGTTTTCGAGAGAGTCACCGGCGAGTGGCAATGCACCAAATCGTAGCGGTTTTCTCTGAGGTATTTTTTGAGTTTAAGGTCAAGCTGCGGAAGCGGAAGTCTTACGCCGTATTTCCCTCCCGACATTGACAGTGTCCGAATGACCTTATAACCTACGTCATTTTTGTACGGAGGCGGATAGCGAGGTACAAGCGCGTCGCAACTAAGCTCGTCGCCGAACCTTTCGTTGAGAATACGTGCGTAATTGTCGACAACGTTGACGACGCCGTCAATAATCGGAAAATAGTTGTCGAGCACTTGAAGCACGCGGATTTTGCGTGCGCCGTCTAACTCACTCTCGGATTCGAGAACCTTTTGGCGGCGTTTCTTTACGCGGCTTGAAAGAAATTTGTATAGAGTTCCGAAAAGCCCCAAAATTATATAGATATAATAGGTGCAGAATCTCCAAATAAAGACCAGCCAGAAAAGCGCGCCCGAAGCCATTGGTATAGGCGCAAACGCCATAGACGCTACGCCTTCTATCGCGCCGCTGTTTCCGGGGGTCGGAACGAGTGACGCGGCGAAAAGCGAATAGGCGTTGAGGGTTATCACGTCGAAAAAGAGTTTGGGCGTAGGCGTCGAGTTGCCAAGAGCCAGAACCACAAAAAACGGCACCGACATAACGAGCAAAAAGTCTGCGCAACAGATGAGGAAAAGAGATAAAATGCCGACAAAATTTTTTGCGAGATGCTTGAACGCCTGTTTGTATCCGTCGAGAAAGGCGGATGCCTTTCCGTATGCTTTGTCGTATTCCTTGACGATTTTGAGCTTCACTCCGATTTTAAGAAAGAACCCGATGACCTTTTCCACGGGTTTAGGAAAGAGAGAGAAGAGAATAACCAAGGTAGGCGCCGCCGCAGCGATTGCGATACCTACGTAAGTGAGAGTTCCGACGGCGGTTGCCTGCGCGTCGGGCAGATAATCGAGCGCCGCGTGATTTACGATATAGAGGATAACGGAGACAACAATCCAGGCAATCAGCTGAAAAATATATTTGATTATCGGAATTGCCGCCGCAACCGTCGACGGATACTCCGCTTTGCAATACTGATATATCTGATACGCCTGTCCGCCTGTGTTGAACGGAGTGATATTATCGTAAAATCTCCCCATAATCCCGACCCGCAGGGAGAGCGCGAAGTCAAACCGACCGGAGGTAATTTTGGAAAGAACGGAGTATTTTAAAGCATCCGAAAGAACGAGCCCTACTACGACGAGAACGAGAGCTACGGCAAAAACGGGATTGATTGACGAAATAACGTCGTAAAACGACGCGATGCTTCCGCCGGAAAGCGTCTTGCTCACAGCATAAACGGTATAGAAAGTAGCTCCGAAAAACAGCAATAGAAGAAGCGTTTTGAAAATCCTCTTGGTTTTAGAGGATTTTGCGGAAGCCTTCGGATCGTTCGTCAAAATTTCCATAAGGACATTATAGAAACAAATCGCTTAAATTGCAAGCGCTTTGAAAAAACGCGTCGCTCGTATGAATTTGCGGATTTTTTTTGCAACTTTGTAATGATAATTTGACTTTGCGCGCGATTTTATTTATCATTTTATATACCTTATATAATACAGTGCAAAATAATCATCGCATATGCGTTGCAAATAAAACGCAAATGCGTTATACAAACACGCGCAGTAGGAGGCTTATATGGCAAAACTTACAATGGATAAAATCGTTGCGCTCGCAAAAAACCGCGGCTTCGTATACCCCGGCAGCGAAATCTACGGCGGACTGTCCAACTCGTGGGATTACGGTCCTTTGGGCGTTGCGCTCAAAAACAACGTCAAGCAGGCTTGGTGGAAAAAGTTCGTCGTCGAAAACCCCTACAACGTGGGCATCGACAGTGCAATACTTATGAATCCCACAACCTGGCAAGCGTCGGGTCATATCGGCGGATTTTCCGACCCGCTTATGGACTGCAAAAGCTGTAAATCCCGCCACCGCGCAGATAACCTCGTAGAGGACTACATGGCAAAGCACGGCATCGAGGAAAATATCGCAGGTTGGAGCAACGAACAGCTCGAAGCATATATCGCCGAGCACAATATCCCCTGTCCCAACTGCGGCAACTCCGATTTCACGGGAGTGAGAAAATTCAACCTGATGTTCAAGACGTTTATCGGCGTCACGGAGGACAGCTCCTCGACAGTCTACCTCCGCCCCGAAACCGCGCAAGGCATATTCGTCAACTTCAAAAACGTACAGCGCACCACACGTAAAAAACTGCCATTCGGCATAGGGCAAATCGGCAAGAGCTTCCGCAACGAAATCACGCCCGGCAACTTCATCTTCCGCATCCGCGAGTTCGAGCAGATGGAGCTTGAATTTTTCTGCAAGCCCGGCACCGACCTCGAATGGTTCGTTTATTGGAAAAACTTCTGCCGTCAGTGGTTGCTCGACCTCGGCATAAAGGAAGAAAATCTGCGTCTGCGCGACCACGACCCAGAGGAGCTTTGCTTCTACTCAAAAGCCACGACGGATTTCGAGTTTAAATTTCCGTTCGGCTGGGGCGAGCTTTGGGGCGTCGCCGACCGCACGGATTACGACCTCAATCAGCATATCAAGACGAGCGGAAAGGATTTGAGCTACGTTGACCCCGTGACCAATGAAAAGTACGTGCCCTACGTTGTCGAGCCGTCCCTCGGCGCGGACCGCGCGTTCCTCGCGTTCCTCTGCAACGCCTACGACGAGGAGGTCGTCGGCGAAAACGATACGCGCGTCGTGCTCCACTTCCACCCCGCGCTTGCGCCCGTCAAGGTCGCCGTTTTGCCCCTGCAAAAGCAACTCAACGCCAAGGCGGAAGAGATATACGCGGAGCTTTCAAAACACTTCGCATGCGATTTCGACAGTTCCGCCTCAATCGGCAAACGCTATCGCCGTCAAGACGAGATAGGCACGCCCTATTGCGTCACCGTCGATTTCGACTCCCTCGACGACGAGTGCGTGACCGTGCGCGAGCGCGATACTATGGCGCAAGTCCGCATTCCGATTGAAAACCTCGTAAACTACTTCGAGGACAAACTGAAATACTAATATCTTTTACGCCAAACCCTCGTACAAAAAACTCGGGACGCGCATTCGTGTAAATATTCAGCCTTATAATAACCGTTAAAATTAGGCAATATGCGCTTTGAGCGCAACCTCATAAGGACAAAAAGCGGGAAGTCACTGCCCGCTTTTTGATTGTCAAAATTTTTTGGAAAAATCATTGTAAAATAATTATATCATTGTTTTCAAACTTGACGTGAACTTCTTGGGGCGCATCCTCTTTCAGTCCGCAAGACCTTCTATAACTGACGGTCAATCCTTGATTACGATAAAAAACAATCGTAAACGTCAAAATCGCTATTTGAGAAAAAGTCAGCAAAGCACTGCTATGCGGCTCAATCGAACTGCCTTTAAGATAATGCAAATCATAAAATAACGTTTCATTTGAATCGTTAAATATTTTTATACTCCTTGCGCCGAATGTTAATTTCATACACCGCCAAAAAAATCTGATAATTAAATCATTCAGTTTACAATAGAACAATTTTTTTGGATTGTCAATAATAATTTATCAATACATATTATATTTCTTAATAATTTGAGGTAAATTATGATTAAGTTATTTGAATTAAGGACAGAGAAAGGCTTATCCCAACGTGAAATTGCAAAATTATTTTCTGTCAGTCAATCAACGTATAATAATTGGGAAAATTCTAACACTCAACCCTCTATCGAACAGCTTATAGAAATTGCAAGATTTTTCGGAGTATCGGTGGATTATCTAATCGGAAACAGTGATGATTTGGGCGAAATCAAATATAACGAAAGATTTTTAAGCTCAAACGAACTCAAACTTTTGCAATTATATAACAGCTTATCCTCCGTCGCACAAAAGAATATTTTGGACTTTATGAAAAATATCAATCTTTAATCAATGAAAGCAAGAAAGATATTAGGCACAGCTAATCTTGTCGGCGCAAATATCGAGAAACTGCGCAAAGCACGCAAAATTTCTCAAAAGGACTTTATCGCAAAGATACAGGTTGAAGGCGTTGATATAAACCCTACAAGTTATTCCAAACTTGAAGGTCAAACTCGCATTGCAACAGACAAAGAGATTTTTGCCATCGCTAAAATTTTAAACATCAGCATTGACAATTTATTTGAATAATAAATCACGCTTATTGATTTTTGAGTTGCATGCTTAGCAGGGCGAGAGAGGCGGCTAAATCCTCGCCTTTCACTGCGATTTCGGGCGGCAGATTGAGGTGTACGGGGGCGAAGCACCATATCGCCTTTATGCCCGCTTCAACCATGCCGTCGGCGACTTTTTGCGCGGACAGCGACGGAACGCAGATTATCCCAAGGCGAATTTTGAACCTTTCGACCACGTTTTTGAGATTGTCTATATGGTAGACGGGTTTGCCGTTGACCTCGGTGTTGATAACGCCGTCGTTCACGTCGAAAGCCGCGACTATATTCAGCCCATAGTTGCGGAAGCCGTCGTAACCGAGTATTGCGCGCCCGAGCCCGCCCACGCCTACGAGCACCGCATCGCGGCTGTTTTTGTATCCGAGATAGCTTTCGAGGTCGGCAATCAGCTCTTTTGTGACGAAGCCCGTTTTGGGCTTGCCCGCGACGGACGATACGAGCGCGATGTCCTTGCGCACCTGCACGGGATTGAGCCCGAGCCCGTTTGCAATCGTAGTGCTCGAAACGGTCGGAACTTCGCTTTTGTCGAGCTTATATAAATATCTTAGATAGGACGGCAAGCGTCTTAACGTAGCTTTTGACATTTCAGAAATTTGTTGTTCCTGCATAAATCCCTCGATATTTTTCATGCGGTAGAGGTTGAAAATCAAGCAAAAGCAACGACTTACTTGCTTTGCAAGTCAGTTGTACAAAGCGCGCTGATTTTCAACATAATGGCACATTCTATGCGTTTTTTAAATAGGTCGCAGCCGTAGGTGTAAACTCCGTTGACGTCGCCCGTGGCGTTAAACGCATTCGCGGCGCATCCGCCCGAGCAATACAACCTCGCCCAGCACCCGTCGCACTCCTTGCGCGAGTAGGCGTTGCAACGCTTAAACTTGTCGCGTATGTCCGTGCGCGTAACGCCCTGCCATATATCGCCCATAAGATAGTCCTTATTGCCGACGAACTGATGGCACGGATAAAGCTCGCCCGCGGGCGTGACCGCAAGATATTCCGTCCCGCTTCCGCACCCCGATATGCGCTTGTATATGCAAGGACCGCTTTCGAGGTCGAGCATATAGTGATAAAACGTAAACGGCTTGCCTGCCTTTTCGCGCGAAATCATCATATCCGCGAGCTTTTCGTACTCCTTTAAGACGACAGCCTTATCCTCCTCGGTGAGCGCGTAGCTGTCTGTTGGCGGACACACGACCGGTTCCATACTCAGCTCGTCAAAGCCGAGGTCGAGCATAGCCTGTAAGTCGTTAGTAAAATCGGGATTGAGATGCGTAAACGTCCCGCGCATATAGTAGCTTTTATCGCCGCGCGCCTTTACGAACTTTTGAAATTTTGGCACGATTATATCGTAACTGCCCTGACCGCCCGCGGTCTTGCGGAAACGGTCGTGCACTTCGCGCCTGCCGTCGAGGCTTAAAACTACGTTGTCCATCTCGCGGTTGGCAAAGTCGATTACGTCGTCGTCGAGGTTCATTCCGTTGGTTGTCAAAGTAAAACGGAAATGCTTGCCCGCCTTTTCCTCTGCCGAGCGCGCATACTCGACGAGCTTCTTCACCACCTCGAAATTCAAAAGCGGTTCGCCGCCGAAAAAGTCCACTTCGAGGTTGCGGCGCGTGCCGCTGTTTTCGATGAGAAAATCGAGCGCGCGCTTGCCCACCTCGTAGGACATAAGCGCCCTTTCGCCGTGATACTTGCCCTGCGACGCAAAGCAGTATTCGCAGTTGAGATTGCAGGTGTGCGCGACGTGCAGACAAAGCGCTTTCACAACCGTGTCGCGCTTGGCAAGCGCGTCCACGTTCGGCTTAAACGTATCCTCTGAAAAGAGAGTGCCCTCCGCCTTTAACTCGTCCACGTCGCTAAGGCAATCGCGCACGTCGTCCGCGCTTATGCCATACTTGGCGCTTACCTCGCGCACAATGGCTTCTCTATCGGTGTTTTCATAGGCGTTTATCACGTCGTAAGCAACGTCGTCAACGCAATGTACGCTTCCGCTTGCCACGTCGAGCACGATATTATAGCCGTTCAGTTTGTACGTATGTATCATATTACTCCGCAAAATGACATTCCGCAGGGACTTCGATATTCTCCCGCAAAATGGCGTTTACACTTTAAAATCGCCTATCTGTGCGATAGGCGATTTTTCATTCTCGATATTTGCAAACTTATTTTGCTGCTTTCTCGCACTTTTGATTTGCGACTCCGCAAGAGGTCTTGCAAGCGGATTGGCAGGACGTTTGGCACTCGCCGCAGCCGCCGTTTTTCTTGCTCTCGTTGAGATTGCGAGTTTTCAAAGTGACAATTCTTTTCATAAACGTGACTCCTTAGATGTTGTTTTAATTATATATATTATAGTTATCCGCGGCGGCGTTGTCAAGCGGCAATCGCTATACGCGCAAACTGCGGATTATTCTTCTGTTTTTTCCGCGTCGTCCGATGCGACCGCGACCGTGAGAACGTTGTCGGGGAAAGCCTTATATTCGCTTACTACGTTCATGCCGCACTCGTAGAGGAAAAGCGCGTGGCGCAAAAAGTCCTGCTCGATGATTTCGCCCTTGCAGATAATCGGAATGCCCGGAGGATACGCCCAGATGCTCTCTGCGCAGACGCGACCGACGGCGTTTTCCGTCCTTACGAATTCCACGTCAACGCAGTCGATTTCATATGGCTCGTAAACTTTTTTAGGCACTTTTACGCCCTGTACGTTGACAAGCCCATATCTGTCCTTAGCCTTGTTTTCCATATCGAAAACAGCCTCCGACAAAGCAAGATACGCAGGCAGTTCGTCGCCCGCGCCCGTGAGCGCAAGCGCGTAGTTTGACCCCGCAAATTCAAGCTCTATCTTGTAGTCCTTGCGGAGTTTGCGCTGAAACTCTATGCCGCTTAATGAGCTTTCGACGGTGAGGAAAATGATTTTCGTATCGTCGTAAGCAAATATGCGCCCTTCTTTTGCGCCGTTGAAAATTTTGTAGTGCTTGTTGCGCTCGAAACTCTTGCGGAATTTTTCCACTCTGTCCGCCCAGTTTTCGAGGTCGATTGCGCCCTTGCCCGAAAGATAATGTATGCACTCGTCAATAGACGCCATAAGCACGTATGAGGGCGAACTGCTTTCAAACACGGCGAGATTTCTGTCTATGCTCTCAACGTCAACTCTGTCGGAGCAAACGTGCAGAACCGCAGTTTGAGTGAGGCTCGGCAGAGTTTTGTGCATACTGTTGACAACTATGTCCGCCCCGAGATTGCGCGCGCTCTGCTCGAAGCGTTTGCTAAGCCCCAAGTGTGCGCCGTGCGCCTCGTCCACAAACAGCAAGGCATCGTGCGCGTGACAAATATCCGCAATGGATTTTATATCCGACAAAACGCCCTCGTAAGTGGGACTTGTTATCACGACGAGTTTGATATTTTTATGTTCGTCAAGCACCTTTTCAATGTCCGCGGGCACGACCGAGCCGTTAAACCCGTACTCCTCGAAATAGGCGGGAGTGACGTAATAAGGACGCAACGCGCAAAGTTCCACGGCGTTATAAACGCTCCTATGGCAGTTGCGCGCGATGAGAATCCCGTCGCCGCCGTGCGTAGTCGCGCGGATAGCCGAAAGCACTCCCGCAGTAGCGCCTCCCACGAGATACCTGCACGCCTTTACGCCGAAGAAATCCGCCGCGCGTTGCTGAGCGTCCTTCAAGGTGTTTTTCGCGTCGTGCAGATTGTCGAACTCGTTTGTCTCGGTGACGTCGATAAACTGCGCGCCTCCGAGATAGTCCAGCTTCTTCGAGCGCTTATGCCCGGGCATATGAAAGGGCACTACGCCCTCCTCGTTGTAGTCGCGCAAAAGCATTACAAGGGTCTTTTCGTCCTGTATTTTGAAGCTCTTGGCTATTTTGCCTTCAAACTTAGATTTACTTCCAAACTTTTTCATGTATTCAGTATAACATATATTTTTAAAAAAGCTATGGAAATATTTACAAAATTATAGTATAATCTTATTAAAATAAAGATATAAACCTCGGGTTCGGCAAATTGAAAGCGAAAATTCGTTTAAAACTCAACTGCATTTTGCTTGTCGCGGCGCTTGTAACGAGCGTCTTTACGCTGGTTGCCTGCAACGACGACCCGCCCTACAACCCCTACGCGCACGACAACGACTTTGAGGTTACAACGACCGACTGCGAGGACGCGCTCGAATTTGCGCCCGAGGGCTTTACGCCCACCTGCGGAGTTGTGCTTTATATCGGCATACTTGAAAATCCCGAGGATTACTCCTATCTCGGCAACGCGCTTGCAAGGCAGGGCTATTTGGCGGCGATTTCAAAGGTGAAAAATCTAAACCCCGACGGTTATCACGCAAATATCCCGACGTTTTTGAACCATCCCGAGATTAAAAAGTTTTTCGTCGGCGGTCACGATATAGGCGGAGGCTTGGCTGTGCGCCACGCGATGGACTATGCAAAGAATGGCTATAACGTCGCGGGCGTTATACTCTACGCTCCCCTGTCGTTTTCAAATCCTAAAAAGGACGAGAACGGTCAACCCGTGCTTGACGGACAAAACAACCCGATTATCGACCATTTCGACATAAGCGATTACGATATAGACACCCTGCTTTTGGAGGTTGACGAACCCTTCCGCACCGATGAGATGAAGCAAATCGCAAAGGAGCATATCAACAACTCGATTGCGACTTGCTACACTTTGAGCAACTCGAAATCCACGTATTTCAGCACGATGACGAGCTCGTCCGCCACCGATGAAAACGCGATAGCTCAACGCGAAAAGACAGTGGAATACACCTTGGAATTTTTAAAATCATTGTCCAAATAATATTTTAACAAAAATGAAAAAGGCAGATGAACTCTGCCTTCTTATTTGCAATTTCATTGCACAAAAACGATAGCTACTTTCTCCAACACAGCTTTATAGAAAAACTCAGCTTTCGTTTCAATCACACGAAGTGTGTTAATCGACGGTGAAGAGAACGGCGTTATACTTATAGGGATACTGCACGCAGTCCTCGTAAATTTTGCCGACCTCGTCGAAGTAGTGCCTTGCGGTGATGATGCCGTTCATATGTACGACGCTATTTGCGAGCAGATTGATTGCCGACGGCATCTCGCCGGCGCCGTCGCTGACGCCTTTGAGGCGCAAGCCTTTTCTGAAAACCATCTCGACGTTGACGTTATTTTTGTTGTAGGTGGGATAGCCCGCGACGATAACGTCGCTTTCGTTTTTGACGAGGCGGAGCGCGGCGCTCAGACCTACGCCCTCGGACGTGAAAATCGCGGAATCGCAAAGGCGACCGCCGGTGATTTCGATAACTCGTCTGTCGAGGTTGTCATAGGTGGGGTTGAGCGTATAATACACGCCGCGTTTTTTTGCAAGTTCGAGCTTATCCTCATCGAGGTCAACGAGGATAGGCACCAGCTGATAGTACATAGCCATTTGGCAAAGCACAAGCCCGAGCGTGCCTGCGCCCACAATCGCAACGTAATCGCCGTAGTTGTAGCTTAGCTCGTTGAAAACTTTGTTGCCTATCGCAATATAGTCCGCAAAAACAGCGTCCTCGTCGGGTATTCCGTCGGGAAGCGCGAAGATATTTTCAATCGGAACGTAGACGAAATCCGTAAGCAAGCCGTTTATATTTACGCCCATAGTCTTTACGGCATTCACGCCGTGCTCGACCGTCTTTATAAACGGACAGACTGCCACGCGCGAGCCGAGCCTCAAACCGAGTTCCTCGTTGTCGGCGGTCATATAGGCAATCGCAGAGTGCGCGGGGACGGTGACGTTTTCGTCGTCTCTGCCCTTAAAGCAGTTGATACCCGCCGACGTCATAGCGACCTTGGAAATCTTGACCTGCACTTCGCCCTCTTGCGGATTTAAAGCGCCCTCTTTAAGGACAAGTTTGTTGTTTGCATCATCAATATGCCATGCTTTCATAAACTACCTTTTTATCATTTTACCACATAAGTACGAGTTTTGCAACCGAAAGCGTTTGCAACCCTATTAAACCGCAAAGCGCGTCCCAAAAACGTCGCATAGCGCGGATTTTTGCCCTAAAAACCGCTATTCGCGGGCTTTGGTGATACAGACGATGACCTCGGGTCTTTCGAGGGGCGCGGTTTCGTTGATTGCAAATCTGTCTCGGCTTATCTCGTCGTCAACGTACAGATATATCCGTTTATCCGCCCAAGCGGTTTCGATATGCCTCCCCAAGATGCCGCTTTGCAAAACCATATCGTAAAGCGACCTGCACACCCCGACGTAGGCTGTGTTGCACCTATGCGCAATCATGAAGTCCACAAGTTCATTGCGCAACATAAACGCGAGCTGTGCGTCGCTGATGACAAAGCCGCTTCCGCACTCTTTGCAGGGTTGAAGCATAAAGTCGTCTATGGGAAGCCTCGTCTTTTTGCGGGTAAGCTCCACAAGCCCGAGCGGAGTCATTCCTACGGTGGTGGTTTTGAGCCTGTCGTGTTTGAGCGCGCGTTTCAGCTCCTCGACGACGGCGTTTCTGTGCGCCTCGCTTGCCATATCTATAAAGTCGATGATGACGATGCCGCTGATATTTCTTAGGCGCAACTGCTTTGCGATGCACTCCGCCGCCGCCATATTCGTCTTAAACACGGTGTCTTCGAGGTCGTTCGTGCCCACGAATTTGCCCGTGTTCACGTCGATGACGGTGCAAGCCTCGGTCTTGTCGATGACGATATATGCGCCGTTTGACATACTCACCTTGCGCTCGCAAAGCTGATTTATCTGCGCGCTTATGCCGTAGTGCGACATTATGTTTCGCTCGCCGCTATACACCTCGATTTTTGCGCTTTCCGCCATGCCTTTAAGCGCGTCGGCGATAAACGCCTCGTTGACGATGATTTTTTCAACGTCCTCGTATATGCTGTCCCTAAGCGCGCGCTCGAAAAGCGTTCCCTCCTCGAAAACCACGCTTTTTTCGGGTGCGCGAGCGTAATCGGCAAGCACCTTATCCCAAAGCGCGACAAGCTGACCCGCGTCCTTTATAATATCCGCGTCGCTCGCGTTCTCCGCCGCCGAGCGGATTATAAAGCCCGACCCTATCGGACACACGGATTTTACAAGCTGTTCGAGATACTCTCTGCGCTTGTCGTCCTCTATCTTGCGCGAAACCCCTATAAACTCCGACGACGGCAGAAACACGAGGTAGTTGCCCGCAAACGTAATATCCGTCGTAAGCCGCGCACCCTTTTGCCCGAACTGGTCCTTGACGACCTGACACATTATAACGTCGCCCGCCGAGAGATGCGCGCTCCCGATAGGCATAACGCTTTGCAACCTGCTCTTATCCACGAGCGAATCGCCGACGTACAAAAAGCCGTTGCGTTCGAGCCCTATGTTGACAAACGCCGCCTTCATGCCGTTGAGCACGTTTTCGACCTTGCCTTTGTAGACGTTTCCCACAATCCCGCGAACGCCCGTCATCTCGACGGAAAACTCGATTAGTTCGCCGTTTTCGATTAGCGCGACGCGCGTACAGTATGGAGTATAGTCAAGTATAAGCTGTTTCAATGTTCCCTCTTTATATATCAAAATTTCATTTTCAAATAGTCGTCAACGTCGCAAAGCGCGCCGTCAATCTCGACGAACTGCCTTATCTTGCGAATATCCGTGACGCAAAGCCGCAAAGACAGCTCCTCGTTGAGCCTTGCAAGCAGCCTGTCGGGACGCAGATTGGTATTGCCCGAGGCGAGTCTTAGCGCGAGCTTGCCGCCCTCGTCGAAAACGGCGTAGACCTTATCCGACACGTCCTCTTTTATAGTCTGCCCCTTTTTTTGATAGGTTATTTCAAACCCACCGCTCAACGCTTTATAGGGAGCGTCAAAGACGTAATCCGCGCAGACAGTCTTGCCTTGCAGATTTGGGTTTTTATCGCAAGTAAACGCCTCGCTTGCCCTAAGCGTCGGCGGCACGGACGCATTGTATCTTTTAAGCGCTTCTTCGCCGTCCATATCGGTGTCTATCGCAAGATACTCGCACGACGACGCAATCCCCACCCCGAGCGGCGGAGAAAAGTACACCAGCGCGTGCGGATTAAACCCCTGCGAGTAGTTTACGCTTATCCCCGCGCGCCTAAGTATGCGCGAGACGTGGCGAAGCAGGTCTATATGCGATATAAAGCACGCGCTTTCCGTTTTGGAGTATTTGAGCACTATCATATCGTACACCTCACGGCGCGGTTTGCTCCGCAAGCGTTGCAACCCTCGCGGCAGTTTTTGGTAGTCTTGCCCGCGTAGCCGAAATCGCGCTCCTTGCGAAGATACTTTTTCGATACGCCCGTATCTATGAAATCCCACGGCAAAGCCTCGTCCGCCGCGCGCTCGCGGATATACTCGTCAACGGTGAGATTGCAATCCTCAAAAGCCTGTTGCCATATGCTCCAATCAAAGCTCTCAGTCCAAGCATCAAACTTGGCGCCGAGCTCGTATGCACGCATAATCAGCGCGCTTTGCCGTCTGTCTCCTCTTGCAAGCGCCGCTTCGAGCACGGACGTCTCTGCGCCGTGCCAAGAAAAATTCACTCCCTTTATTTCGCGCAGCAACCCCCTCAAATACTGCTGGCGGCGGAGCATCTCGTCAAAGCCTATCTGCGCTTCCCACTGAAAGGGCGTGCAGGGCTTTGGGATAAACACCGCGCAACTGACTGATATATTGAGTCCGCGCTTTTTGCGCTTCAACCGGTAAAGCCCTTTAAGCCGTTTGCATATCTCGGCAATGCCCGCAATATCCTCGTCGGTCTCGGTGGGCAGACCCATCATAAAATACAGTTTTATACTGTCGTAGCCCGCCTCGAACGCCTCCGCCATATTGTCGATTTCCTCGTCGGTGACGTTTTTATTGATGACGTTGCGAAGCCTCTGCGTCCCCGCCTCTGGCGCGAACGTGAGCGAACTCTTGCGCGACTGCCGCACCATATCCGACTTGAACGAGCTTATGCGCAGGCTCGGAAGCGCGAGATTTATATGCTTTTCGTCGCAAAAGGGAATAAGTATATCTTCAAGCCTACCTAAGTGCGAATAATCTCCCGTAGACAGCGAGCAAAGCGACATCTCGCCAAAGCCCGTGCTGTCTATCATATCTTTGCCAATCTCGGCGCAACACTCCGCACTGCGCTCGCGTATGGGGCGATACCAAAACCCCGCCTGACAAAATCTGCATCCGCTTCCGCAACCTCTGTACAGCTCGATGACAGCCCTGTCGTGGACAGTCTCGATATTGGGCACGAGCGGACGGCGAGGAAACGGCGCGTGCTCAAAATCCCGCACAACCGCCTTTTTTACAATCTCGCCCTCTTTATGCAGAGAAGGAACGTATGCGCCTTCGACTTCTTTTACTCTCCTTAAAATCTCGGATTTTGAAAGCCCGCTTTCTCTGCCGTCGGCTACGATTTTCAAAATTGCAAGGTCCGCTTCTTCGCCCTCGCCTAAGACGATTACGTCGAAAAAATCCGCAAACGGCTCGGGATTGACGCTGCAAGGTCCGCCCGCAAGCAAAATGGGATAGTCCTCGCCCCTGTCCTTTGCAAGATAGGGTATCTTTGCCAGGTCGAGCATATAAAGTACGTTTGTATACAATAGTTCAAATCCGATGGAAAATCCCAAAACGGTGAAATCTTTAAGAGGCTTTTTAGTCTCTATCGACAGTAGCGGAATATCCTCCGCCCGTAGTTTTTCAGCCAAATCGACGGCGGGCGCAAAGCACCGCTCCGCCACGAAGTCCTTATCGTTGTTGATTACGTCGTAGAGTATCTGAACGCCGAGATTGCTCATGCCTATCTCGTACAGTTCGGGAAAACAAAAACACATATCCGCCCTGTGCGGCTTATCCATATCGGGAGTGTTCCACTCTCCGCCGCAGTAGCGCGCGGGTTTTTCAACCTCCGAAAGCAGTTTTAAAAATCTTTGCTTGTAGTCTTTCATATCACGTCGTTACGAGCGCCGCCGCGCCGATGATGCCCGCATCGTTTTTGAGCGTCGCGCCGACCACCCTGATTTGGGGATTGTACTGCGCGCCGTATACGTTTTCGGACACTATTTTCTGCAAGGGCGCGATGAGCGCTTCTCCCTCGTTTGAAAGCCCTCCGCCGATGATGATGACCTCGGGAAAAAAGATATTGGCAAACATCAAAAGCCCCTCACCGACGTACTTTATATAGCGATTAAGCGTCGCAATCGCCACTTTATCGCCCTGTTTTGCACAGATAAACACCGTTTTTCCGTCAATGCCGTGTTCTTCGGCGTATTTTGCGAGCAGGCTGTCGGGGTGCTTTTTGCAAGCCGCTTCAACTTGGTGCATAAGCGCGGTCGCAGAGGCGTACGCCTCGTAGTGTCCGCGACGGCCGCACCCGCATAAAGCTCCGCCCATATTTATGCTTATATGTCCTCCCTCCGCGCCCGCGGACTTGTTGCCCGTTAGCAGTTTTCCGTCCACGATTATGCCCGTGCCGAGCCCCGTGCCGAGAGTGACGAGCACGCTGTTCTTTGCGCCCTCGCCCGCGCCGAACAGGGTTTCGCCGAGCGCCGCGCAGTTTGCGTCGTTGCTCACGCGCACGTTCTCTATGCCCGTAAGCTCGCTTATGATTTTGGTTATGGGAGTGTTTTTGAAATTTATATTGCAGGAATATCTGACTATGCCTTCTTCGTCGTACACCGACCCCGGACAGCCTATGCCTATGCCGCCGATTTGCGCCTTATCCGTCCCGCTTTCAAAGAGCGTATCTTCTATGAGTTTGGCGACGTCGGCAAGTATAAGCGAGTCGTCGGCTTTCGCCTTGATAGGCGCGACCTTTTTGTATAAAATTTTTCCGTCCGACGAGACGACTCCGCATTTTACGCTCATTCCGCCCACGTCAACGCCAACGTATTTCATATAAACTCTTCCTTATCGTTTATTTATAATACTTAAATATTTTATATCATAATATACAAAATGTCAACCGCGGCGAAAAGCGGTTGACTTCGTTTAAATATCTCGCAAATTTATCGAGGCTTGCGGCGCAGTCTTTTTTTAGGTTCGACCGTTTCGGAATCCGGAAACAGCGCAAATTTTATCGGCTTAGATAGTCTGTTTTTCACGGCAACGTCTTTTAGTTTTTCCTCCGACAGCAGAGCGACCGCCCGTCCCTCATTATCGAGCACCTCAAACGTAGTTTCGCTTGACGCGCTTACGTGATGATAAAATCTTATTATCGGCATATCCTCGGACACTCGCACGGTTTTCCTTTCCACGCCGAGCATATAGTTTTTGCTTGCGCTGTCGAGCACGCTTATATACATTTCGTCCTTTGTGCCGAACGCCGCGCCGTAAAACAGAAACACCGCTATTATGCCGAACGTAAAATTCAGCCCGAAGAAAAACGAGCCTATAAACAGCCCGAAAAACGCTATACTGCAAATAATCCCCGCGATTTGCAATCCCTTGATGGCTTTGAGCTTGTTTTTGCAAAGCCCGAGCACTATGCGCGAGCCGTCGAGCGGATATATCGGCAGAAGATTGAAAAGTCCCAGCGCAAGATTGGCATAAAAAAACTGCTCGGTGTATGCGTATGCGGCGGGCGCAATCCACCATATCCCGACGGTGATAAGCGCAAGAAGCAAATTGCAAACGGGTCCCGCAAGCCCTACGATGACAGCCGAACCCTTGTCGAAATTTTCCTCCGTGCTCATCATCGCGCCGAAAGGCAATAGCACGAGTTTTTTAATTGCAAATCCGCGCAGGCGGGCAAAACCCGCGTGCGCAAGCTCGTGCAGTATAAGCGCAACAAACGTCAGCGCAAACGCCCATGCCCTCCCCAGCGCGACCAGCGCAAGAGCCAACACGAAAAACAGCGGATGCACTTTGATTTGCATATTATTTTGTCAAACTCTTTAAACGTTTGCTATGAGCGCCGCGAGCGAACTTACCGCGTCAATCGCGGACGTTGCCTTAAAGATATTAGCAAACAAAAATCCGAGCGATACGAATACGCCAATCACCACCGGCACGATTGCAAGGTCGAGAATATCGAACGCGCGCTTTTTGCGACTGCGCTTTTCGTTTACGCGATTTTCAACAAATTCATTTTCGGAGATTTCCACGTCGAGTTTTTTATTTTCGTCAAATTCCATATTGCCACCTCTGCAATAGACTATTCGACGGCGCGCCCGATTATGCAAACTATTTTCAGATAATGCGTCAATATCGCTTTATATCCAGCGTGGTTTCAAATTGCTTTATGCGCGTCGCGCACGCGTTTATCTTCACTTCGTACTCGCCGCTTTCGGATAAACCTATCATTGCGCTCGCGGGTTCTTTCAAATCGAAGTAATCGCACAAAAGGCGGTTTAAGTCGTTATTCAGTGCAGTTAAAAACCCTTCTTTGATATTTACCTTGTCGTGCGTGAGCATCTCGCGCAGTCTCAAAGATATGTTTCTGTCCTGTCTCATATCTAATATCTTCTCCTAAATAGCCGTCGGCGAAAGCTCACGTCCACAAAGTTTTTCGTGCGGCAGGCGACGTTATTTGCAAGCACGTCGTAAGCCCTGTCGGACACGGTGTCGCACGCAAGTCCCCCAAGCTGTTGATAAAGCGTAATCATATCGTCCTCGGGGATAACGCCTACGACGGGAGTATGCAAAAGCGAACCTATCTCGGACGCGCCTATCATCTCGCCGCGCACGACCATATCCGCCCGCACACGATTGACGACGAGCGACACGTCGGCGAGCCTGTATCCCCCGAGCAAGCCTATCACCTTGTCTGCGTCGCGTATCGCGGACGCGGATGGCGTTGTGACGATAAGCGCTTCGTCCGCAGATGAAATCGCCCTGTGAAAGCCGTGTTCGATGCCCGCGGGACAGTCGATAATCACAAAGTCGAAATCGGAAAATCCATCCACTATTCCCCTAAACGCCTGCGCCGTAAGCAATGCGCTATCCTTTGACGACGGCAGTATGCGCATAGGGCTTTCTGTGTCGGCGACGAGCGCTTGAAAGGCGCGGCACTTGCCGAGCAACACGTCGCTCATATCGTACACGACCCGCCTTTCGATTGCGGTCACGACGTCGAGGTTATTAAGCCCCACGTCGCCGTCCACGAGCACAACCCTATATCCGCTCCTTGCCAGCTTGCGCCCGAGCGTCGCGGTCACGGTGGTTTTGCCGACTCCGCCCTTGCCTGATGTTACGACGATTTTCCTCATAAATACAATAATAAAAAACAGACGCAAGAAACTTATGTCTGTTTTTATAAATTAAGATAAGATTTTGTTTATTTTAATTTGTTTCACAAAAACCCCGCGTCATTGCGAGGAACGAAGCAATCCAGAACAGCTGTGCGTCGTGTACTATAAATAAAATTTTCCCACCCCTTCCCTGCGGGCTTTCCCCTCCCGCTCGAACACGACGCTCCTCGTAGCTCGCTCTTTCTCTGCTTAACTTTTTCATCGCTCGCAGGATGGGAAGTCGGCACGCGCACATCGAGTATCGTCCGCTCGACACTCTAACGAGTGCGAGATTATGCCACTCGTTCGCGGGCATACAATCAACACTTGCCCGCTCACTTGTACTTGTGCACGCAGTAGAGGTGCGACGCGATTGAGCCTTTGGCTAACAATCGCTACACCCCAACTGCGTCTGGTGCTTGGCACTCACTTCCTCCGCGCCCTGCGCGTCGCGTTCTAAGCTCCGCAACAGCCGAGAGTTAGTAACATAATTATAACCTAATTCCGAGCATATCGCCAAGCAACTCTTTATTATCAAAAAACTTCGCTCCGCCGATAGCGGCAGAGTTTTCGCCGTCGCGGAGGAGGGTTACGGGAAGTTCGAGCGCGCTTTCGAGATACTCTATAAGCCCAGGGATATGCGTACTGCCGCCGGTGACGAATATGCCCTTGCGCAAGATTTCGCCGGCAAGCTCGGGCGGAGTCTGATTTAGCACGGACATAATCACCTCTATTACGTCGTCCACAAGCGGAATAACCGCGTCGCGCATATCCTTGGCGGTGACGACGAGGCTCTTGGGACTGCCGTTGCTTCCGCCGCCCGAAACCGCATAACTGCCCTCGTCTATCGTGTAGAAGGACAGCGCGGATTTTTTGAGGTTTTCAATCGTATACTCGCCGACCTTAACGCCGTAGTGCAAATACAGACTGTCTATTATGGCGTTATTGAACGCGTCGCCCGCGATATTGACCGAGCACCCTGCGGCTATGCCTCTGTTGGTGACAGCCGAGATTTCCGTCTTGCCGCCGCCTATATCCACAAACAATCCGCCGATACTGCCCGTGTAGGCGAGTAGCGACAGCGGAGATTCCACAAGCGTAACCTCTCTTATGCCCGCTTTGAGACAGCACTTTTCGACGGCGCGCCTCTCTGAGCCCGACGAGGAGGAACATATCGACACGATAGCCTTTATCCTCGGCGAAATCAGCGTAGGCGGAAGTATCTTTTTAAGGAAGTGTTTTAAAAGCATCGCCGCCATTTCCTCGTCGACGACAACGCCCTCTTTAATGGGCGCGATAATCTTCGCGCCGCCCAAAGACCCCGACATAATGCTCTGCGCCTTGTAGCCTGCCTCGCGTATTTCGAGCCTGCCTCTTGCCTGCGTGACGATAGCAACTGCGGGTTCGCGCAGAACGGGACCTATTCCCTTTTGGAATATGTTGATAAATTTACTGCCTAAATCAATAGAAAGTTCGATTGTAGCCATTTATATACCCACTCTCGCAAGCGCCTTTGCGAGTTTCTCCTTCGGCAAGCCTACGATATTCGTATAACTGCCACTGTATTTTTGCACGACGCGCCCGTCCTGAATTCCGTACGCTCCCGCCTTATCAAGGGGATTAGATGCCGCAAAATAGCTTGCAATCTCCTCGTCGGACAGCGATTTTATCTTCACGCGCGAGCGCGCCGAAAAACATATCTCGTCCTTTCCGCATTTAAGCGTCACACCTGTGTACACAGAGTGCCAATGCCCGCCCAAGCGTTTAAGCATAGCGGCGGCTTCCTCTATCGAGCGCGGCTTGCCGAACACCTCGCCTCTGAACGCGACGACTGTATCCGCGCCGATGACGATAGCGTTTTCATCCTCTATTGCGTCGGCTTTGAGTGCGGACAGCCGCTTTACGAGTGTCCTCGGGCATTTCGCTTTGACAACGCTCTCGTCCGAGTTCGTCGGCATAACGTCGAACGTAAGCCCCATAGAGTCGAGTATCTCTCTCCTGCGAGGCGATGCCGACGCGAGGATTATCCGCTTAGAGAATTTCAAGGTTTTTCCCGTAAGCCTGCTTGAACTCCGACGACGCGCTTATAGCGTCCTTGATTTCAAGCGAGCAGTCTCCGCCGTTTTCCGTCTCGGTTTTGACGATAACGCTGTCGCCGAGCACGTCGCAGTTTACGCCCGTGACGACTCCGCTCTGACTGCGGTCGAAGCTCTCGGCTATACGCAGAATTACGCTGAGCTTTTTGATTGCCTCGAAGTCCTCTGCGGTTATCATATCCTTGTACTTCAAAATGTCCTCGCGCGCGAATTCGCCCTTTCTGTGCCCGAACGCGACGAAAGACGCAAGCACGATTTCCTTATGCGGCACGCCGTAGAGGTTGCTGTTGAGGATTATATACTGCGAATGAAGTTGGTGGTTGTAGAACTTTATTCTCATGCCGCTGTCGTGCAAAAGCGCGGCGATTTTGAGCACTCTGACATAGGAACGCGGCATTTTGTGAAGCACTTTGAGCTGTTTGAAAAGCTGTATGGACAGATTGTACACGTGCTCGGCGTGGTCGATATTTATATCGAAATACTTCATCTGAGTGTACAGCGAGTGCCCCAAAACGTCGCTTAGCGGACGCTCGGTGACGGACGGCACGGCGTAGCGGAACATTGCGCCCTCTCTGAGCCCGCAGCCGCTTATCGTAATCTTTTGGAAATCGAAGCGTCTAAGCACCGCTTTCATGACCGCGAGCGCGCTGGGGAAGATGTCCGCGCGACCGCTCGACAGTCCCTTGATTTTCATAGTGCTGTTGAGGTCGAGCTTCCTGATAGTGTCGTAGATATTGTCGAAATCCGAAACGCTGAGCTCGTAGTTGTGGGTCATATTAAAGGGATACTTCGTGACCATTCTGCTTATCCTGCCGAGGTTGCGGAAACTGCCGCCCACGCCCACGAAAGAGGTGTCGGGTTCGACGGAGTCGAGCCAAGTCACCTTTTCGAGCTGTTCGGAGATAAAGTCCTCAATCTTTTGCGCCCTCTCCTCGGGAGAAGCCGCGTCCGCCTTGAAAAGGTCGGTGAGCGTAACCGCGCCGAACGGCAGAGTCTCGTAATGTATGAGGTTGCGCCTGTTGTAGTAGATGAGGTTTGTAGAACCGCCGCCCATCTCCATAATCAAGCCCTTTGGAATGTCCATCGAGTTGATAACGCCTTGATAGACGAGCATCGCCTGCTCCTCGACGGAAAGCACCTTGATTTTGATGCCGCAGGTCATCGCCACCTCGTCGAGGAAGCTCTTTTGGTTTTTGGCGCGGCGCACCGCCGCGGTCGCGTATGCGAAAATCTTGTCCACGTGGTTTGCGTCGCAAAGCCTGCGAAACATTGTAAGCGTCTTTATCGTCTGCGCAATTCTTTGGGGCTTGATAAACCCGTCCCAATCCATATCCTGTCCCAAGCGGACGGTCTCTTTAAGCTCGTCGAAAACGACGAAGTAACCGCCGTCGAGTACGTTCACCAAAACCAGTCTTGCGGAGTTTGAACCGAGGTCTATAATTGCTATTTTTTCCATTTTATTTCTCCTGTCGCTCGGACAATCGAAAGATTGCCCTCAGCAGATTTTTCGAGCTTACGCGCAGTGCGTCACTATTTCCACCCTCAATAAGCATAAAAGAATTTAAAAACGTCGAGCGGTTTATTAAAGCCGCAATATACGCCCTATTAAAACTTAGATAGATTATACAATAACAATATAAACTTGTAAATACCCCAAATTTAATTTTTTCTTCATTTTTCCTTTTTTGTCTTAAAATTTCCGACGGACTTAAACGCGAGCGAGCCCACCGCTACGGCGCACAAAAAGCCTCCGAACAGCTTTTTGAGCAAATCTCCGTCCACTTTCGTAGCGAACAGCGAGGCAACGGCGCAGGTTATGAGCGCGGGCAAAAGCAGATATGCGAGGTTGTCCGTTTTGACGAGTCCGTTTTTCACGTGCAAGCCGAGCGCGATAGTGCCCGAGGGCAGAAACGCGATTAGATTTGCGAACTGCGCCGTGAGTTGTCCCACTCCCATAACGAGCACGAGCAGAGGAAGCGTAAGCGTACCTCCGCCCATTCCCATACCCGCGAGAACTCCGCCGAGTATGCCTGCCAAGATAAAGTATAAAAATTGCATATAACACCTATGTATTGATTGAATTAAGATGATTAGATACACGAAAAGTCGGGGTTTTGATGATAGTTCACTGATGTTAATATAAAAGCGCAGTTGCGCTTTTATATTAACATCTTTAATCCGCAAAACAACATAAGCCCGTAAAATAGGAACGAAATAATTTCATTTGACAGCTTTTTCAAAAGTATCGCGCCGAGGACGCCGCCGATGATAACGCCGATGACGGTGGGGATAATCACGCTCCACGCAAACGTGCTTCTGAGCGCGTAGACTATCGTGCTGACAAGGCATAGCGGCAATATCACCGCAATGGCGGTGGCGTGCGAGTGGCGGTCGTCAAAGCCCAAAATATAGCTAAGCGCAGGCACGGCAAGCATTCCTCCGCCCGCACCGAAGATGCCGTTGACTATGCCGATAAACACGCCCGCAAGCGCGGCGAACGCCTTAGTACGCTTTTTGCTTTTGGCAGTGCCGCGGTTATATTTACTCATTCCGTCGGCAATTATTGAAGTTGTCAGCGCAGATAAATCCATAATATTCTCCTAAACTTAGCTTAAAAACATAAATAGTATTTTTAATCTGCGCGAAAGTATGAAAAGCGATTGCCAAAAATTGCGTTTTGTAGTAAAATCTTAAATCATATATGTTTATGCGCGCACAGCGTGCGTACACGCGTATATAAATAAGCTCTCACAGGTTTGGTATGAACAAGAAGAAAATTGCAATTTTAGCCCTATTGATGGTTGCGGTCATAGTGATGACGTCCTGCTTACTGGTTGCCTGCAATCCCGACGGCGACTCCGACGGCAACGCAAACGCTACGATTGAACCTACCGAAGGTTTGCTCATCAGCAATTCGGACTTCAAAGTGATAGACACGTCCATAAAGACGTATCCCCGCGCGTCCACGAGCTGGACTGGCGCGAAGATGTACTCGGACACCTCGTTCAGAGACGACGTAACCGCGGGCGTAATCAGCCTTAAAAAGGATTCGTACGACACAAATAAATCCAATTGGGAAGACGACGGCGAACTTTGGAATAAGCTCAGCGCAGGCGGCAGAGCGGAACCCATACTCGACGACGGCGACGAGAACGAGAGATATAAAAACATACTGATGATATATATGCCCAAAACCGACGAAAACGCGGACGGCAACGACATATACGGTCCTACTGCATATGGCTATACTTCGGCGAGCTTCTCGCTTGAAAAGAGTTCGTATTACAGACTGTCTGTTGACGTGCTCACCTACAAAATAGACGGCAAACGCGACAGCGAAGACAATTTGGCGGACGGCGAAAAGCCCGGCGCGCGCATATACGTCAGCTCCAACACCTATGCGGAGTTCGACGGCATAGATACGAACGGCGAGTGGAAAACTTACGAAATGTTTATAGAGACTTCCCCCGCTTCCTCAACGAGCCTTACGCTTATGCTCGGGCTCGGCAAGTACAATGCGTACTACAAATCAGGTTTGACGACGGGCTACGCGTTTTTCGACAACGTGACTCTCGACAAAATCAACCTCGATGAAAAAGTGACCCTCGCGGGCGAGGAAGTGGACGGCGACAAGGCTTTTGACAAGGCAAAGGACGAGGAGCTTAAAAACAACGAGTACGTCACAACCACTACGCTCACAGTGCCCAACGGTCGTTTCGACTTCGGCTCGACAACCCTTTCGTCCTCGACTGCTCCGAGTTCTTGGTCGCTTGTCACAGGCAACAGCGGCAAGGACGACCCCGCGCCCACCTCTTTGGGACATAACGCGATTATAGATATATCGCAATTCGACGCAAAATGCGACGAGTGGGCACAGTCCGGCTCGGGCAGCAACCGCATTATGTACAATTTGCGCGACGGAGACAATCCCAACACCAATCAGCCCTATTATCCGACCGTTGACCTCAAAAACGCAATCTCCGAAAGCATAAAAAATCTCCCGAGCGGCTCGGTGGGCAAAAACGTATTTATGCTATCGCAACAGCTTTTGACGGCGCAAGGCATTCGCTCCTCCCGCACAATCACGATTGAGAAAAACAAAACCTATGCGATTTCCGTGGACCTGTTCACTTACGATATTCACGGCGCGGGCGTATCCTTGATACTCAGCGGCAGCGACGGCAAGGATATAACGATTAAGGGCATTTCCTCTCGCATTTTTGAGGGCAATAATAACCATTTTATAGGCGGATATGAAATCACTCCCGGCACGGGCACTGGTTCGAGTTTAGCGGGCAACCGTATCGAGGGCGCAAGCACGGGCGCGTGGACTACCTATACTTTCTATATCAAGGGTAATCAGTATAGAGATTTCAGCTACAATATGGCAATATGGCTGGGCACGGACGGCACTTCCGACAATACCGCGTCCGCATATTACAGCTACACTTCGAGCTCCAACTCGACGACGTACAGCGCAAACGGCACGTTCTCGAACGGCTGGGTGTTTATCGACAACCTTACGCTCGCAGAGAGCAACCTGCCCGATACCAATGTCTACACCAATATCAAGGACACCAAGGGCGAGGACAAATACGAGCTCGACTGCTCGCAAAACAGTTCTTTGACAGGCATCATCGTTGACCTCACTTCCGACAACCTGTTCGTAAACCCCGACAACGACAAGTATATCCTCAGCGTCGAAAACGCTACGACCAACCCCGTCCCGAGCCTTAGCGAATACGTATCAATCGGGCAGACGAGCGGCGCGCCCGCGGGCTGGGACAGCAACTTCGACGTAAACGACTCCACAAATCCGAGCATAGTAAACTCCGTCACAGAGGGCATTGTCAACCTCGAAAGCGAGGACAGCTATAACGGCGTCGAGGGCACGTATCCATCCCTGCCCTACGAAATAGAAAACAAAACCGCCTATATGATGCACTCCGCAAAGGAAAGCTACTACGAGGTGGAGACGCAGAAGTTTACAATCAAGGCAAATCACTTCTATCGCATCTCCCTTTGGATAAAGACGGTTGACGTTTCGTCCACGAGCGGCGCTTATATCTATCTGCTCGACAAGTCGGGCGAGAAAGACGCGACCCTCGTCAGCTTTGAAAAAATCAACACTAAGGACTATGACGAATACTACAACGACTGGTGCGAACTCACTGTAACCGTGCGCGGTTCAAACGACGAGGACACCGAAGTAGCGTTTAAGTTTACGCTCGGCACGGGCAACAGATGGGCGGCTTCCACACTCACGAGCGGCGCGCTGTTTGTGACGAATATGAATATGTCGGAAATCACCTACGCCAACTTCAAGGATACGTCCACGGGCACTTACGTCAAGACCAAGGATTTGAGCGAGTCCTACACCTACACTTTCACAAACGGCGACTTCGATAACTACGACCTCGACGACGAAAAGCTCGAAGCGGGCGCGGCGCTTGCAAATCAAGACGTTGCGGCAACCCCAGACGATTGGACAATCAACGACAAGACGGTTGAAATCAACAGCGAAGAAACTTCCCTCTTTGCGGGCGTGGTTGCGCTCAACAAGGACGCCGACGACGAGCTTATCTTCCATACGAGCGATCAAATTGAGACCGTCACGAAGATTGACCAATCCGTATTTGAAAACTTCTATCAAGACGCAAACGGAGATAAGTCCGACGCGTATCTCGACACAATCAACGGTCCGAATATGCTTGCAATCGGAAGCAATGATCTCACCAACGAAAACAAGTACGCAATCGGCTTCTCGTCGGCAAGCGTAACGCTCTCTGCAAACACCTACTATCAACTCAGCGTCTATGCAAAAGTAGTCGGCGACGCGACCGCGAGCATCTTCCTCACGGGCGAATCGAGCGCATCTACGGGCGAAAACTACTTCCTCATCAAAGAGAACAGCCAAAACGGAGACTGGACGAAATACACGTTCTTCATTGAGGTCGGCAACGCGAGCGTCTCAATCAAGCTCAACCTGTGGCTGGGCAGAAACGTGGAATATATGGACGTCGAGGGCGCAAACGACGATGAAAAAGCCGAAAACGCCAAGTCCGCGGGCGCGGTGTTCTTCGACCACGTAGTCTACAAGACCATCGACAACGACAAGTACAACGAGGCAAGCGGCGAAAACGACAAACAAATCTCCTTCCTCACCGACAGCTTCGACTCCCTTTCGGACTCGCTGGATTCGAGAACGTCTCTCGCCACCCCCACCGGCTGGACGGGCGCATCCGACAGCACGTCAAAATCCAAAGTAGGCATCGTCTATGCAGACGAGCAATACTACACCACGGAATTCGTCGGCGATACTAACTTTTCGAGATTGCTCGGCTTGGACTACACGGAAGACGACATCCCCTTCACCGAGGAGGACAAGGCGGAAGCCCTCGAAAGCGGCAAATACGAGGGTATGACCGAAGACCAAATGATCTCGGCGTACAAAGCCAAAAAGCTTGAAGAAAAGAAAGCGAAAAACTGGATACCCGTAAAGGATCTGCAATCCAACAGCGGGCACAGAATGCTTGTCATCAACAACACCGAAAACAATGAATACGTCTACACGAGCTCGTCCAACACGCTTAAAGCCGACAGCTATTACGAGATAAGCGTATACGTCAAAACCTACGGGCTTGACGGGCGCGAAAACGACGATACTATCGGCGCAAACGTCGAGCTGTATCTCGGCTCGGCAAACAAAACGGACGAGCCCCTCATCTTCAAGAGTATCAATACCGTCAAGAACAAAGAGGAAATCCCGACCAATGAAAACGGCTACGTCAAATATACCTTCTACGTCAAGACGCCCGACGAGGACGTGACGGACGTCACGCTCAAACTGTCGCTCGGGTCGAGCTCGGTGACGGAAGTGGACGGCGAGTCCGTCACAAGCGGTCTCACAAGCGGATACGCTATGTTCGACGACGTTTGCTTCCAAAAACTCACCGATATGACGGAGGAGAGCTTTGACGAAATCGTCAACAATCCCCTCCCCACCGTCGCGGCGCGCGCAGTCACGGTCGATACGCAAGGCGGCGATCAGGGCGACGACGATGACGACGGCAACAATAAAACGTCAAACACCTTCAACCTCGACTATCTGTGGTGGATGATTCCGACAATCGTCATCGGGCTTGTCATCATCGTAGTGGTTGTGGTGCTCGTCATCAAGAAGTTCCGCAAGGAAGGCAAGAAGAGAGTCGCCAAGGTCGAAAGCGCGCCCTCCAATACGGAAATGCTCGACAAGAAGCGCAACAGATACGACGATAACAAAGAATAAAGAAAAAATCATCGTTAATTACAAAACCCCGCTTACTTCGTAATCGGGGTTTTTGTTTTTACTCGATTTTTTCTTCCCTACCGCGTAAAATATTTTTTGCTATCACTCTTATTTGCCGTTGTAAACTCTTACTGCGTTCCGCAAAATATTTTACTTGGTGCGCACGCTTTGCGTGCGTATAAATCTGCGCAAATCACAAATCTGCTTTACTTCGTAATCGGGGTTTTTGTTTTTACTCGATTTTTTCTTCCCTACCGCGTAAAATATTTTTTGCTATCACTCTTATTTGCCGTTGTAAACTCTTACTGCGTTCCGCAAAATATTTTACTTGGTGCGCACGCTTTGCGTGTTTGTAACTGTTTAGTTCATCTAACTTATATACGTTTATATTACTATTTACTATTTTATAATATTACAATATCATATTTATCCCGCCTGCGCGCATAGGCTTAATCAATGAATAAAACCGCTAAATCATTCGGGATTGTCACGGGTTTTTCCGTATTGACTCGGGCAATATCTTTCATATTCAAGATATGGGTGTCGCGCGCGCTCGGCGCAGAGGTCGTAGGGCTGTATCAAATCGCGCTCAGCGTAATGATGATGCTCTTTACGCTCACCTCGGGCGCGCCTACGGTGCTATCGCGCAAGGTGGCGGAGGCGGCAAGCGTAGGCGACGTAAAACGGCAAAACTCGCTTACGACCGCCTCGCTCATAATGGGGCTCGGCATATCCGCCCTGCTTTGCGGAATTCTGTACGCGCTCAACTCCAAGCTCGGATTTTTATTTTCCGACGAGCGCTGTCTGCCGATATTCCTCATAATGCTGCCCACGCTAATCACGTCCACGCTGTACGCGTCCTTCCGCAGTTGGTTTTGGGGCAGAAAAAACTTCCTCGCGTTCTCCTCGACGGAGCTGCTTGACGAAATCGTCAAAATAATCCTCTCTGTCGTATTCGCGGGCGGGCTTGCGACTTTCATAAGCGGCGCAAACGGTCTCGCGCTTGCAATGACGCTATCCGACGCTATCTGCGTGCTCGTGCTTGCTGTTTTGTTTTTCATCTCCGGCGGTCGCTTTGCAAAGCCGAGCGGATTTAAGGAGCTTATCTCCCGCACCGTTCCGCTATCAGCGACGCGCATAATCACGTCGGTCGCGTCCTCGCTGACGGCGGTGGTTATCCCGCAAATGCTCGTAAAGGGCGGCTTGACGGTCTCTGCCGCCACCGCCGAGTACGGCAGAGTGGCAGGCATGGCGCTTCCGCTCATTATGGCTCCCGTTATGTTCGTAAGTTCGCTGTCGGTCGTGCTTATCCCCGACGTTGCCGAGCTGAAAGCCAAGGGCGATATGGACACGGTGCGTAAAAAGCTGTCGGGCGCTATGACGTTTGCGCTCCTCATTGCGGCGGTGTTTTTCGTGGTATATCTGCCGCTTGGCAAGCAGATAGGCGCTCTGCTATTCGGCGACGACCACGCGGGCACACTCGTATCCAACTGCTCGGTTATGCTATTCCCCATTGCGATTGCGCAGGTCACTACGCCTATGCTCAACTCGCTCGGCAAGGAGCGCGTGACGTTTGTGGCGACTCTCGTCGGCGCGCTTGCAACCCTGCCGTGCATCTTCCTTTTGCCCAAGTACGTCGGAGTTTACGCCATGGCGATAGCCTCGACGATTTGCTTTTTGCTGATTTGCGTCATCAATATGATTGCGCTAAAAAAAGAGGTCGGCTCGTTTATAGACGGAAAAAAGTTTGTAAAAACGATAGCGTTTTCAATTCCGCTCGCCGTGCTCGGCGTATTCTCGTCCAATCTGCTAAGCAAAATCTGCGGCAATATCGTGAGCACGATAGTTTTGATTATATTCCTCGTATTCTTCCTGTTTATATTCATATCCGCGTTTGAAATCGCCGACGTGGTGGGTTATATCCGCCTGCTCCGCCCTGCGTACGTGGCTAAGACCTCCAAGAAACCTCGCTCGCGCAAACGCGCAAGAGCTAAACGCAAATAATCCCAATTCCGTATAAATTCGATAAGTAAATACACAATATCTGTATGCTCAATCTGTTTATACGCTGTTTAATACTGTACTTTTTCCTGCTCCTCGCGATGAGGCTTATGGGCAAACGCCAGCTCGGAGAGTTGCAACCCTTCGAGCTTGCGATTACGCTCGTTGCAAGCGAACTCGTATGTATCCCGATGAGCGACGCGACAATCCCGATTATCTACGGGATTATCCCCGTATTTTCGCTGTTTCTCATTCATATTATCATCACAAAGCTCGCAACCAAAAGCGTGCGCTTCCGCAAATTTCTCAACGGCAAGCCCGTCATCATCATCGAAAAAGGGAACATTCTGCCCGACGTTATGAAAGAACTCAATATGAATATCGACGACATTATGGAGGCGTTGCGAGGCACGGGATATTTCAATCCGTCCGAGGTCGAATATGCGATACTCGAAACAAACGGCAGTCTGACCGTTCTGCCCAAATCCCAAAGTAAACCCGTATCCCCCGAGGACATCGGCTTAAAGCTCCCGCCCGCGACAATCCCCGTGACCGTCATCATGGAGGGCGAATTTATGGGCGAAAACCTCGCTAAGCTCCAAGGCGTAACAAAGGAGCGCCTGCTCGCTTTCATAGACAAAATCGGCTTAAAGCAAAAGGACGTGCTCGTCCTGCTCGTGTCGGGGACTGACGTGTATTTGCAACCTTACAGCGGCGACTATATCACCGCCGAGCTTGACAGCGATACGTCGGCAGACCCCTCTATATCCGTTATAGACGGGCAAGCTGAGCAACCTCAAAATCCGTTTGCGATTGCGCCCGACTCCGCGCTGTCCGACCCGCCCTGCGACGGCATAACTGCGAACGAGGTGGACGAATGAAAAAGGTCGTCGTTGCAATCGTGATTTTGGCGGTCATTCTGACGGCGGGCATACTTGAAAACGTCTATATCGACAGGCTTTTCGACAAGCTCGACAACCGCCTCGCGACCCTCGAAGAACTCATAATCGCGCAGGACGACGGCGCGGTCGATGCCGCGGAAGATTTGCAAAAATGGTGGGACAATCAGCGCAAATACGCCGAGCTATTCGTCTACTCTCCCGACATACGCGCGTTCTCAGTTGCAATAGGCGAAACGCAAGGCTCGCTCGAATGCGGCGACTTCGACAACGCCCTCTCAAAGGTGCGCTCGCTAATGGTAATGTCGCGCAACATACACAATATCTTGGACTTTAACGCGTCGGATATAATCTGACGTCGCGTCTTGACCGCAAGTCGTCACCCTGAGGAACGAAGTATCGTGATTATATAAAATGTGATAGGTAACAAGTAATAGTGAATGGTGAAGAAGTGTTGTGTTTTCGATACTTCTTACTTTTTACCTACTCACTCTTACCTAAAATTCCCCCCCCTTAAAGATTAAGGGGGTCAAGGGGGTTTTGAGGAGTTTTCGGGTAAGGGGGTTGTTAAGGGGGTATAGGGCGAGCGATAAAATTAGCGCAAGTGGCACAACAACGATAGGGTTCTATCGTTGTTAAAGCCACAGCTTAATTTTATCTTGCTACCGCGCAAAACATTTTTGCTAAGGTTTTAAAAACATTACGCAAAAATCTTTTGCTTGGTGTTTTGCCCCGTCAAACACGGAGATTTGACGGGGACCCCGCCTCAGCCACAATATGGCTTCCCCTATGAGGGGAAGCTCCGCAAAGTATAAGCGGAGCGGTGATGAGGTGGATTAAATTGACACCTCACCCGTCACTGCGTGACACCCTCCCCTCAATGGGAGGGCTTTTTTGGA
>JAMPEA010000050.1 GCA_023665365.1 Bacillota bacterium
TTCGCCCTGCGCTTCACTTAAATCTTAAATCTGTCGCGCTGAGCGCGACATCGGGCTCCACAGCCACGGCAAACCCCAAGATACATAATTTGGTTATCCCAACGCCACAGAACGTCACAACCACCTATGACGCGTCCAAAAGCTGGGACGAGACGACTATCTACAACCTCATGGCAAGCGGCGGAGCCGCTTGGTACGACTCCACGGTGCACACGAACGACGTGATAACCGTCAGCAAAATCAAGTATAAACCAATAGGAGCGTCGGGCTGGATGTCGCCCGACCTGTATCCGGTGACGGGCGGCACAAAAACGCCTATCAAAAACGCGGGCACGTACGAAGTGACGATGCAAATCAAAAACTGGTGCGACCCGCTGACAACCCAAAACTCCAATCGAACCGCGCGGTGGCGAGCGGCGAGCGGAAGCTCGACGGTGTACTCGACGTCGCGCGAGGCGACCTTTACAATAATCATAAACAAGGCGGAGCTTGCTACGCCAAAGGTGCTCGGAGCAAACAAGCAGCCCTACAACGACGGCAAAGACGTGACGTTTGCATTTTCCTTTGCGCAACGCGACGCGGGCGCATACACGCTTACGCTCCCTGCGGGCGTGAGGGAGGGCAGCAGCAGCCTCATTGCAAAGGACGTCAAAGAATATGAAATAAAAGCCACTTTGAAGGATAATACAAACTACAAGTGGGCTTCGACGGACGACACATTTGTGACTTTCAACATTGAAGTCACGCCAAAGTCGCTCGACGTTACGCTTAAAGGGACTAAGCAGGAAACCTCGCTTGTCAGCGGAAAGGAATCGCCGCTGAACGTCGTTTTGACTGTCCCTGCCAAACCTGTGCATGATGACGAAAGCATAACCGCTGTCGTCTATGCAAACATAGAGATTGACGGAACTCCTCTGTCCTTTGAACTCGGTCGAACCACGATAGACTCGACTTCAAGGGCGGAGACCGTCAGTCTCAAACTCTCGGGACTAATAGAAACCTACACTTATAAGCTCGTCGTCAAGACGGATTCAACCAAAAAGGACGACCAAAGTTATTGCTATACTTTCAATCAGACAAACGACCTATCTTTACGCATTGACGCCGATACCCGCAATACCCTCACTTGGGAGCTCATCACCGACCGCGGCGGCAAGTATACCTTTATCGACGTGGACGGCGACGCCAAGGACGTCACGTGGAGCGATTATAGCTCGGACGTTTTCACATACAACGGGCAGTCTTTCGGCTTTACCGCTATTGCTCCCTCTACCCACGAGGTTGACGTGACCTACGGCAACTACGGCTTCGAGACTAAGACGGAAAGCGGCGTTTCCATCACGGGCGCGCCCTACAACGCGGGCAAGTATCAGACTATCGCCTACCTCAAAAACAAGGAGACAAATAGCGTCGAGTCATACGTCCTGCACTGGGAAATCGAAAAAGCCAAGTTCGACCTCAAAGACGTTAAGTGGAAGGACGACGGCAAACTGCAATACTCCCAGTCGGGCGTGACCGCCGAAATCGACCCCAAGACCCTCCCCGACGGGCTCGCAGTCTCCTACGACCCGCTTAGCCTAAGGGACGGGCACTTCGTCGACGAGACGGGCACTGCATCCATTGAGAAGTTCACTTTCTCCGACCCCGATATGGAAAATAACTACCTGCTTCCCGATAGGGACGACCCCGATAGCTACGACTATACGGGCACTCTCGACGACTTCGAGTGGGATAAGGACTGGGAAGTCGTCAAGGCGACTATCCAAATCAAGTGGACGCACGGCACTTTCCAAGAGAAAAACGGCAAGGATTTCACCGCCTACGTCCTCGCGGACGACCAGGGCGTTATCGACTATCTGTTCTACGAGACCGACTCGAAGGGCAGTTTCGTCGACGCAACCACCTCATATACCGCAAATCAGCTCGAACTCGTCGAAAACGTCAGCAAGTACTACAAGGTCAAGCCCGTCTTTAAAAACGACGACGTCGCAAATAACTATATCCTCGCCGACGCCTATTCAAATCAGTTTAAGCTGGGCGAGTTTTCAGAGGGCGTCGTGCTCGACCTCACAAACTCCACAGCCGTCTTTACGGGCAAGGCGTTCGTCCCCGTCATCGACGTGAAAAGCGGCTCTATCAACAGCAATCTGCTTGAATTCAACTACCTCGACCGCTCGGGCAATCCGCTCGGCGCTGTGCCCATTAAGGTCGGCGAGTATCGCCTCGAAGTGTCTATCCCAAGCTCCGTCAAGGGCTATCACTTCGACTCCTCTACGGGAATGACCGTCGAGGGCGGCAAGGCGTACTTCGACTTTGAAATCACGCAAAAAGAAGTATCTACGCAGTGGTCTAAATCACACAATCCGCCGTCTCTTGCAAACCTCGATTATATCGACCTCAGCGGCATAGACTACGAGTACCTCAACGCCGACGGCGACAGCATCACGTTTAACGACATTATAAAAGGGCACTCCTACAAAATCCGCGCCGTCATCAGCGATAACGAGAACTTCGTATTTAACGCTCCCGACTCCACGGGCGACTTCTACGCAACCGACTGGGTCGACTTCACCGTCAACGAAAACGACGTGCTCTATAATCCGACCGACAAAAACAACCCCTACAACCCCCAAGACCCCGATAACCCCGGCGGAAGCGGCAGTCAGGGCGGCAACCAAGGCGGAAATAACGGCGGAGGCAGCGGCAACGACGGCGACGGCGGCAACGCTTTCGTGGATTTCTTTAAAGACCTCATCGAAAAGCACTTCCCGCTCTGGCAAGTCTGCACTATGGCGGCGTCCGCGCTTCTCGCGCTCATATTCCTTATAAAAGCTATCCAATACGGCAACCGCGCCAAAAAAGAAAAGGGCATCGCCAAAAAGTATAAAGCAAAGGCTTATGCCTCGGCGCTCCTCCCCGTCTTTGCGGGAGATATTGTCGCGCTCAACCTCTCAAACAAGGTTTGGAGCATTATGGCGTTCGCGTTCGTGGGCTTAGCCTTGCTTATGTTCGTCGTCGCGCTCATCACTCGCCATAGCTGGAAAAAAGCCGAACTCGCCAAAGAAGCCGCTATCGAGGAAAGCGAACAGCGCAAAATCGAGGCGCAGGAAAATAAGCAAATCGCACTTCAAGAGAGGCTCTTATCCGCGCAGGTCGGCGTTGCAGGCACTGCCGCAGTCGCTCCCGCGTCCGACGCGAGCCTCGCGCTCATCGAGCAGATGCGCCGCGATATGGAAGCCCGCGAGGAACGCTATCGCCGCGAGGAACAGGAACGCCGCGAAGAAGCCGCCCGCCGCGAAGAGGCTCAGGCTCAGCGCGACGACGCTATGAAGATGATGTTCGCAAAACTCATGGGCAATCAGCAGGGCGACGAGTTTGCCTACGCAAGTATCGACGATACCGATATGCTCGTCCAGCGCGTCATCGCAGGGCTTCTGCCCGCTATGCGCGACTCTATGCAGGAAATGCTCCCCGAGGCTACCGCGCTTCTCGCCGCTCCGTCCGAGCAGTCCGAGGAACTCCTCGCCCTCGTCGAGGAGCAGAAAAATATGATGGAGGAACAGCGCGCCCTCGTCGAGGAACAAAACGACCAAATCCGCAGTATGGCGGAGGCGCATAACGCCGAAATGCAAGCAATGTCCGAGCAGATGAGCGAGCTTCAAGCCCAACTCGCCGCTATGTCGCAGGAGCACGACGCCATCATCTTGCCCGATAACAACGACGAGATTATGGCTCAAATGTCCGCTCTGCGCGAGCAAATCGCAAACCTCGCGCCCGACAACAGCGACGATTTATACGCTCTGTCCGCAAAAATGGACGATTTGCAGGAACAGCTCGCCAATCTCAACACCGACAACAGCGACGAAAAAATGGCTGAAATGGCGGATACTATGCAAAATCAGCTCCAAAAAATCGAGGAGCTCCAAGCTCAGCTCGCCGCCATGGAGCAGGAACGCGTCGACGGCGTGCTCCTCCCCGATAACTCCGACGAGATGAAGGCTATGGCGGACGCTATGCAGGCGCAACTCCGAAAAATCGACGAGCTTCAAGCCCAGCTCGCCGCTTCAAAGGACGACGATACCGTCGCCGTCCCCGACCAGTCCGAGGAAATCAAGGCGCTCACCGAACAAATCGCCGCTATGAGTAAACAGCTCGCCGAACGCCCCCATACCGTCACAAATACCGTCTACGTCGAGAAGGACTCCGACGACGATGACGACGACGATGACGAGGAGGAGGAATGGGATAGCGTCCTCGACGACGATGACGACGACTTCCTCGAAGCGATAGTCATGGAGGACGACGGCACAGTCCGCAAAGCATATCCCAACTTCCGCATGAGGCTCAAAGAAAGCTCCGACAAAAACCGCGAGTGGTATACCGCTATCAAAAACCTGTTCTGCTCGCAAAAGGGCGTGACATATCGCGTCTATAAGCGCGTCGAAAAAATCCGCTATCAAGGGCAGGTCATCGCAGTAATCGGCATCGCAAAGCGCTCAATCAAGCTGTGGCTCGCGCTCAAACCCTACGAGTACGATGCTCGCCGTTATCATCATAAGGACGTGTCCGACAAGCCCCGCTTCGTCGAAGTGCCCCTCTATGTCCGCGTGTCCTCCGACCGCGCGCTCACAAGGGCGGAAGAACTCATCCTCGCGCTCTTCCAAGAACAGGGTATGGAAGCTCGCAAACGCTATACCGATAGAAATATCCAGGAGCTCATCTTCACCTTGAAGCACAACCGTCTCCTCAATAAGCACCTCAAAGGCTTGCTCTGCGAGACCATGCACGTGCACGACTGCAACGTCCTCAGCGACGAAATCGCCGAAAAGTGCGTCGAAACCAAAAACGTCGATTTCATCGACGATAGCGTTATCGAAACCGTCAAACTCGACGACATCGACGCAAACTTCCAAGACGGCAATCGCGTTACGCTCGAAAAACTCCGCAAGCTCGGTCTTGTCAGCGACAACTGCACAGGCTACACCGTGACAGCAGATAAACGCCTCACAAAACCGCTCATCATCGTTGCAAATGACTTTACATTGCCGGCAGTGAAGCTCATTGTATTGACAGGCGGACGTGCAATAAGACTTACACAGGTTTAAAAAGCACGATTATTTGATTTGATACTTCGTCATTGCGGGGAGTGCAACGACGAAGCAATCCAAAAGGGTGTGCGTCGTATACTTCAAAATATATAACCCACCCCTTCCCTTACGGGCTTTCCCCTCCCGCAAAAACTATGACGGCTGCGGTAGCTGCCTCTTTCCCTACAAAACAAACATTGCTTGTGGGATGGGAAGTCGGCGCGCGTGCATTAAGGTATCGCCCACTCGACGCTTACAGCGCGAGATTATGCCACTCGTTCGCGGGCATATAATCAACACTTGCCCGCTCACTTGTACGCGCAGTAGAGGTGCGACGCGATTGAGCCTATGGCTAACAATCGCTACACCCCAACTGCGTCTGGCACTTGGCACTCCCTTTGGCTCGCGCCCTGCGCGTCGCGTTCTAAACTTCGTAAAGAGTGTGCGTCGTGTAAAACCCTATCAATCCGACGTTAACAAACCCCCTTAAAGAGTAAGGGGGCAGGGGGATATGAGGAGTTTTCAGGTAAGGG
>JAMPEA010000051.1 GCA_023665365.1 Bacillota bacterium
CAGTTGGGATACGCTCGGCGACCCTGTTTGCAATCTCGTCCACGTCAACCTCGGCAGGGACTGCGCTGTTGAGGCTTGCTATCTGCTTTTGGAGCGTGTCTATTTTTGCCGATACTTCTTCGGCGTTGTCGTTTTTACTCTCTTTTGCGAGCTGTTTTTTGAGACCTTTCACCTCGTCGAGGAGCGCGTCGTATTTTTCGTCGTTATCGTCGGATTGCGGGATATTTGCGCCGAGCTTTTCGGCGACTCTATCGGCGATAGCCTCAATATCGCTTGCGCTCTGCTCGTAGGCGGGAGCGGTCAAGTATGCGGTAGTTTCGGGTATCATCTGCTGTACGGCAGGGAGCAAGCCCGCGATGACCTTTTGCACGAGCAAATCCGTATCGTCTACGCTCGCATATGCGTATCCGTCCTCGCCCTGCTGTCTGCCCATAAAGTTAGCGAGCATGAGTTTCATTGCGTCCATTTCTTGGCGGTGACGTTCTTCGTCCTCACGACGGCGTTCCTCGTCCTCGCGGCGTTGCCTTTCCATCTCGCGGCGCATTTCCTCGATGATGGACGAATTATCCGCACTTGGCGCGCTCATTTGCGAGATACGCTCCTGCAAGGCGAGCTGATTTGCGTTTTGCGAGTTGTACTTACGCTGTTCGCTGTCCTCGATAGCGGCTTCTTTTGCGGCTTCCGCCTTTTTCCAGCTATGGCGAGTGATGAGCGCGACGACGAACATAAGCAAGGCTAAACCCACGAACGCGAACGCCATTATGCTCCAAATCTTGTTGGAAAGCCCTGCAAGGACCGTCTCGGTTGCGAATATCGGCAGGAGCGATGCATACGTGCGCGCGCTTATTTTCTTTGTCTCGCCCTTTGCTTTCTTGGCGCGGCTTGCGTACTGCCCCGTCTTTATGGCGAAGATGATTGCAAGAAGCCCAGCAGCCGCCATAGTAGCGACCTGCCACAGCGGGAAGCCGCTATCGATGAGCTCCTTGATTTTGTCGAGGAAGGACGAACCGTCGTCCGCGGGAGGCGGCGTTTCAGCCTGCTCTGTAACGGAGAACGTGAGTGTAAACGGGTCGCGAGTGCCGTCGTTCCAGCAGTAGTTAGCGCCGTCAACAAAGCGAATAGTTATTTGATATTCGCCTATATCCGTGACGGTGATTTCGCCATTAGCGGTGACCGTGAGGGAGCTCAACATATAGTCGTCGTTGAAGTTGTTTAGTTTGAAAGTGAGCGGCGAGCCGGTGTATTGCAAGGTGTTTTTTTGAAGCGTAGGCTTGGCTACCTGCGTAGGGGGATTTGAGGCGTCCGCAGGAGTTGAAAACTCTGCAAAATCGTCAATATCGCCCTCGGTCTGCACAACTACGTTATCGCCGAACTTGCTTTGAAGCGCGACCTTGAATGTGGTATTTGGCGTGCTTGCGACTTGGCTTTGCGTGACGGGATTTCCGCTCATATCGGTGAAGATACTTTCGATAAACTCCTCATCGTCGGGGTCGTCGAAAACGGGAGACGGGATTGCGTCGTCGCTCCAACCGGAGAGGTTTACGACGCGCGGGTCAACCTTGACGCTCGGCTTGGCGGCAGATATGGAGTTATCGTCCCACGCGACGTTATCGCCGAGCTCGGCAACGAGCAGTTTGCACTCAAAGGCGTAAGTGCCCGCATCCTTGGCGATATAGCCCGACATAGGCTCGCCGTTATAGGTCGCGTCTATGGTGAAATACTCCGCCCAATCGTCTGAAATGCCAAAGAGTTTGAGAAGGTCTATATCCTCGTTTGAGAACACGAGATTTTCGCCCGAATAGGCGGGTTTTTGTATTTTTCGTTTTACAATCTTCCAATTTAGCGATTTATCAGCGATACTTGCAGGAAGCATAAGCCCGTCAAAATCATTTAAGTCAATCCCGTCAAAATCGAACGTAGCCGTGTATTTGGATTTGACCTCGCCTTCCTCATACTCGCCGTCATAAGCGATATGGTTTTTGAGATAGGTATGTAGCGCGTTAGTCTCGTCCCAGCCGACAAGCTCGACCTTATGAGCCTTAACCGCACCGCCCTCGCGCTGATATTGGAAGGGATTGCTTGCGTCGTAATTCCACTTGATATTTGAAAGGTCGACCGTCGCTTTGCTTACAGTAAACTCCACGGGGTCGGGGTTTGTGATATAGTGTGTGTCCGTGCGGTTGCTTTTGAGCGTAATTTGAACCTTATAATTGCCCGCGTGCGTAGGCGCGCCGTCCGAAAGAGGAACGCCCTCGCTGTCAAGATAGGTGATTGCAAAGTCGGACTTGCCTATTTCGAGGTCGTTGCAGGTAAAGGTAAAGTCCGCCGCCTTTGGTGTATTGTCGAAGCTCTGCCCGCTACCCGTGACGGTGACAGTCACCGCTTCCTTGTTTACGCCGAGCTTAAACGTATATGGATTTTTGTCGTTTGAAAGCGTATAGTTGGGGTTGTTGTTTACAATACTTGCAGTAACCCTATAATTGACCTCTTTACCCTGCTCGACGGTGATATTCGCAAGCGAAACTGCCGACCAACCGCCGTCCTTAAAGACCTCATAGGAATATTCGAGCACGTTGTCATAACCGCTAATCTTGTATATATCGCCGTTTGCGGCGCTTTCAAACGGATAGTTGTTTGAAACCCAAGTTGCGGTGCTTATCTGTTTTGGTTTGATATTCCAATCGAGCTCCCAAGCGAAAGTGCCGTCGTAGGTCGTCGGGTCGCTGCTTATGGGCGTAATATAGTTTGCGGTATCGGCATTTGTCAAGCCGCTGATTGAAACGTGATAATCAGTTGCGCTGACATTTCTTGCTGAGCTGTCGCCCACGTAATCGTTGTTGCCTATGCTAAGCCCGCTCGGTAAACCCTCAATCGCAACGGTTTTCAGATTTCCGTCGTAAACATATTTATCGTAAACGTAATTCCACTTTGCACCAGAAAGGTCGTACTTGGCTTTTTCTACGTTGAGGGAATAGTTTTTGGTGTAAGATTTCGTTTCGTATTCATCGTTTATGTTTGTAATTGTAGCGACGATATTATAGGTTGTGACGTTTTTGACGCTCGTTATGCTAAGCGAAACCTTTACGCCTTTATCTTGAAGCGAAGCGCCGCCCTTAAAGTATTCCCCGACCGAAATCGTATAGCCGTTAGGGTCATAGGTCAGCTTATTACCTACAATATCATTGCCGTTTGCAAGCCAAACGAGCTCGTCAACGTCGGGGTCGTACTTAACTGTCATTTTAAGCGTATACGTAGTGGTCGGCGGAGGGGACGGCAAGGCGTAATTGCAGGTTGTAGAGTTGCTTATAACGGGCGTTATCTTGTACGTGCCGTATTGGTTTGGGAAAGAATTGTACGACACGTTTGTTGTCGTGTTTAAATAAGTAAACGACCATTGAGGCGCATAGACCGTGCTGTCCTTATCTCTATCTAAAATACTGCCCGTCGGCAAATTTATTTGCGCTTTGTTGTCTACGACACTGACGGTCGCACTGCTCAAAATGCGCGGATTTATTGTAAATTTGATTTTTCGCGTGGTTTTAGTTTCGCCTGCTTTGGTAGTGCCTTTGAAAACATATCCGTCTTGCTTTATAGAGACCGTAACATCATACTCCCCTCTGTTTATCATTTCAGAGGTGGCATAAGTCAACTCCATTCTATCGGCATTATACCAAGTAGGCATTGTCGTAAGCGAATTTAGGTCTATTTTCAACGCGTTGCCAGTATAGTCAGCGCTCACGCTGCTTGGCTCGTCTAAGGAATATACCATGCCGCCGCTCTCAACCGCAGTTAAATTGAGATGAATTCCGACACGTATGCCTCTTGCTTCATTTGTTTTGCACGTCCAGCCGCTTTTACCACCTCCGTCGACGCTCGCATAAGCGCCCGATATACCTGATTGATTTAAATATCTTATGCCGCTTGGGCCATCTGTCGATGTATGGGCAAATCTCACGTAATAGGAGTTTTTCGTGTTAAATTGAGTTTTCGAAAGATCCCATCTTCCCTGCAATACGGAAGCGATTGTTGAGGTACCTCCACCTAAGTCCACACGTCCGACTTGACCATAGGCGGGCAACCAGACGTAATCATCTCCCCAAGCACTGTAATAGCTCTCCTTGCCCGTAATGTAGTTTGCGAGCACAGTGTCAGTATGCGTATAATTTTTGGGAGGGCTACTAACTGTTTCGTTAGCGGCTTCCTTCCATGTCTTATAATCTCCAAATGTATTGGTATTTGTTATGGAATTAATCATATTGTTATATTGATAAGTATTCTTGGGTGCAATCAAAAACTGTTGTACGCTTGTGTTCAACTCGCTTGCACTCATAGTGAACTTTGCAAACATATTGGAGCTGCTTTTTGTGGCAACGCCTGTCGTCAAGCTGCTTGTGCTCACTGCATACTGACCGCCATTATTGAGTGTGACCGCACGTATCTTGCTTGTGCCGTACATATTTGACGGATATGTCCCATAACTGTCAGAAGTAAAATCGTTAAACTTGTAGGTATCCGTCGTCGCGTCTTTCATAAAGAGGTCAAGCACGACGTTATTCCCCGAATTATCCATAGTCAACTGCACGGCAGTCCACTCTATGCCCGCAAACTGCACGGAAATATCATTTCCGCTCGTCGATTTGTTGATTGTCTTGTTTTTGTTTCTGAAAGTTGTTGAATTGACTAAAACAGTGTCTGACGCAGTAGCCGCCAACGTCTTTACGTCGTTATAGGTAGGTTCTGCCAAACCCGTCAGTTGTTTATATAAAGCCTTAACGTTATCGCCGTTAAATTTTAGCGTTTGGGTTTCGTAGCCGTCTACAAGCAACTCGCCTATGCTTACGTATCCCGATGAAGCAGGCGTTGTAGCCGCCTCGGCATATTGCGCTGACATATTTAAACCAAGTGAGAAAACAACGCCGAAAAATATAAACGCAAATACAAGCAGTATTTTCGCAAAAAATCCTTTTCTTATTTTATTTTCCGCCATATTTTAACCTCTCTTTTTAAACAGAAAACGTACATAGAATATATTGTTCTATGTATATATTATTATAATAGTATAATTATTTTAAGTAAAGAGTTAAAATTTGTCAATATCTTTTGTGAAAATATGCGTTTTTATGCGTTTTTCGCGCGTTTAACTGCGTATTTTTTACTTTTTATCCGCCGTTTTTACCGCAAAATGTACATAGAACAATATATTCTATGTATATTTTTTTGCAAAAATTTCATCACCCCGAGGAACGGCTCCCACCCCGTAAAACCTCACAATTTGCGTTCAGACGAGGAAAAGCACTTTTGCGAACTCCCCAACATTCGTAAAACCTTGTAATTTAGATGAAGAACGCGAAAGAGACGTTTGCACACACTGCCTAACGTACATATCGTACGTGACAGGGTGGGCAAACGCC
>JAMPEA010000052.1 GCA_023665365.1 Bacillota bacterium
AACAGTATATTCTATGTACATTTTATTTCCAATAAATTGTAAAAACAACTTTAAATTATTAAGGGGGTAAGGGCTGGCGATAAAATTGGCGCAAGTGGCAAAACAACGATAGGGTTCTATCGTTGTTAAAGCCACAGCCTAATTTTATCTTGCTACCGCGCAAAACATTTTTGCTAAGGTTTTTCAAACATTACGCAAAAATCTTTTGCTTGGTGTGCCTATACCTCCTTATGAACCCCCTTACCCGAAAACTCCTCATATCCCCCTACCCCCTTATTCTTTAAGGGGGAGTTTGTCATTGCGAGGAGCGTAGCGACGAAGCAATCCAGAACATACAGCTTTTTGGTCTGGATTGCTTCGTTCCTCGCAATGACGAGTTTTTCAAAGTGACGCGTGATTTAGATATTTATTATGTCCCGCGTCTAAGCAGACTTATTTGGCGTCAGACAAGTAAAGCTATATATCCCCTCGTTTAACGCGCAATTTAGATGAGAGGCGCGAAAAAGCCCCATTTCAAGTCGCCTAGTGTACTAAGCGTACACGACGACGAAGAAATGGGGCTTTGACAAAGCATATCGCTAAATTATACGTTAAACTTGTATAAAGCCGTCATTTTGATGAAGAACGCGAAAGAGGCGTTTGCACACACTGCCTAACGTACATATCGTACGTGACAGGGTGGGCAAACGCCTCTGACAAAGTTATTCGCAAAATGACGGCTTTATACTCGGGACATATACTCGCCAGTGCGCGTATCTATACGTATAGTATCCCCCTCATTCACAAACATAGGCACTTGAAGCTCGTATCCCGTTTCAACGGTGGCGGGCTTGGTGGAGTTGGTGGCGGTGTTGCCGGCAACTGCGGGCTCGCAAATGGTGATAAGAAGCTCGACAAAGTTCGGCGGTTCAACAGAAAACGCGTCGCCTTGGAAAAACTTGACCGTGACGGACATATTTTCCTTGACAAAGTTGAGCGCGTCCTCGACTTGGCTCTTGTTGAGCGGGATTTGCTCGTAGGTCTCGGCGTCCATAAAGTAGTAGAACTCGCCGTCGGTGTAGAGATATTCCATAGTTTTGGTCTCGATATGCGCAAGCTCAAACTTTTCGGTCGGGTTGAAAGTCTGTTCAAGCACGGAGCCGGTGACTACGTTTTTCATCTTGGTGCGCACGAACGCCGCGCCCTTGCCCGGCTTGACGTGCAAAAAGTCAACGACGGTCATGATTTTGTTGTCGTAAAGAAAGGTAATGCCCTTTCTCAAATCGCCTGCCATAATTTGTGCCATAATTATATTCTCCTAAATAATGTGTACTAAGTTGGAGCAAATCCGCCCCCTAAGCGCTATTCTAACACTAAGCGGGGAGATTTGCAAGCGTTCATCTATTGATGACGATAAGCTCGGTTGCGTGACGACTGAGCGCACCTGCGCGACCTACGATAACCATATCCTCTATGCGCACGCCCATCTCGCCCGGCAGATAAATGCCCGGTTCGATGGTGATGACCATATTGTCTTGTAGTACGTCCGTGCTGTTTTTGCCGACGCGCGGAGCTTCGTGGACGACTTTGCCTACGCCGTGACCCGTAGTGTGGATAAAGTATTGCCCGTAGCCGTGGCTGTCGATATAATCGCGGCACACTCTGTCAAGCTCCTCGCAGTTCATGCCCGCCTTAGTCGCCTGTACGCCAAGTTTGTGGGATTGATAAACTACGTCGTAAATCTCGCGCTGCTTTTCGCTTACCTCGCCAAAGGCGAACGTGCGAGTAAAGTCCGAACAATAGCCGTTGTACACCGCGCCCATATCTATGGTGACGAGCATCCCCTTTTCGAGCTTTGCGTCGGTCGGCTCGTGATGCGGTTCTGCTCCGCCCTTGCCGTATGCGACAATCGTCTCGAACGAAAGCCCGCTCGCGCCTTGCATAAGGACAAATTCCTCAATAAACTTTGCAACGTCGAGTTCGCTGTCGCCCTCTTTAATCGTTTCCAAGACCGCGCTGTACGTATCGTCGATTATCTGCGCGGCGCGTATCATCAAATTGAGTTCATCTTGCGTTTTGATAATTCCTTCCGTCATAATTCCTCCGCTAACGAAAGACGTCGATTATTTGGCGTACTCAACGCTACGCACTTCGCGTATGACGTTGACCTTGATTTGTCCGGGATATTCCAACTCGTTTTCGAGCTTCTCGGCGATTTCCTTTGCGAGGAAAACCGTATTTGCGTCGTTGACCTTTTCGGGCTTGACCATAACGCGGATTTCTCTGCCCGCCTGTACTGCGAAAGTTTGGTCGACTCCGTCAAAGGACTTTGCGATTTCTTCGAGCTTCTCGATACGCTTGACATAGTTTTCAAGCGATTCGCGCCTCGCACCCGGTCTCGCGCTCGAAATAGCGTCCGCCGCCTGCACGAGCACCGCGTCGATAGTAGTCGGCTCTATGTCGTTGTGGTGCGCCGCAATCGCGTGGATTACGTCGCCGTTCTCGCGGTATTTCTTTGCGATTTCCACGCCGAGCTGTATGTGCGTGCCTTCGAGTTCGTGGTCAACGGCTTTTCCTATATCGTGGAGCAATCCCGCCCTCTTTGCGATTTTGGGGTCGATACCAAGCTCCGCCGCCATAACTGCCGCAAGCGACGCGACCTCTACGGAGTGTTTAAGCACGTTTTGCCCGTAGCTCGTGCGGTATTTGAGCCTGCCGAGGATTTTGACAACCTCCGGATGCAAGCCGTGTACACCCACCTCGAAAGCGGCTTCCTCGCCAGCTTCCTTGATGCCCGCTTCTACCTCGCGTCTGACCTTGTCAACGATTTCCTCTATGCGAGCGGGATGAATACGTCCGTCTGTGATGAGCTTTTCAAGCGTAAGCCTTGCCACCTCGCGTCTCACAGGGTCGAAACTCGAAAGCGTGATAACGTCGGGAGTGTCGTCGATGATGAGGTCTACGCCCGTAGCGCTTTCAAGCGCGCGGATGTTTCTGCCCATGCGTCCGATAATCCTGCCCTTCATCTCGTCGTTAGGCAAAGCGACGACGGATACGGTGTTCTCTGTGGCGTGGTCGGCGGCGCAACGCTGTATCGCTTGCGAAATAATGTTTCTCGCCTCTTTCTGCGCGTTCTCCTTCGACTCCGCTATGATTGCCTTTGCCTCTTGCGCCGCGTCCTTTTTGACGCCTTCGAGCAACTCCGATTTGAGTTCGGTCGCGGCTTCCTCTTTCGTCATGCCCGAAACTCTTTCAAGTTCCTTTTGCATAATCTCTTTCGAGCGCCCGAGTTCTTCCTCGATGACTTTCAGCCTTTCCTTGGTATCCTCGTTTTGCTTTTGAATACGTTCGGCGTCCTCGATTTTCCTGTCGAGCGTGGCGCTTTTCTTGTCAATCAAATCCTCTTTCTTGTCAAGCGCGGATTCCTTTTGAGCAAGTCTGTTCTCGGTACGTTGCCAATCTTGCTTGCGCTCCCTCGTTTCTCTTTCAAACTCGTCGCGCCTTCTGTTCATCTCTTCCTTGGCGTCAACCATTCCGTCCTTGCGAATGGATTGAGCCTCTGCGTTTGCTTCGTTGATAATTCTTTCCGCTTCGCTCTTCGCGCTGTGAATCCTGCCGGTAAGATAGTGCTTGTATACAAAATAGCAAATCACCGCCCCGATAGCCGCGCCTACGACAGCAACGCCAATCGCTATGCCCGCGACTCCGCCGCCGCTTATTGCGGAAAGCAATAAACTAAATTCGGTCATATAGGACCTCCGTATATATAATCAAAACCGCTCCGAAAACGAAAACATATCAAAAAATACGTATAAACGCAAAACGAATTTTTTTGTCACATATATTTTTAAAGAGTACACACTCTGGCAATCTATATATAAGGTATCGTTTTCAGATTATAGTTCTGTCGTGGTAATTATATAGTATTTTGCGAAGTCCGTCAAGAATTATGTAGATAGATAAATGATAATAAATTTTCCGTATATTTTCAATTTCCTATTAAAACGAATAAAAGCGCGAGTATTTGGTTTCAGACAAGGAAACGGCACTCGTCAAACCGCCAAGCGTAAATTTATCCCGCAAAATGACATTTTGCGGGGGCCCCATGTTAGCCCCACAAAACAGGGACGTTTTGCGGGGACCCCAAGTCGTCATTGCGAGCCAATCTATTGGCGAAGCAATCCAGAACGTTACTTTTTTACTCTTACTTAAACTTGCGTTAAACGTATCGCTCTGCCACCAGTTAAAGCAATCAACTTGACCGCGGTGAGCGTAAAATCATTTGCTACGATGATAAGAGGTTTAGTGAGGCGCTTATCCGCGGTGACGGTGTAGCCCGTGCAATCCTCGCTTACAAGTCCGAGCTTGCGGAGTTTTTCCAAAGTTACGCGGTTGCCGTCTTGGAAGTTTGCGTCTATGTCATCGAGCTTTACGGTTTCTATAACGCTATCGTCGATGAAGTCTACGTTTTTGGTTTCTATACACTTTTCCGCCGTTTCGTCATCGAGGACGTCGCAATCGTGGACGTGCATAACTTCGCAAAGATTTTGCTTGTATTGCTTGTTTGTAAGTAGTCTATTATGCTTTAAGGTGAAGATAAGCTCCTGTATACTTCTGTCCGTGTAGCGTTTTCTCGCTTCCATGTTGAGGTCTTGGAAGAGTGCAAGGATAAGCTCTTCTGCCCTTGTCAAAGCGCGGTCTGAGCCTACGCGCACGTACAGCGGCACGTCTACAAAGCGAGGTTTATCCGATACGTCCTTATGGTGGTAACGGCGCGCGTCGTACTCGTAGGGTTTGAGTGCAAGCCACAGTTTTATGGAGCGTTTTGCTATGCCTATAACGCCGATAACTTGACCTTGATAGCGTATCTTTTCTACGCGTTTATAAACTCTGTACGTTACGCCCTTTTGCGAGCAGAACAGGTTTTTAATTGCCGCATACCACTCGCGGTTTTTATCCGAGCTTTCCTTTAAGCGCATACGGAAGTTGGGAGACGCTTTCTTGACTGTTCCGTCCTCCTCAACAATGACTGCTTCAAGGAAGTCATCATCGTCCTCGTCTAAGATGCTGTCCCATTCTTCTTCGTCGTCGAAGTCGTCGTCATCGAGTTCGTCCACGGACATAAACGCCATGTTGTCAATTTTTTGTTGCATTTGCTCCATGCGTTCCGCCATAGCCTGCATTTCCTCGACGGACGCGCCCTGCACGACGGTGGTATTGCTTACGGGCGTAATCTGAGCGGAGACTTTTTGCACGATTTCATCGACGTTGACGGGATTTTGCGCAGTTGGGATACGTTCGGCGACCCTTTGAGCGAGGTCGTCTACGTCAACGGGATTATCGTTTTTACTCT
>JAMPEA010000053.1 GCA_023665365.1 Bacillota bacterium
CCCCCTTACCCGAAAACTCCTCATATCCCCCTTGCCCCCTTATTCTTTAAGGGGGGAGTGCGGTAAAATTATATCTGTCTGTCATTGCAAGGAGCATAGCTTCACCCCACAAAACAACGATACTTTGACGAAAAAAACCACCATTGCGGTGGCTTTTTGTATTACAAAAAAAACGGCACGTGAAGTGCCGTTTTCGTACTGTGATCTTTTGTGATGCTTTGTCACAAGCTCCTTTGGGTGATGAGCGGATAAAACATTTTTATCGTTGACAAGCGCACGTTAAATTTGATGATTTCGAATTAGTCAACTGATAAATCAAAGCTGACGGTACCCGTATAGCCTGTACCTGCCTTGGTGTTGCTCACTATTGCCGCAAAATATTCTTGGAGCTTGTCGGCATACTCTTGCTTTATCTCTTTCTTTTTGTAGAAGTCAAGCTCCAAGGGCAGATATTTCCACATTGTTGCGTGCACTTTCAATCTGAGGTCGTTGTAATCACTTCCATAGCAATCACGTTCATTGGAGCTGACTCTCACTTCGACGTGCGTTTTTATAATCTCTTTCGCAGCATCATAGAAACGCGATTTGAGCAATTTTGCGCAGTTGAAAAACTGCGGATGCTCCTTGCGTTCGTTAATTTTAAACTTCCGTTCCATCTCGCGGGACTCCTTGACAGACTGCGGAGTGAGCTTATCGATGACGGCGCGTCCCCCTGTCACAGCGATATCCTTTATGCAAACGATAATGCGAATGACTCCAAATACGAGCGTTGCGCCCATAACTATACCTGCAAATATGCGCGCCATAATCCAAGGAGAGTGAATTGAGTACGCTTCAAGGCAGCATATGCCCATATTCACGACGTACAGCGCACCATAGAACGCAGGGAAGCTGAACGTCGACAGCCATTCCAAATCCTCGTCTTCGAGGCGGTCGAATATGAACGGTTGCGCAACGGCAATAACGCCGAATGAGAGGTTGAGCGCCGCAATAAACGGCGAAATATTTTCATTATAGTTGAATACCAAGAATGACGTTACGGTTGCCAAGATAAATAAGGCGTGATACGCGATGACGACGATAAGCCCAACGACGTTCTTCCACAATACTTCGTCGTAGGAAGAAAGATATTCATTCTTAATTGTGAGCAACAGGTTGCCGACAGTTGCGAACGTGAGCGCAATCGGGATTCCCGTGAGCACGTCAAACCACACGCGGTGCAGGCATAGAGAGACTATGCAATACACTATGCTCCCTCCTGCGAGAACCGCCGCGAATATCGTCCTGAACGTATCGGAATCAAAAAACTCTTTGAGCGCGCTGTTGTGCGAATAGTGGCGTCTTCTATGTCCTCTTGACGACCTTGACCTGCCCGAGAATAAGCGAGAGAACCAGCCGCCTATATTACCGAGCCATTCGCCAAACCTGCGCAGTGCGCGCTTAAAGCCGTTGGAACCATACGAGCCGCCGTAATCGCCGTAGCCTTTTGTCAAGTATACAATCGCGAGGATTCCGCCTACGATGGACAACGCGCCCTCGATATAGCACAAAATACCGACAGCCAACGCTGTGGGACGCAAATACGTGTCTTTTTGATATTGCGCGGCGACATACATTATGAAGATAAGCGAGAGAGCCGTGAGCACGAGATAGACGATATCAACCGCGATATGCTTCTTCGAGAAGAACGCAAGCACGAACATTGCAATGGATAGGATAAATGCCAGAACCACAAAAAAGTGTCCCACCAATCCAAATATAGCAACCAAAGAATCCACGATAAACAGTCCTGCTCCGATAAGCATAAAAAGTTTGCCGCTTTTTATCAAATTACCCATATAACTAATATCTCACTCCTCGTCTTTCTTATTTCCGTAAATCTTTTTGTATTCCTCTTCGGCTTCCTTACGGCGTCCTTCCGTATATAGGAGCAACTCCTCTTTTTCATCTTCGGAAAGGGCAATAAACGCATCCGCAAAACGTAATACGCTTTCCCTAAATGCACGCTCGCCGGCACTTTCAGTTGATTGTTCGATTTTTTTACTCATGATTTCTCCTATTTTTTGTAATTTTTTATATTTAGGTTGATTCGGCAAGTTCTTTGATAAGAGGCGTGTTCCTTATCATATGTTTTGGTCGCAGAAACTGTATTATTCGTAGCGTAGCGAGAATGAGATTGATAAGGCTCGACACTATTCGCTGACACTCGGGAGATAGCGGTTATCGCACAAGCCGAAATATCACCGTGCCTTATTCGTCGAAAAACAGATTTAAAATATAGTTTTCCTCTTGCGTGTCCAAAGGTTCGCGTGTAGGTATTCTGCCGATTAAATCGGACAGCTTGCAAGTGAAATACTCGTTTTCGAAGTCAATTATTTCATCCTCCATAGGCTCTATATACTTCTCGCTGAGATCTTGAATATCCTTACGGGTGTTTGCCAAAAGCGCGTCAAGCGCAAAGAAAAGCCTGCAAACGAGCGTTGCCAAATCCTTAGGCTCAGAACAGTTTATATCGTCCCTATTTTCAAAGTTTACGAAAAACTCTTTTATATAATCCCTTTGCTCATCGTCAAGATCTTTCAGAAGATTGCCGTTAAGCGGACACTCGACGCGCTCGACGAATTTTTCGTACAGAAATTCGCCGACGGATTTGCCTTGTTTTTCCGCAACGGTCTTTTTGAGAAAATCATAGCCCGCCTGCCCGAACGGCACGAAAACGACGTGTGCCGCATAGATGAAAAATTTGACTTCATTTTCGACGTCGCTTTCCGCGACGTCTTGCATATGGTATATATACGATGACGCTGCATCGCAAAAATGCAGGGGCATTGTCAACTCTCCTTTCAAGGTGAAGTTGCCGTCAATATTCCGCATACATACCGGCTGTGCAAGATAGCTTCTTGCACCGTAATTATATAGCATTGCGCCGTACAGATTGTTTTCGCTGATTATACTCATAAATATTATTATATCACTTTCATTATATAATTGCAATGATTTTGCTTCGCTTAGCCCGATATTGCTATAATACTGCAAATTCATATTGAATTATCCCTCGCTGTCGTATATAATGTAATTGTCCTATCGCGGACAGGGGGGGGATTTATGACGGATTTAATCAATCAAAAGCCGCAAAAGCGGTTTATAGGGCTTACGGGCAATATGTGGCTGTACGCGCTCGGGCTTATGGGCATCAACTTTGCGATAGGTCTCGTAAACAGCTATCAAGCCGAATTTTTCAACAAAATCCTCCAAGCGGATTTGATTGCGATTGCAATTATCATTTTAGTCGCAAAGTTTGTTAGCATTATCGCCGACTTCGTTATCGGCAACCTAATCGACAGGGCAAATTTCAAGGCGGGCAAGATGCGCCCGTGGATTTTGATGTCGGCGTTTCCGCTTGCGGTGTTTACTACGCTGTCGTTTGCGTTTATTCCGTTCGGCTCGGGGACGGGCGCGACCGTCGGCAAGTATATCTATATCACCGTCATTATGATACTTTGGAACGTCAGTATGACTATGGCGGATATTCCCGTATCGGGCACGCTTTCACTTGTGACAAACAACGCCGCCGATACGAATAACGCCGCGGGTATCGCAAATACGCTCCGCTCGATTTCGCTCGCTTGCCCGGGCGTATTTATCATGATTATGGGCTTGCTCGTGGGCGACGATAACGGCGTAAGTTGGCTTACCTATCTCATCACCGCAATAGTGCTGTCCGTGCTCGGGCTTATCTTCCAACTGCTTATGTACTTCAAGGGCAGAGAACAGTATAAATCGTCCGCTTCGTCGGGAATGAGTTTCAAGGAAATGTTTGGCGAGCTGAAAAACAATAAGATGATTTTGCTGTTATTCCTCACCTTTATACTCGGCTTCGGCAGGAATATCGGGCTCGGGATTGCCGTGCAAGCGTCCTGTATTCTCATCCGCGACGGAATAGATTTGAGCTTTATCGGCATGGGCGTTCTGACAGGCGACCAATGCAGTTGGGCGATAGGACTTACGTCGGCGATTTCGAGCTTGGTGACAATCATACTAAATCCCGTTATCAACAAAAAACTCGGCGAAAAGAAGTATTTTATCATCGCGGGCTTTTACGGCTTTGCGGTCAGTTTAATCGGCTTTATCATGTATATGTTCGGCGGAAAACCGCTTCGCTCCATTTGGGCGATATTCATCTATCAATTCCTGCTCGGCTTCTCCTACGGACCGAACGGCTATCTGCCTATGGTGATGACCGCCGATATAGTCGATTATCAGGAGTGGAAAACGGGCAGACGCACAGAGGGGACGCAGTTTGCGATACTGTCGATGTCAAACAAGCTCTCAAACGCGCTGTCGGTCTCGTTGGGTCTGCTGTTCATCGGCGCGATAGGGTACAATTCCGCCGACTATTTTTCAACGCTCGAACAGGGCGCGGCGATTTCCGCTTATGTCACAAATACCATGCAGGACAAGGCTTGGGCGATATACTTCCTGCTTCCGGGGCTTTGCATGCTCGCAAGCTCGATAGTTATGTTCTTCTACAAGATTGACGAAAAGACCAAAAAGGTCATGCGCGAGGAACTCGCCATTCGCCACGCCGCGCAAAATGCACAAACAAGCGCATTGAATGATGCCGTTAATCTCGGAGTAAACGACGTGAACGGCATTGACGTTCTGTCACGAGCAGAGGGCGTTGAAGAAATAATAGAAGAAAATAGGGAAGAAACAAATAACGAAAGTGGTGAATAATATTTGTTCTGGATTGCCACGCCAACAAGTTGGCTCGCAATGACGAATGGAAAAATATAATCATATTCCCCCTTAAAGAATAAGGGGGTAGGGGGGATATGAGGAGTTTTCATGTAAGGGGGTTCATAAGGGGGTATAGAC
>JAMPEA010000054.1 GCA_023665365.1 Bacillota bacterium
TTATTTGCGGTGTTTTTTATCGTGCTTATCATAGCTTTCAGTGCGTTTTTGATAAAAACAGACCCCGTTTCGGACGCGACTTCCACCGTGGGGATTTTGGACGAAATTTGGGACGAAACGGCAAATCAATTCAACCAAAAGGCGACGCTTGCGCTATATGAAAAGCTCGGCGGAAGCAACGTCACAGGCACGACGTTTAAAGACAAATTCGACAGTTTGATGGATTGGGCAAATACAGCGCCAAGGACGAGCTTTGATTTTCGCAGCAACAACGGCGATAGCAACGTCACGGTCAAGTTAGGCGGAAAGGAATGGGTTGCAACCTATCTCACCGTCGGAAGTAGCGGCGATTTGTCGCTTACGCTTATGCTTGCGAATATAGCCGATAATAAAAGCGAGGTTAATAAGTTTTCTCGGGATAGTGTTTGTAAATATCCCTCAGACAGTTACGGTTCAAGTTTTGTGCGCGCTTCTTTAATTAGCGGAAATCCCGCAAATTTGGGTAGCACTGACGATAGCGCTCCCGTTGCAAGCTATGCGGCTTCGTATAATACAAGCTCACTCACCGCACTGACGAGCGCAACGGCAACGGCGTTGGGCAATGAATTTGCCAAGTTTACGGCAGGTGCTCTCAGTAATTATATCCTTACACCCGAGGACGTTGGCTATCAAGAGAAAGAGGGTATATTAGTTACGTCGCCTTATGACAATTTTCCATGTAGCACTTCAAACGACGCTTATGGCGCAGTTTCAGACGCTAACTTTTCGGACGGCAATTCGACTTTTAACTATTACACGAATACCACCGTAAATACTAATACGTATACGCGTTGGAAAGGCGATAAGATTTGGCTTCCGAGTATAACGGAAGTCGGTACTACCGATAATACCGGCGGTATTTGGAAAACCGATTCAGAACTTAGAAACATAACCGGCGCTAACTATTATTGGCTTCGTTCTTCGGGATATTCATCTTATAATGGCTGTTATGTCATTTGGAAAGGGACCGGTTCAAGCGCGAGAGACCATTTTCAGGCAGTTACTACTGCTGACTATATTCGTCCCGCAATTCACCTTAATTTGAGTGCGACTGCCGCGGCTTCAAGTTCGGGTATCAAAAAACCTACAAAGGATAGCAGAACGTTCACTTATGATGGCACAGAGCGTACATATACGCCCGTCGGCATCGACAGCTCGCTAATGACCGTCACAGGCAACAAACAGACTAACGTCAAAATTTTGGACGGGAGCACTTCGCACGAGGCTGACCCCGACGGCTATGAAGTTTCCGTATCCCTCAAAGGCGGCTACAACTGGTATGGCGGCTCAACCGACCCCGTTACGTTCGATTTTGTGATAGAAAAGGGCGACCTCGATATAAACATAAAATACGACGGGCAGGGCGCGGACCGCTACGTCAACGCGGGCTTGCCAAAAGCCGAGGATATTACGTTTACGGGCGCACATTCCGCCATAGACGGCGCTTTCAGTTGGGACCCCGTCACGCAGTCGCCGAGCGTATCCAAAACGCAATATACTTGGAAGTTCACTCCCGACGACCTTGACAACTGGAACGTCAAAAACGGCTCGGAAACCATCAACTTCAAAGAAGCCGCCGTCAAGGATATTGCGGTGGAGTTAAACACCGGTCCGCTTGTCGGCAACCTCTACGACCGCTTCGATACTGAAACCTATGCGAACTTTGAAAGCTACGTGAAGGCGCACCTGCGCGTGTATAAGGTGTATGAGGACGGCTCCAAGCTCGAAATAAGCGCAAGCGACTATACCGTCACCACCAAGCAGAGCCAAATTATGGTCACTGCGGGCGCGGTCAAGGAGCAGAAAAATATCCAAGTCACCGTGCCTAAAAGCACGGGCGGCAACTACGCCAAAACGCTGACGACGGACGTTTACGAGTCCACTATCGAGGGCGCGATGATTCAGCAAAAGTCAACCCTCGTACACGAGTTTGTCTATCCGATGACCGTCGCCGAAATCAAGGAAAACTACGTTATGTCGCTGGCGTGGAATTTTGCAAAGAGCTCCTATCTCGAAGTCGACCCGCAGTACGTAACTGTCGCGGTCAAGGCGAGCGCGTCAAATCCCTCCGCCGTAGTCAAAGCCGGCACTATCGACCTCACCTTCACCTTCAACGACAACGGTCGCACAAAAAGCGAGGACCTCATTGACGACTGCACGCTCGCAAAGGGCACGTACGATATTTCGGGTGTGACCCTTGCAAGCAAGTCCGAGCAATACGACGGCTCAATGCTCACGCTCGCCGTCTCGGGCGACGTCAAGGACGGCAAAACGGGCAACGTCGTCACAAGCCTCACTGCCTCATATGTCTACAAAAAGGGCGGGGCGCAGGTGTCCACCGACGGCGTGACGGAGGTCGGTACATACGACGTTATCGCCTCTTTCGTCAACGGCGATACGGATAACTACGAGAATATATCCGATACGCTCACCGCAACCCTCACCGTCACAAACCTCGGCTGGGATATGTCGGGCGTGACGTTTGACGACGATACTATCACCTACGACGGGAACTTCCATGAGCTCGAAATCGGCGGGACTCTGCCCGATAACAGCATAAACGTAACCTATAAGTACGAAAAGGACGGCGTTGAAGTCTCCGCTCCGAACGGAGTCAAGGACGCGGGCGTTTATACAGTCACCGCTTCGTTTTCCAATCCCGACCCCACAAACTACGCCGATATTCAAGATAAAACCGCTACGCTAACCATAAATAAGGCGAACGTCGATATGTCGGGCGTGTCTTTCAACGACAGGACTGTCACCGCTAACGGCTCGGAGTTTACGCTCGAAATCTCGGGCAATCTGCCGCATCCGTCTATCGTCGTGACGTACACCGTCGCAGGCTCGGGCAGTACGAGCTTCAAGGACGCAGGCACGTACGAATTCACCGCCTCGTTCAGCAACCCCGACCCAAACAACTACAACAATATCGACGATATGACCGCTACGCTTACAATAGAGACAGACCCGAATGCCGTGGTCGATCCGCCTCCTGCCGCAAACAACGGTCCGTCTTTCCTCGATAAAATCAAGGAGCTTATCGATAGCGGCTTCCCGCTTTGGCAAATCGCTACGATGGCGGTCGCGGGACTCTTGACGGTCATATTCCTCATCAAATCCATTCAGTACGGCAATCGCAGAAAGAAGATTGTAGGCAATGCCAAAAAGAACGCCACCAAGGTTGCGGGGCTGTTGCCGGTATTCTCCTCTGAGGTTGTGCTCGCGGGGCTTTCCAATCAGATTTGGAGCATTATGGCGTTTGCGTTCGTCGGACTAGCTTTGATTATGTTCATTGTTGCGCTTGTCACCCGCAAGGCGTGGAAAAAGGCGGAGGCGGCTCATCAAGAGGGCGAAACCTCCCAACTCAGTCAGATTATGCAAGCCTTGCAACAGGGCAATCAGCTTATGCCTTACGGCGCGGCGCAGGGCGTGGATAGCGCGTCTATCATCGAGGAAATGCGCCGCGAAATGGAAGCTCAACGCCGCGAGGACGAGGCTCGCCGTCGTGAAATGGAGGAGCGCCACCGCGAGGAAATGGCGCGCCGCGACGAGGAACAGGCTAAGCGCGACGAGGCTATGAAACTTATGCTCGCGCGCATGATGGGCAGAGCTCCCGAGGACGACGGCGATATGCCATACTACGGCACAGTCGATGATACCGACTTGCTCGTGCAAAAGGTCATCGCGGGCTTGCTCCCTGCCGTACAGCAGATGATACCCGAAACTACCGCATACTTGACCGCTCCTGCCTACGAGCAGAGCGCAAGCGATATAGAGGCTATCGCCGATAGAGTCGCCGAAAAGCTCGGCGCAAATATTCCCGCTCAACAATCGGATAATTCCGACGAAATCCGCGCGCTCACCGACGAGATGAAAGACCTCAAAAAACAGCTCGCCAAAGAGAAAAATGTCGATAACTCCGTCAACGTTGACGAAATAGTAAACAGGGTCACCGAACGCATTCCAACTGTGCAAAACCCCGTAAACGTGGACGAAATCGTTCAAAAAGTCTCCGCAAAAATCACGCCCGTAGCGCAGGGCAACGTCAATCTCGACGACCTCGCGCAAAAGGTGTCCGAAAAGATTACGCCCGTAGCCACAAATACCACCGTCGTACAAGACGTTTCGGACGAAAAAATGCAGTCCGTTTATGAAGAAATGGCGCAAATGCGCAAGCGTATGGAAGATATGTCGTTTATGTCCGT
>JAMPEA010000055.1 GCA_023665365.1 Bacillota bacterium
GCTAAGGTTTTACAAACATTACGCAAAAATCTTTTGCTTGGTGTGCCCTTACCCCATTAGTAATGAGGTTACACCTCACCCGTCACTGCGTGACACCCTCCCCGTATTTACCCCACAAAACAGGGACGTTTTGCGGGGACCCCGAATGAGAGGGCTTTCCCGAATTGCTTCGTTCCTCGCAATGACGGGGTAGGGATTATGCCTTAATTTGGAAATAAAATGTACATAGAATATATTATTACCTGTACGTTTTGGGGAAAAATTGGCAGAAAAGAGGGTGCGAGATTGCAATAAAAATGCATAAAAATACCGCTAAATGATTAAATATGCAAAAATCGTTGACAAATACGCAGATTGCTTTTAAACTTAAAATAATATAATGATATAAATATACATATAATAATATATTCTATGTACATTTTTATCTTGAAAATTGCTCAAAATACGTAGATTAAATTTATTATATAAGGAGATTACACTATGCAGAAAAGAAAAACGTTATTCTCTATTGCGGTAGTTGTTTTGGTGCTGATACTGGCGGTTGCGATGCTTGTGGCGTGCAACGACGGCAAGGCAAAATACACGATTACGTTCGACGACGGGTCGGAGGTTGCCAAAACGGTTACGCTTGAAGAAGGCACGGGCATAACTGCCGAGCAGATACCCACCGCGCAGACGAAAGTCGGCAAGAATTTTGACGGCTGGTACGTCGGCGAAACGCTCATCGAGGAGGGATATAAACCCACGGCAAACGTGACGGCGACAGCAAAATACAGCGACATACAAGTTACGGTAAATTTTGTAAACGGAGGCAGTACGACGAGCGCGACGGTTGTATACAGCAACGCCATAGCATCTGCCGACTTGCCCGCCGACGCGCAACCGTCCGATACGCGCCTATTCGAGTTTGAGGGTTGGTACGACGGCGAAACGAAATTCGCAAGCGATATGACGTTCACTGAAAACACGACGTTCACGGCAAAGTTTAATCGAATTGCCTATCTCGTCACCGTGACGAACGATGCTGCACAACTGCCGAGCGCTCAAAAGGTAGTTGCGAAAAATGCGGACGGCGATACGGTGTTGCCCGAGGGAGTGCTTCCCGCAAACACGCCTGCCGTAAACGACAAGGTTTTCCTTGGCTACTACAACGGCGCGGTCAAAGCGGTTGTGGGCACTACGGTGATTTTCGACGATATTACGCTCAACGCGTGCTATGTCGGCGAGGACGATTATGACGGATTGTGGGTTGATGAGACAAATAAGTTCGTAGTAATGTTTGATATTGATGAAGATTCGATTTATTTTGGCACAACCGACTTGTATTTCAGCTATTTTGAATTTGACAGCTTGACAGGCGAGATGAAGTATAATCGCGGCTACGGCACTGTTTGGACGTTGTTGATTACAGGGGATACTATGACGGTTGTCAAAACCCCAACCTCCGACGTTCCTACAACCTATGTGACGAACAAGGCAAAAACCCAAGTCGCTTTCGCAGGAAAGTATATAAGAAACAGCGCGTATGACGTTTTGAAGATTGTAGAAGACGGCTATGTTTTCGGCAATTACGGACCTAAGTATGAATATTTGAAGATTTCCGAAAACGGCGGCGTTTACACATTGACTATTGTCGATGATGAGGGCAACGTTAATACGGCGACCGTCTCGCTTATCAGCAACGGCATCATTTCTATCAGCGGCGACGTCAACGAGGCGGGCGTATGGCTTAAAGATGCCAAAATGGAACTCAATATCAGCGATACTAATTATGAGACGAGAATAAGAAAATATAACGTGGACGGCTCGACTGTGTATGTATTTGTAGACCAAGAAGGCGTTTATTCCGTTGTCACGGCAGACAAAGAAATTGACGAGGGTGGAACGGATATTATTACGCTTAGTTTCCCCGACAATAGCAGTCTTAAAATCAAACTCAACGATGACGAATACTTGCTTGGTGGCAATGAAGCGGGAACATATACGCTTGTCGAGGACACAACAAATACGATTGAACTCGACGGCTTCGGCATTGTTACTGTAAAGCAGAACGGTGAAGTCCAAGGCACGTTTGGTTACGTAGTCAAGTCTGATAACTTAATATATATCGCCGCTTCCGACCAGACAATCCAGCTTGACGGCAATATGTGCAGTCTTCTCGAAGCGGATGAGTATGCGGGAGAGTATTATCAGCTAAACAATAAGACTTACGACGCGTACTTGGAGCTTGACGGCTTCGGCGGTGTGACGCTGTATACGGGTTCTTACTCACAAAATAAGGTTAAGGGCACATATACGATTAACGGCGACACTATTACCATTGCAGGCGGCGTTGAGTATGAGGAGGAAGTGTATGACGGCACTTATACTGTCCTCTTCGACGGCGAAACTATTTGTTGCAACGGCACGTATTTCGGCAAGGAAGCTACGGATAAGAGCAGTCAGCTTGTAGGAGATTGGGTTGATTCCGACGCGACAAATACGATGGTTATCGACTCTTATTACAGCATTACGATAACGTACAACGACACTGCGGCGACCGATATAGTTCCCCTCAAATACGATAACACCGTGTTGCAATTTAAGGTTGACGGCGACGTATACGTCCTTTATTTGGAGAACGGCGAATTGATTGTAAAACAAGACGACGTTACGGTTGCTACCTTGGAAAAAGACGTGACGATTGACTCCAAATTTATCGGGTCTTTCAAAGCGCAGGACGATGCGTTGGAATTTAACCTTGTCGTCGCAGAAAAGAGCGTCACCTTAAACGGACAGAAAGCTATAAATATTCAATCCGGTTACAGCAGTCTTAGATTTACCGTCAATGAAGTGGATTACACATTGTATATGTTGTCCGATGGTCCGGAACTCGATTATGATAGCGAAGAGATACCCATGGTTGACGTCAATGCGTCTGGTGGCGGCGGAACAGGCGGTGACGGTTTGATTACCGATTCGAAGTTCCATGGAACTTGGACTTGGGAGGACGACACCGTATCGCCGATAGTGGAAATTGTAATAGATGAAGATAGCGTAACGTTTGACGGTAACGCTGTCGAAGATCTTACGTTTGATGAGACTGATGGAATTACTTTCACGTACAATAGCAAAACTTATTTGATATACATTCCAAGATTTTCGTCTACGCTAAAACTTCAAGATAGCAATTATAACGTAGTGGATTTGATACAGGTATCAAACGCATAATCCAATTTCAACCAATCAAAAAGCACGCCGCAAGGCGTGCTTTTTTTTTTGATTGCTTCGTCGTTTTGCTCCTCGCAATGACGATATTAGTTTGATAATCGCGGCAAAATTAGCTTAACCATAGATATATTATTCCAAACACTATCCCAAAAGCGACTAAGATTATGATAAGCTGAGGGAGCATTGCCAAAAATCCCGCGCGGATAATTGCGCGGCGCTCCTTTTTGGTGTACGCTTGCTTATGTTTGAGGCGCTCCTCCTTGGAGGGGCGTTTTTCGCGGTTGAGATACGCCAGACGGCGATACTTGGGCAACTCGTCGCCGTTCATCGGCGCGACGGTTATTCCGCTATCCCAATCATTTTTTTTCTTATCCTTAGCCATACAATCAGTTTATCACACAAAGCGGATAAAATCAACACACACTTATTATACCCACGTAAAGTTTATTCCATTATAATTTTCCATATTTCCCCTTAAAGAATAAGGGGCAGGGGGATATGAGGAGTTTTCGGGTAAGGGGGTTCATAAGGGGTATAGGTCGAGCGATAAAATTAGCGCAAGTGGCACAACAACGATAGGGTCTATCGTTGTTAAAGCCACAGCTTAATTTTATCTTGCTACCGCGCAAAACATTTTTGCTAAGGTTTTACAAACATTACGCAAAAATCTTTTGCTTGGTGTGCCCTTACCCCCTTAATAAGGTGTTTACACCTCACCCGTCACTGCGTGACACCCT
>JAMPEA010000056.1 GCA_023665365.1 Bacillota bacterium
AAAAGTTAAAAAGAGGAATTTGCTAAAAAATAGGGTGTTTCGCGCTTGTGCAGCCGCGCAAGCGCAAATCAAAAATCCGAGAAAGAAATAAGTTTCGAGGTAAAATATAAAGAGGGGCAGAAATGCCCCTCTTTAATTTTAAAATTTAGTGTTATTTTTAGATATTGCATTATTTGTTACTATATTGTATTATTTATATATAATTAACTATAATATGTCGCAATCGCAGGGTTGCCTTGCGCACAAATGAAATTTACGTGTACGTAGAAAGGAACGCTAAGTAGTATGCTCGAAGCGAAGAAAAAGTTGATAATCGAATTGGACGGGAATTGGGTGTTGTCTCATCGAAACGACGACCGATTGCCGATAGACCTAATTAAGGCGGAACTGTCAAAAGAGAACGGACTTACGATAAAGGACAGTTCGCTTACGTCGTTGACGGTGGTTTATAGCGAGAGCGAGGGGACAGACCATAGCGAGCTGGAAAAAAGCATAAAGCGGCTGTTTGAAAGCCGTTATCCCGACGATAAATCCAACGAGGTGCTGACGTTTAGCGTAGTCGATGACGACGGCGAGCAGGAGCAGAAATCCGAAAGTCCGCAAGCGGATGGCGACGATAAAGATGCCCGCGAGGGAGCGGACGGCGATATGTCGGGCGGCGCTGTATTGGATAAAATCAACGGGCTCGTCGGCGCGGCGGAATTTAAGGCGTTAGCCAAGGAAATCGTCGATATTGCAGACGAAATAGGGCGCACGAATACTTATGAAGTATTTGCCAATCAATGCTATCTTTTTTCAATCGGCGACGGATGCGGCTTGACGACCTGCTTGAAACTTTTTGCGGAGCTGCTTTCCGAGAAAAAACTTTGCAATATGGCGTCTAATCCCATAAGGGAGGAGCGACTCGGCGCATATCGAGAAGGCGACGAGCCGTTTGAGGGCGTAAACCGTGTGCTTGACAACGGAAGCGCGAAAGCCGTCAAGGTGCTTTGTGTTGACATAAGCGAGTGGATGGATAGGACCGATAACAGTCACTTCAAGCGGTTTTTGCGGTCGGTAGAAAAGCACGCAAGCGAGTATATCGTGATTTTCAGAGTGCCGTTTGTCGATAAGGATATACTTGCAAGAATAAAGTATTCGCTATCTGATTTGCTGAGCGTAAAATCAATATCGTTCCCGCCGTTCAGTCAAGACGAGATAAAGGCGAGCGCGGAGGCGGAGCTGAAAAAGTATGGCTTCGCCATTACGAAAACGGCGTGGAAATACTTTTTCGAGCGCATATCCGAGGAGAAGAGCGACGGCAAATTTTACTGTGTAAATACGGTTAAAAAGATTGTAAGGGAGCTTGTATATCAAAAGCATATAGCTAACGCGCAAAAACCGAAGAAAAGCAATCAAATTACGATGGCAGACGCTAAGGCGCTGTGCAACGACGCAGGCGACGGCAATCTGTCGGGCATGGAGCGCTTGAATAAATTGGTCGGCATCGACGATATAAAAAAGCGCGTTGAGGAGATTATCGCGCAAATTGAGCTTTCAACCAAGGACGGCTCGCTGCAAAAGCCCTGTATACATATGCGCTTTGTCGGCAACCCGGGGACCGGGAAAACCACGGTTGCGCGAATATTGGGGCAGATATTAAAGGAAAAGGGCGTGTTGCGCGTCGGAGCTTTCTTTGAATATGCGGGGCGCGACTTTTGCGGACGCTATATAGGCGAGACCGCTCCCAAGACCGCGAGCATTTGCCGCGACGCATACGGCTCGGTGCTGTTTATCGACGAGGCGTATTCCCTCTATCGCGGCGACGACGACACAAAAGACTACGGCAGAGAAGCCATAGATACCTTGATTGCCGAGATGGAAAATCACCGCGGCGATTTGGTGGTGATTATGGCGGGCTACACGGACGATATGGAAAAGCTGATGGGCGGCAATTTGGGGCTTGCGAGCAGAATGCCTTACGTCATCGAATTTCCGAACTTTACAAGAGAGCAATTATATGATATATTCGTCTCGATGGCGAAAGGCAAATTCAAGTGCGACGGCGCGTTATTTGACGCCGCGCGCGAGTTCTTTATGAGTTTGTCTGACGAGACAATATCTTCAAAGGAATTTTCAAACGCCCGCTACGTGCGCAATCTGTTTGAGCGCACATGGGCAAAGGCGGCGATGCGCTGTCAGCTGAGCGGCAAGACGGACGTTGTCCTCACTCGTGACGATTTCGAGCAGGCGAGCGCGGATAAGGAGTTTGTCGCAAATATCCCAAAAAAGTCCAGATTTGGCTTTAATAACTGATTAGGAGGCATTTAAAATGTCACAAGAAACTGATTTGAAACAAGCCCAAAACGTTTATAAAGCATTATGCGAAATGCTTGACGAGCGCGAATGGCATTATGAAAAGTTCGATGAGGACTTGACCGTCAAGTGCGGAGTGCAAGGCGACGACCTGCCTATGGAGATGCTCATCGAGGTTGACAAGACGCGTCAACTTGTCACGTTGTTATCGTTTATGCCGTTTGCGATACCCGAAAATCGCCGCACGGCGCTTGCGGTTGCAGTAGCGCAAGCAAACAACGGCATGGTGGACGGCAGCTTTGACTTCGACTATGCAAGAGGAAAAATCATCTTCCGCATGACGACAAGCTACCGCGCGAGCTTGATAGGCAAGGAGCTTTTCGCCTATATGTTGGCGTGCGCAGGCTACACGATAGACGAGTACAACGACAAGTTCCTCACCGTGGCGAAGAACGAGATGTCCATAGACGAAATTTTAGAATATATCAAATAAGGAGAGTGCATATGAGCGACGACAAAAAATTAAAGAATGCGCAAAACGTATATAAAACGCTTTGCGAAATGATGGACGAAAAACAATTAAAATACGATAAGTATCCCGAGGATTTGGTCATAACTTTCGTTATGAGCGGCGAAGATATTCCCATGCAGTTCGTGTTGAATATCGACGCGGATAGGGAGCTCATTCGTCTTATATCGCCACTCCCCGTGACGTTTGAGGGGGACAAGCGTGTAGACGGCGCAATAGCCACCTGCCACGCGAACTACCGCATTGCGGACGGCAGTTTCGACTTCGACTACAAAAAGGGGAAGATATTGTTCAGAATGACGTCCAGCTATATGGACAGTTTGATTTCAAAGGATTTGTTTGAGTATATGGTCGCCATAGCGTGCTACACGGTTGACGAGTACAACGACAAGTTCTTGATGTTGTCCAAAGGGTTACTCACCGTCGAGCAATTATTTGAAAAGAAATAATTTGAAAAAGGATTAGATAAAACCTTTGCGTCATTGCAATGACAAAGAAAACACCGTTCAAGCGGTGTTTTCTTGTAAATTTTTTCAAAAGAAATATACATAGAATATACTGTTCTATGTACATATTATTATAATAGTACAATAATTTTAAGTAAAGAGACAAATTTTGTCAATAAATTTTGCTAAATTAAGCGCAAATACGCACTTTTTAATGTTTTTCTGCACAGTTAGACCGTGAAATTCGCCCAAATTTTCCCTCAAATATACATAGAACAGTATATTCTGCGCACATTTGCGAAATCGAAAATATGCTGTCGGGGGTGCGT
>JAMPEA010000057.1 GCA_023665365.1 Bacillota bacterium
TAAAAACGCTGTATCAGTAAGAACAATACCTATATTTGATTTTTACTATGATTTTGTGTAGCAACAAAAGCAGAAGAGTTGAGCGTTTTTTACAGCGTCTTGACGTATGCGGCAAGCTCGTTGAAGATAACGTCCAAGCCGTGTGCGCCTGCGTCGGGATAACCGATACTGCGCTCGCCGACGGTGCCGGCTCTGCCAAGCGTCGCAACGTGCGTCTTGGTGGCTTCTGCGCCCTCATGAGCGGCTTTCGCGCCGAGGTCGAGACCTTCTCTCAATGTCTTGCCTTCTTCCGCGGCTTTGGTAAGAGCGATCGCGCAGGGCTTCAAAGCGTCTACAAGGGTCTTGTCGCCGATTTCAGCGCCTTTGCCGAAGGACTTCTTGCCGGTTTCGTATACGCCGCGATTTGCTTCGGTGAAGAGTAGGGCTACGTCGGTGAGGTTGACCTCTTGCTTGCCGAGCATAGCTTTACCTGCGTACTTGAACGCCGAGCCCCAAATAGGACCGCTCGCGCCGCCGCAGTATTCCTTGATGATTTCCGAGCAGCTTACGAGGAATTGACCTATGTCGCCTTTCTTTCTCGTCGCCCAATCCGCTTTGAGCTGCTTGAAGCCTTTTGCGATTGACATACCGAAGTCGCCGTCGCCCATTTTATCCGCCTCGCAGAAGGGAACTTCGTTTTCGATGATGACGTCCGCCATCTTGTCCACAATCTTGATGAAAGCGGGGGTGTTGATTGTCTCGGTCACGACAGGCTCGCCAACGACTTCGTATACGGCGTTAGCGTCGTCCTCTTCGGCGGCAACCGCTTTCTTTGCGGATTTTGCAACCGCCTCTTGCGGAGCGATATTGAGCGCTTTGCCGATAGCTTTGATGGCTTCGAGCGCCGCGTCTGCCTCTTCGCTCATAGCCGCGCCCCAAGTGAGAGCGGGAGTGGATACGGGGTAGTCCACAAGAGCTTTAAGTTCCTCATCGACGCGAAGCACCGTGATAGACGCGCCCGCCATATCTATTGACGTCATAAAGTTGCCTACAATCGTGCGGTGAATGTTTACGCCGTCTGCGCCGAGCGCCTTCGTGACAGAGTTGTTGAGGATATAAAGCTCCTGCAAAGGAGTTCCGCCAAAGCCGTTGATGAGCAAAACTACGTCCTCGCCTTTCTTCAATCCGAGGTCATCTTCGAGGTCGGTGACGATTCTGCGGGAGAGGTCGTCAGAGAAAGTGCCCTTGGAGTAGTCGATCTTCTCGCGGAAGCGACCGGGTTCGCCGTGGATACCTACGCCGAACTCCATTTCGTCGTCGCCGATTTCAAACGTGGGATGACCCGCCGCGGGAACGGTGCAGGACGTGAAAGCAAATCCGAATGAGCGAACGTTTTCGATGACCTTGTTCGCAACGCGCTTGACCTCTTCGAGTTCCTTGCCTTGTTGCGCCGCCGCGCCTGCGCACTTATGTACGAGTACAGTGCCTGCAACGCCTCTGCGACCGACGGTGTAGAGGGAGTCTTTGACGGCAATATCGTCGTTGACGTACACTGCGTCCACTTTGATGCCGTCCTCTTGCGCGTCGGACATAGCGTTATTGAAGTTCATGCAGTCGCCAGAATAGTTTTTGATGATGAGCAATACGCCCTTATCCGTCGCGCACTTTTTAATCGAGTTGTAAACTTGAACCTGAGAAGGGGAGGCGAATACGTCTCCGCAAACCGCGGCGTCGAGCATACCTTTGCCGACAAACCCCGCGTGCGCGGGTTCGTGTCCGCTACCGCCACCCGAAATGAGGCTGACTTTGTTATCGTCGATTTCTTTCTTTTTGACGATTTTAAATTTTTCCACAAACTCAATCTCGGGATGAGCTGCTGCAAGCCCGTGACACATATCGTAGACGAAGGTCTCGGGGGTGTTCATAATTTTTTTCATAATTATCTCCTTATCCGAGCAAATGCGCATTTAGCAGCGCAAATGCTTAATATATAATGATTGAAGTATTATAATTTTCGACGTTTTTTAAAATACTTTTGCCAATTTATCACTAAACAGTGCAATATTTTAGATTTGTCGAATTAGCGCAAACTACAAATAACTCTCCCGCCGAAGCGGGAGAGTTTATATTGTAAATTAGTCGCAGCAATCGCAGTCGCAACCGCAATATTTGAAATCGTGACCGATCTTGTCCGCCGTCTTGATAGCCGCCTTGACCATATCTACGGTTACGGGGAACGGCATATTGTGAATGGACTCGTCGGGGATGCAGGTCTTTTCCGCAATGGCGGTGAGCATCTCGTCGTCGATTTCCTCTGTGCCGAGGTCTTTCAAGCAGACGGGCAGTCCGACTTCTTCGCAGAAGTTGAGAACTTCGTAAAGTTCCTCCTCGGGGCTGTTTTCAAGCACAAGTTGGCAGATTGTGCCGAACGCGACCATTTCGCCGTGATAGTACTTGGTGTGCGAGGGGAGGAGCGTAAGACCGTCGTGGATTGCGTGAGCCGCGGCAAGTCCGCCGCTTTCAAATCCGAGACCGGAGAGGAGAATGTTGGTTTCGACAATCTTCTCGAAAGCGGGAGTGACGCAGTTCATATCGCAAGCGGCTTTTGCCTTTGCGCCGTCTGAGAGGAGCGTCTTGTAGCAGAGTTCCGCAAGAGCGAACGCCGCCATCGTGCCGTAGCCGAGCATCGTGCCCTTTGCGCGGTTTGCGCCGCAGGGGAGACCTGCGTTGACGTTTGAGCAGGATTTGACGTTTGCGCGAGCCTCAAAGTATGTAGAGAGCGCGTCGCCCATACCGCTTACCAAGAAACGGGTAGGTGCGTTTGCGATGACCGTCGTGTCGATAAGGACTACGCTCGGGCTTTGTCTGAAATAGGCATAGTCGTCAAAGTGATGGTCGTCTGTGTAGAGGACCGCCGAGTGGGACGTAGGCGCGTCGGTTGCCGCAATCGTGGGGCAGATGATGAGATTGCTACCCGCGGCGACGCACTTTGAAGTGTCGATAGCCTTGCCTCCGCCGAGACCGATGGTGCAAGCGCACTTGTTGGCTTTTGCGAACTCTTGCAAAGCCTTGACGGCATTGCGGGAGCACTCGCCTTTGAAAATGTCGCTCGTGACGAATTCAACGCCGAACTTCTTTTGTGTTGCTTCGAGCTCGTCTTTTACGAGGTTGAGCGCAAACGGGTCGGCGATGAGCAGAGCTTTCTTGCCGAAAGTTCTGACAAAATATCCAAGATTGAGCAGTTCGTGCTCGCCTTGAACATACTTGGTTGGGCAAATAAATGCTTTTCTCATAGA
>JAMPEA010000058.1 GCA_023665365.1 Bacillota bacterium
AAATCGGCTTCCATTTTGCAAAGGACAGCGAAAAAGACGAGTATGCCGTGACGGGATACTACTATGAGGACGCTTCCGACACGCTTACAATCCCCTCTACCCACAACGACCTACCCGTAGTGGAAATTGCAAATTTGGAAATCCCTAACGAGACGGAAGCAATAACAATCCCCAGCAGTATTACAAATCTTGCAGGGCTTGTCTCCGAAATCCAAAATGCCGAAAACCTCGCTACTATAAATTATCAAGGCACAAAAGCGCAGTGGGAAGAACTTGGCATAAGCAATAATGCCTTTACAAATATAGAGATTAACTGCTCCGACGATGACAACGATGATAACGGCGATAACGATGACGACTTTGACGGCACTTTCTCCCTTTCCATCGACTCGATAGATGCCGCCACCAATGCCAAAATCAACGAAGCTATAAACGGAGTACTCGGATTTCTCTATTCTAACATTGATGAGTATGATTTTTCCGTAGGTTGTGATATCTTCTTGGATGGAGAGGATGACGAAGATGCTCTGATATTTCAAATAAATATGTCCGCGGAAAATTATGGAAGTTGCTCATTTGAGATTTTCAAAACAGAACAGGGCGCTGATGCCTACTTAAACTATTATCTTGAAAATCTCAACTATGGTAATGATATCGCTACTAAAAACGGAAACGCCGTATTGATTGAATCGAAGAATGGACTTTACGATACAATCAAAAATTCGACAATTCCGACAGACGCGAAAACACAATCAATATTAACATTTTTAAACGGTGCTCTTAAAAAGGAAACAAATTCTAATAACAGTAGTGTAGTATTTTTGGCTCAGTCTGACAATGGCAATTCAACGGTTTGTTCGATAGTTGGATTTCCAAATTCAGGGAACATACAAAAAGAATATACATATGTCTCTGCCGAATATATTATAGAAGATGGCGGAGAAGAAGAATTCCTTAGCAATTTTGACCTCTCTCAATACTCCGATGACAGCTACGTACAAAAACAATCGGACGGATCTTATATATATCATATTAAAACTAAACCCGGATTTATATTTGAGGAGAACGAGGATAAAACGGGATATATAATAACGGGTTACTATTACGAAGGCACTGCACCCGAAACGCTGATTATTCCGTCAACCTACAACAACAAACCCGTTGTAGAAATTGGAGTTATAGACATTCCCGACGAAACTACCGCAATCACCATTCCGAGTAGTATCACAAGTTTTTCTACATATACTATCCGAAACCTCACTACCATAAACTATCAAGGCACAAAAGAACAATGGAAAGAGCTTGACTTTCATCTTGGGAATGTGGTTATCCACTGTTCTAACGGGGACTTAGACAAAGACGGCAATGAAATTTGATTTGCACAAAGTTCGGTTAAGCAACCGCCCCAATTCGGGCGGTTGTTTTTTACAAGGTGTGACGTTCGGCGTAAATGCACGCAAAGCGTGCCCACCAAGCAAACGATTTGGCGAAACGTGATAGGAGTTTGCAACGGAAGTAAAGATTGATAGCCAAAAAATCGTTTGCGCGGTAGAAACTGAAAAATCAAGTCAGGTCTTAATATTTGCCTAATTTTAGGCAAATACAGGACCTCAACGCCGATTTTTCAGTACTGGTATTGCAATCATAAACTTTGTATGTTAGAATATATATAATACAATAAAAGTACGCGCATACTTACGCGCTTTGGAGAAAATTATGACACCCGACTACATATCTGAAAAGAGACAACCTGCGCCTACGCCCGCAAGCATTGTTGAAAACGGCAAGGTACACTACGGCACGTTTGACGAGCCGTTTAAAAATCTCAATCTGCTTGACGCGGACAAGCCCTGCGGCAAAATGCCGAAGTTTATGAAATCCTCGCGACTTGTGGAGTGGGAAGCGTTTGAGGTGAGCCTGGACGAGGGCGCGCTGATAAGCGCGGTGTACAACACGGGCGCGATGGGCTTTTCAATCTTCGTGTGGTACGACAAAGCGGAGGACAAAATTTACAGCTGGCGCAATATCGTCCCCAAAAAGAAAGCGCGCGTCGCGGCACAGCTTGTTGACGACTACTGCTACTGCAAGACAAAGCACAGCGAATATCGCATAAACAACGATTTTATGAACGGAAAAGCCTCCGCAAAGGGCTACTCAAAGGGCAAGAGCGGCACGTTTTCAATCGACGTCAAGTTCGAGCGCATAGCTCCGCTTGCCAACGGCGTTATGCCGCTCGCAAAAAACAAGGACGGCAGCTTCCGCAATCCGCTTTACAGCGAAAAGGATTTCTTTAAGGCTATCGGCAATATAACGGTCAACGGCAAGGTCTATACCGCAAACGAGCGCTCCGTCGGCATCATCGACGACCACAAGGGCTACTACCCCTATCGCGCGCACTACGACTGGCTGACCGCTATGGAGAAAATCGACGTGGACGGCGTGCCGACCTATTTCGGCTTCAACCTTACGCGCAATCAGTCCGTGGACCAATTCAACTACAACGAAAACTTCCTGTGGGTGGGCGATAAGCAATACCTATTGCCGCCCGTCGTATTCAAACACAAGGACGGCAAAAAGAAAGCCTCCGAATGGCATATCACCGACGAGAAAGGCGAGGGCATCGTGGACGTGACATTTAAGCTCAGCAAAACGTTCTATATGCCCATACACGCGCTGATTATGGAATGCTATTACGCCCTGCCCTTCGGCACGATAAGCGGCTATATCACCGACACCAACGGCAAAAAGTATTGCGTAGACGGCTTGCTCGGCATCGGCGAAGATAAAACAACTCGTATGTAATTAAGGGGGAATATGGAATAAATCATTCCTATTCGTCATTACGAGGAACGAAGCAATTCAATAGAAAACGCCCTCCCCCTATGGGGTCCCCGTCAAACTTTCGCGTTTGATGGGGTGAATTCGAGGGGAGGGTGTCACGCAGTGACGGGTGAGGTGTAACCTCGTTACTAAGGGGGTAAGGGCTGTTTTCCGAGTCCGCCCTATACCCCCTTATGAACCCCCTTACCCGAAAACTCCTCATATCCCCCTACCCCCTTACTCTTTAAGGGGGTTTATTAACGTCAGCTTGATAGGGTGTTACACGACGCACACTCGTTGCGGAGCTTAGAACGCGACGCGCAGGGCGCGGAGAAAG
>JAMPEA010000005.1 GCA_023665365.1 Bacillota bacterium
TACATTGCCGCTTTTTAAAAACCGATAATCTAACGGCATATTTTTAAATGCTCCGAATTTTGTCGTTAAAAATGGGAATTTGTCGTTTTTGTTAAAAATTTTCTATGAAAAAGGCGGGCAAAATTGCCTCTCCGACGAAAAGTTATCCACATAATAGACACTTGTATGGTTTTCTTTTTAAAAATTTTTATTTTTGCGCTTGAAATTTTTGCAGTGCGACTATCAAAACGGCAATATCGGCGGGAGAAACGCCCGAGATACGCGAGGCTTGTCCGAGGTTGAGGGGGCGGATTTCGCTCAATTTTTGCCTTGCCTCGATGCGCAACGCCTTGATTGAATCGTAGTCGAAGCCGTCGGGAATACGTTTGCCTTCGAGCCGCTTCTGCTCGTTGACGGCGGACGTTTCCTTTTTGAGATAGCCCTCGTATTTGAGTTCGATGACGGCGGCGCGAAGCGCTTCGCGGTCTATTTCAAAATCGAGCAAGGGCGCAACGTCCTCCGCGCTTATGGACGGGCGACGGCAAATTTCGCCGAGCGTAGGCGTTTTTTGCGGCAAGGGTTCGCCTATCCTATCAAACAGGACGCTCGCCCTGCCCCTATCGACCGCCCTGTCCTTGACGGCGAATATCTTTGCCATTTGCGCTTTCTTTATTTGCAGTCTTTCATATCTCGCCTCGCTTGCAAGCCCGATTTCGTAGCCAAGCTCGGTGAGGCGCATATCGGCGTTGTCCTGCCTAAGCATTATGCGGTGCTCCGCGCGGGCGGTCATCATTCTGTAAGGCTCGTTAGTGCCCTTGGTCACGAGGTCGTCGATGAGCACGCCGATATACGCTTCGTCGCGCCCGAGCACTATCGGAGCTTTGCCGTCTATGGCGCGAGCCGCGTTTATGCCCGCAATCAAGCCTTGCGCCGCCGCCTCCTCGTAGCCGCTGCTCCCGTTCATCTGCCCCGCGGAGTAAAGCCCCTTGACCGCCTTACACTCCAAGGTCGGATAAAGACTCAGAGGGTCGAGGCAGTCGTACTCTATCGCATAGCCGTACTTTGCAAATCTGCAATGCTCCAAGCCCTCGATTGTGCGATACATTTCCTCCTGCACGTCGGCGGGGAGAGACGTGGACATTCCCTGCACGTACATTTCCTCGCTGTCCTGCCCCTCGGGTTCGATGAAAATCTGATGCCTGTCCTTATCCTTAAAGCGCACGACCTTAGTCTCTATCGACGGGCAGTATCTCGGTCCAACGCCTCTGATAGTCCCGTTGTATAGCGGACTGCGCTCCAAGTTTTTGAGTATGACCTCGTGCGTGCGCGCGTTGGTGTACGTAAGCCAGCAGGGTTCTTCCTTAAACGTAGCGTGCGGCGACATAAACGAAAATCTGTCGCTGTCGTCGCCGAGCTGTATCTGCATTTTATCGAAATCTATGCTGTCACGATATATGCGCGCGGGCGTGCCCGTCTTAAATCTGCGAATGGGAAGCCCCAGCTCCAAAAGACTGTCGGTGAGCTTTCGTGCCGACGAAAAACCGCTCGGACCGCTTTCGACAACGCTCTCGCCGGTGATGATAGTGCTGTTGAGATATACGCCCGTCGCCAGCACGACCGCTTTTGAATAATACTCCTCGCCGTCGTCCGTCGCAACGCCCGAGACCGCACCGTCACTTGTAAGCACGCGCGCCGCCTCTTTTGCAAGCACGGTGAGATTGTCGGCATGCATAACTGCGTCAAGCATTATCTCGTGATAGCGCGCCTTGTCCTCCTGTCCGCGCAGAGAAAACACCGCAGGTCCTTTTGCGGAGTTGAGCGTCTTGACCTGCAATAACGCCATATCCGCGCTTAGCCCCATCTGTCCGCCGAGCGCGTCTATCTCCTTGACAAGATGTCCCTTTGCCGTTCCGCCGATAGCGGGATTGCAAGGCATATTTGCGACCGTGCCGAAATCCTGACACAGCATAAGCGTGCGTTTATTGAGCCTTGCCGCCGCAAGACTTGCTTCTACGCCGGCGTGTCCGCCGCCTATTACTATTATGTCAAAAACGTTCATTTCTTTTTAGGTTTCTCGTCGTGTATTTTAAATAAAGTTTTCCCACCCCTTCCGACTTCGCGGTTTGCAAGGCAATCCCGCTCGTTCGCTTTGGCTACAAACAATCCACTGGATTGTTTGCTTAACGCGTCGCGCCCTTTGGGCTTTCCATTTCACTTTTTATAGCGCGCACGTTTCGGGGTCCCCACAAAATGTCCCTATTTTGTGGGGTTTAGTATCGTCCGCTCGACACTCTTGCGAGTGCGAGATTATGCCACTCGTTCGCGGGCATATATACAACACTTGCCCGCTCACTTGTACTTGTTGTGTGCCTTGCGATTGAGCTACGCCTCAATCGCTACGTCACCCAACTCTGGTGCTTGGCACTCCCTTCCTCCGCGCCCTGCGCGTCGTGTTCTAAACTTCGTAACAGCCGTTCGTCGTGTAACACCCTATCAAGCAGACGTTATTCAAAACTTCTTCGTCAATAAAACTTGATATTTGGATGCAGTGCGCGAAAGACGAGTACGCGAGCCGCCCAGTGTACTAACGTACACGACGGCGAGCGCACGCAAGTCTGACAAAGCAATGCGCCAAATAGCAAGTTTTATTTGCCGACACAAAATTTGGAGAAAACGGTGTCAATTATCTCGTCATTGGCTGTTTTGCCAGTTATCTGCCCGAGTGCGTCGTAGGCGGCGCGTAAGTCGATAAGGATGCAATCCGCAGAGTAGTTTAAGCTCGCTTTTGCGCTTTCAAGCGCGCGCTTTGCACATAGCAATGCGGATACGTGTCGCTCGTTGGTGATAAGCTCGCCGCCGCTCCCGCCGCTTGCGCCATACGCGGACGCTATCGCTTTAACGAGTTCGTCCACGCCCTCGCCCGTCTTTGCGCTTACGCCGAACGTGTACGCCATGCGCGGAATTGCAAAGCCCGCAATATCGCATTTGTTGTACACGGTGAATACGAGCTTGCCGAACAAATCCGCTTCGTCCTCGACGGGATTCGTCTTGTCGATGACGTGCAAAACTATATCCGCGCCCTCTATCGCCCGACGCGCACGCGCTACGCCCTGCGTTTCGATAGCGTCGTCGCTCTCGCGCAAGCCCGCCGTATCGACCAAATTTATGCGCACTCCTTCATACTCTATGCTGTCCTCGACGGTGTCGCGCGTCGTCCCTGCAACGTCGGCTACGATTGCGCGCTCCTCTTTGAGCATCGCGTTCATAAGCGACGACTTGCCCGCATTGACTCCGCCCGCAAGCACTACGTTTATGCCGTGCTTGGCTATCCTGCCCCTCGACGCGGTGGACAAAAGCCCGTCCGTCATTTTAAGGCAAGCGTCTATCCCGCTTTCGAGAGAGGGCAAAACTTCGTCCTCGGTCTCCTCGGGATAATCGAGCGTGGCTTCAAGCCCCGCAATGAGGTTTTTTAGCTCGTCGGCTATGCCGTCCACACTCTTTGCGACCTCGCCGTCCATAAGCCTGTACGCCGCGCGCAAGCCCGCCGCGCTGTCGGCATTTATCATATCTATAACACCCTCGGCATCGGCAAGCGAAAGCCGTCCCGCCAAAAACGCGCGCTTTGTAAACTCGCCGTGTTCTGCAAGCGTCGCCCCCATATCGAGCAACGCGTCGAGCGCGCCGCGCATAATACGCACGCCCCCGTGCAGATAAAATTCAACGGTGTCCTCGCCCGTGTACGCCTTATCCGCAGGGAAATACACCGCGTAGCCTCTGTCGCAAAAATCCTTTGCAACAAACGTGCCGAAGTGCATTTTGAGCGGCTCCCACGGCTGTACTATATTGTTCGCGCGTGCGCGCACGCGCGTATCTTTGCCGAAATTGAAAATGGCATCGGCTATGCCAAGCGCATCGTTGCCCGATACGCGCACTATGCCGATACCACCCGCACCGATAGGTGACGAAATTGCCGCAATCGTTTTCATCAGAATCTCTTTTTACCGCCGAAACTCTTGAACTTGGGCGGACCTGCCTGCGGCGCAGGCTTTACGAAATCGTCCTGCTCGGTGAAATAGCCGAGATAGACGTTGCCGTCCTCGACCTCTTGCTCCTCCTCGCGGGGCTTGCGGTCGTAGCGATTGTTGCGACGGCGGTCGTCGCGCCTGTTATCGCGTCCGTCATAGCGACCGCGACGGTCGTCGCGTCTGCCTCCTCTGCCGTGCCCGTCATGCCTATCGCGGCTGTCGCGCTCGCCGTTTTTCAAGGGGCGCTCGTCTTTGAGTTCGACCCCGAGCGGAACTATCACGATATGACGGTTTTGCTCCTCGCCGACACTCTCTGTCCTTGCGAGCTCGCTTTCGGCAAGCGCGCTATGGATAATCCTGCGCTCGAAGGGGTTCATCGGTTCGAGCTCTATCTTGCGGCAGAGTCTGACGGATTTTTCCGCAAGTCTCAGCGCGAGCGCAGTCAGAGTTTCCCTGCGCTTTTCCCTGTAATTTTCGCAGTCCACTACGACCTTTTTGCACTCGCCCTTATGCTCGTTGAGGAAGGTGAGCGCGAGATATTGGAACGCGTCGAGAGTCTCGCCGCGATAACCTATCGCCGCTCCGCTGTCCTCGCCCTCGATGCGGACGTAAAGCGTGTTGTCCTTTTCCTCGACGGTCGCGCGGGATTTGAGCTCCATGCGTTCGAGCGTGCCGTTGATAAACTCCGCCATTTTGTCCGCAAGAGTTTCCTTGACGGTCACGCGGACTTTCGCCTTTGAAAAGAGTCCGCCCTTGGAAAGCACTTCGATTTCGACCTTGTCTTTTGATACGTTAAGTTCTGCAAGCGCCTTTTCGACGGCGTTGTCGATACTGCTCGCTTGCGTTTCCACAAATTTATCCATATTTCTCCTATCTCTTTGCAACGTTTGGCTTGGATTTGCCCGCCCTTGCGCCGTCCACTATTTTTGCGATAAGCGTAAACGTCAACTGAAACAGTATTGCCGTCAGCGACGACGTAAACATATAAAGTGCGAACGCGCCCGAGTAAAGCAATCCGAACACGCCCATCATGATGGGCATCATCCATTGCATAACCTTCATTGATTGTTGACTTGCGACAGCGCTGTCGCCCGTTGCGGGCGGCTGTCCCTGCGACTTGGACATAATCTTTTGCGACAAGAAACTAAGCACAATCGACAGGACGGGGAGTATGAGAAGCCCGTTCCAACTGCCGCCCTTGCCGTAGCCGCCCGTGCCTATGACCTTGCCCATGACCGAGTTGTATTCGCTGCTCGTGATGCCCGTAAGACGGGAGTTCGCAAAGCCCGACTGCCCCGTGACGGTGGCAAAATCGGGAACGGCTTTCGCCCAGTTGTCGCCGACGAATATATTTTTTATCCAAAGCCAACTACGCGAAGTCTGTTGTTCCTTGGAATGATACGCTTCGTAGACCGCAGTCTGCGCCGCGTCTACTGCTTCCTCATAAAAAGCAGTGCCTTCCTCGTCCAGAACGATGTCGTATTTGTCGATAACGCCGTCCTCGTTTCTGTCGCCGTATTTGGTTTCGATTTGCTCGCTAAGCGTCTGATAATAGACGTCTTGGCACTGCTTATAGTCGTTTGCAAACTGAAATCCGACCATCTGTCTGAAACCCGCAAAGACGATGAAAAACACCACGAGCGTGATTATAGTCGGCAGACACATGCCCATCATCGAGTATTTTTCTTTTTTATAAAGCGCCATTTGCTCCTGTTGCATACGCTGTTTGTCGTCGCCGTACTTGGCTTGAAGCGCTTCGAGTTGGGGCTTCATACGCTCCATCGCCTTGCTGTTTTTGCGCGCGATGAGCTTTTGCCATATGTCGAGAGGGGAAAGTATCAGACGCAGTATCACCGTAAACACAACGACAACCCAGCCGAAACTGACCGAACTTCCGCCCATACTGTTGCCTATGGCAAGCATAAACTTTGCCATAAAGTGCGTAGGCGGAGAGATAACGTCGCCCTCGACGCTGTACGAATTGTCGCTGTTGCACGCAACGAGCATCACGCAACACAGAATAATCAGTGTTGCGAGCAGATAAATCTGCAATTTGCGCTTGCGTTCGTAGCCTAAATAAGCCATTTAACTCGTCCTCGATAATTTTCTTTGACAGGGTCGAAACCGCCCTTTGCAAACGGCGTACAGCGCAGTAGCCTGCCCGCCGTGAGCGCAATCCCGATAAGCGCGCCGTACTTGCTTATTGCATCGTATGAATACATCGAGCAAGTGGGGGTGTAGGCGCAACGTCTGCCCGTAAACGCCGACAGCGTGCGCTTGTATAATAGAAGCATTTTAAGACACGCCTGTTTCAACATTGCAGTTTCCCCGCCTTTAAAAATGCGGATGCGACCTCGTCGCAGACCTTTGAAAAGGGCAGTTCCGCAATGGAGGGGCGAGCGATGACGACGTACAAATATCCGCCGTCTATTCTTTCGAAAATCAAGTTTATCGCCTCGCGCAACAGCCGTTTGACCCTGTTGCGAACCACCGCGTTTCCGACCTTTTTTGAGACGGAAAGCCCGATTTTCAACCCCTCGCGGGAGCGCGCGCTGAGCAGTAACAGATCTCGCGCCGCCGCCCTGTCGCCCTTTCTGTAAACGTAAGCGAACGACGCTCTTTTTTTAAGCCTGTACTGCTTTTGCATCGCTTATGCCGAAAGTTTTTTTCTGCCTCTGTTGCGGCGGCGTCTGAGCACGTTTCTGCCGGACTTGGTGCTCATTCTCTTGCGGAAGCCGTGAACCTTGTTTCTCTGTCTTTTCTTGGGTTGGTAGGTTTGTTTCATATAGTTCCTCCGTACAACAGCGATACGCTGTGCGATTATTTCGATATTGCATTGCGCCGTTCGCGCGTATATTTTGATATTTATAATTATATCTAAAATATATATAAATAATAAAATGCTTGACTATTATAATAAATCAACCGCCCGACTGTCAAGCGAATAGCCCCATAAAGTTATCCTTATAAGGTTTCTGCGCCGCGCCTGCGGATTTGCGTTTTTGATAAACAAACCCTATTCCGTTTTTGTCGCAGTATGGGAAAATTTGCGGATTTTGCGCGAAACGCAACTTTATATCGCCGTTTCCGCTTATAAACTCGGCTTTTGGTCAACAATCGGATACGTGAAATTAGACGACTATATATCAAAGATAAAAGAAACTTTTTCAGACAGCGACGACCTAAAATGCCGCGAACTGACCGTTGCGAACAAGCGGTGCGTGTTTTGCTATATCGACGGCGGGACGGATAAGCTGCTGCTCGAACAAAACGTAATTCTTCCGCTGAGAGACGTTGCCGAGTTCGAGCCGCCCTATCTCGACGCGCTCAACTCCACCGTGCTCTATTCGGAAGATATTAAAACGCTGCCCGTATCCAACAGCGCGGGCACGGTCGCAGAGGGGGACGTTGCGTTCGTCATCGACGGCGAGGACACGGCATTCGTCTTTTCATTGAGAAAACCCGAAAAGCGTTCCGTTGCCGAACCGCCCACGTCGAGCGTCCTGAAAGGTCCGCGCGAGGGCTTTATTGAGGAGCTGAAAACCAATCTGTCCATCATTCGCCGCAGGCTGAAAACGCCCGATCTCGTTGTAAAATTCTTTCAAGTGGGCAGATACTCGACGACTACTGTGTCGGTGCTTTACGTGCGCGGCGTCGCCGACACCCAAATCGTAAGGGAAATCACAGACAAAATAAGCCGCATCGACATAGACGGCGTTATAGACAGCGCGTATATCACGTCCTTTTTGCAGACGAAAAAAAATTCCTTCTTCCTGCAAACGGGCACGACAGAAAAACCCGACGTTGCAGAGGCGAAACTGCTCGAAGGGCGCATAGTCATACTCGTAGACGGCTCGCCGATTGCGGTCACTCTGCCCTATCTCGTGTTCGAGGACGTGCAGGACGGCTACGACTACTACTCGGCGGACTGGCGCGCTTCGATGATAAGAGTTTTCCGCATAATGGGCGCACTGCTAACGATTTTTCTGCCGGGGGCGTATATAGCGCTACAAACCTATCACTTTCAACTGTTGCCGCTCAAATTTCTTATGACGCTGATGGCGGCGACGACGGGAATTCCCTTCCCGCCCGCGATAGAGATGCTCGTCGTGCTGATTTTGTTCGAGATACTAAACCAAGCCTCCATAAGAATGCCTCGCTATCTCGGCATATCGCTATCGGTCGTCGGCGCAATCGTACTCGGCGATACGGCGGTGAAATCGGGGCTTATATCCTCGCCGTCGGTGCTTGTCATCGCGCTGTCGGCGATAGGAATATTTTGTATCCCCGACCAAGTGGGAACGCTGTCGATACTGCGTCTGCTGTTTTTGTGCATAAGCGCGGTCACGGGATTTGTGGGAATGATAATCCTTGCCATAATCATAACCGCGTACCTTGCGGGGCTTGAAAACTTCGGCGCGCCCTATCTTGCGCCCTACGCTCCGCGTATCAATCCCGACCTGCAAGACGGCGTACTCAAAATGGGCACGTCCTCTATCGAGCGGCGACCTTACTCTATCCCCACCGCCAACCGTACCCGCATAAGGAAACACGCCAAACATTGAGCCTATGAAACCATCGAGAATACAACACGGCATATATAAAAATCTGCCGAACGACACAATCTACAACTCGCAAGCGGGCGTATTGATATTTGCGCTCGGAGTTGCGTTTAAACTGTCCGCCGCGCCGAGCGTGATCGCAGAAAACTATCACTCGTCCACGCTGTGGCTGTACTTAATCCTCTCTGCGGTCGAGCTGATTTTGACCGCGCTGATTTTCGGCTTTGTACGGGGACGGAGCGACGGACTTTTGCGAGCCACGAACAACAAGGCGTATAGACTCTGTTGCGGAGTCTGCGCGATATGGCTTATCGCAAAGGGAACGTTTTATTTTTCCTACTGCGCGGCGTATCTCGCGCACGAGCAGTTCGGAGGCGTAGAGCCTGCGCTATTCTATATACTTTTGCTCGCGCCGATTATCTATCTCGGCATAAAAGGCTCGCGCTCGATTGCGCGCACGGCGGAGATATTCGTGCCGATTTTCTTTGTGCTTATAGTGTTAAACCTCGTGTTTTTGGAAACGGATATGGATATAGAACGCAATATGCCGATATTCGCAATCGAGCCAAAGGATTTCTTTGCGGGACTGCCCCGCTACGGGCTGTGGCTCGGCGACGCTATTCCGTTTGCGTTTTTGAGGATAAAAAACAAACGCATGCCCTATGTCTCGACGGGGATTGCGGTCACGTTTTTAATTGTGAATATCATCATTTTCCTCGGAGTCGCAATATATGGAGAAGCGCTTAAAACGGTCTCGGATTTGCTCGTGCGCATAGCGGGCTTCAATCAACTGTCCCTCGACATTGGCAGAATGGAGTGGACAAACCTGTTTGCGGTGATTGCGCTATCCATACTTTCGCTCGCCTTTCTCTATTACGGCTGCACCGCCGCCGCGGAGCGCGCGGTCGGATTCAGTCTGCCGGCAAAGATAATATTTCCGATAGTGGTGATATGTTGCGTGCTGTTTTCGCAGTCGTCGCAGGAAATAGCGCAGTTTTCCATCGACTGGATAGGCTATGCGCTATGCGCGGTCGCGGTGGCAATCCCGATACTGTTTTTTGCAATCGGACAGATGGAAAAACGAAAATTCGCGGGATTTTTCAAATGCCTCGACGACGAGTACTCCCCTCATCCGCCGCTTAGACCCGACACCCCCGACAGCCTCGCGGACAACGTCCTTGCGGGCATGAAAAAAGAGGCGGAGCGCACGCAGACTATTTTACAAAACGGCTCGTTACAGCCCGAGGAGAGTGAACAATGAAAAAACTAAACGTCCCGTCCTATCTTATGCGCACAAAGTGGTTTATAGTATTTCTTGCAGTGCTCGCGCTCGTAATATTCGGACGCACGGTCAACAGTCCGGAGCTTACAAAGACCGCCGTCGTACTCGGCGCAGGGCTTGACTATTCTGAGGAAAACGCCGAGTTTATCGTCACGACGCAATCGGTACTCATGGCGTCGTCGTCCTCGGAGGGCGCGGGGCTTACGTCCTACGACACATTCACCGCGACGGGAAGAACGATTGCCGAGGCGCTCGACGCTATTTCGCGCAAAATGGGTTTAACCATATCGCTTGCGCACTGTAATGTGCTGTTTGTGTCAACAAGCGTGCTAAAACTCGACCATATGCAACTGATATATCCGCTGACCGGAATGTACTCGCTTCCCGAAAACGCAATACTCGTCACGGGCGAAAAATCCCCGCGCGAAATGCTATCCACGCAGATTGGCACGACCAAAAGCGCGTCATACTTTTTGCAGCTTGCGCTCACCAACAAGGAGGGCACGAGCGGAATGATACGCACAAACGTCAAGGACTTCCTTGCGCGGTCGCTGTCGAGAAGCAAAGCGACGGTGATACCCTATATCACCGCAAAGGAAATGCCCAACCAGCCCATAACGAGCGACGGCGAACAGGAAAAAAATTACGAATTCGATATGTCGAGCACCCTCGTTTTCAATCACGACGACTCGCAGATTTTAAAGGACGCGCTTGCCGAGGCGCTGTCGCTGTATTTGACAAAATCCACGTTCGGGTCGCTCAACTACGTGGGTGAAAACGGCGAGAGAGTGGAGTTCCGCCTGCTCAATAAAAGCGTAGACAGCAAGGCGAAAGGAAGAAAAATCTCCGCCGAAATGGAGCTTGTCGTCGAACTGCTCGACGTGCAGTTTGTGGAAACCGACAAAGTTCTCACCGGCGCAGACCCGCAAATCCGCAAGGCGGCGGACGAACTCGCAAAGGAAATCGAGGGCTTGCTCACCAAGCTGTTTGAAATATCCAAGGAGTGGAATATCGACTTTTTGGGCTTGCAGGCAAAGGCTTATCAGTCGGTCGGAAGAACGCTCGAAGAGGATTGCCTGAACACGCTTTCTTTCGAGCCGAAAGTCACGTTGCAAGTCAAAGAAACCGCATAACTAACGGGATATTTTGAGCCCATTCCGCAAAATCCGCGCAAAGCTGCAAAACCGCATACGCCAGCCCCATAGAACGCTTGCGCTCGCCCCGCAATATAATATTTTGAGGTGGTTTTATGGATTTTATTTTGCCGAGCGACGACGCGATGGAGCTTATGCGAAAGGAGTACGCCAAACTGAAAACGCACGCCGACGCTTTCGCGCTGTCGGAACTTGCGACTTCGAGAGAACCTCTTAAAAACCCGTCCGAGGACGCGCCGAAAGGCAACGTCGAGGGCGCGTACATAGGGTCGGTCGCAACCGCAATGCTTTTATTGCTTTACTTTGTAAAGCATTTGGGTTATAATATCAGCTATGGAACTCAGATTTTTAACACCCACAGAGGTTTGGAACAAATTCGACCCGACCGCAGTTGTTTTGGACAGCTCAACGACCTCGACTGAAACCGACGGCAATTCAGTCTGTGTAAAACAATACTTCTCGGTCAGTGCAAGCGCGCAGACGCGTCTTTATATGGAGATATATTACGACCTGCGCTGGACGGACCCCCGCCCCGCTCTTTTGCTCATCGAATCGTACAGAAACCGCGACAATCGCGCGATGGCGAAAAAGTTGATGGAAAACGGATACATAGTAGGGCTTATAGACTACTGCGGCGGCATCGTGGACGGCGAGGACAAGACGGAGCTTTCGTCCAATCTAAGTTTTGCGGCTTATCCCGAGTGCCAAAACGACGTGGACGTGATAAAGAAGAACGCGCGCAATTCCGCTTGGTTCGTTTGGAGCAAGATTTCGCGCTATGCGCTCACCGTGCTCGAACTGCTCCCGATTGTGGACAAGACGCACGTCGGCGTTATAGGTTTCGGCGAGGGCGCGCATATTGCGTGGCAGGTCGCGGGCATAGACAACAGAGTCCGCTCGCTCGTTGCGGTGGGCGATACGGGCTATCACTGGGCAAAGGGCAGAGCAAGATTTTTGGATACGGGCGCGCTAAACACCGACGAGGACCTTGTGTTTTCATCGGGCGTAGGCGCAGAGACGTATGCAAAATCCATACACTGCCCGACCTTGCTCGTCGTTGCAAAATCCGCCTACACTACGGACCTCGACAGAGCTGGCGACATACTCGAACTTGTGCAGTCCGACTGCAAGCATCTTCTCATCACGAACGGCAACGATATTCAGCTTACAAAAGCCGCGTTTGAGTCTATGCTAAACTGGCTGCACAGAAATTTTGTAAATCCGCCCGTTGCGCTCGTAAACCCCTCCGTGTCTTTCGAGAACGTGGACGGCAAACTGTATATGCGCCTCGATAGCGTCTACAACGCAAAAGAACTGCTTGTGTTTATCTGCTACGGCGAGCCGCGCTCCAACGCGCGCCACTGGGAGAGGGTCGAGGACCTTCAAAAGGTGGACACTCAACTATACACCGCGGCTATCCCCGTGTACGACGCGGACGAACTCGTAGTAGTTTATTCCACAATCATCTACGACGACGATTCGGTTGCGTCCACCCCGACGTTCGGCGTTGTGCCGTCCAAGCTCGGCGTAAAGAGTATCGCGCCGCTAAGAGACAGCTATCGCATACTCTACGATACGAGCATGGGCATTGGCTCGTTTTCGGGCTTGACGAAAGACCTCATTCTCGACGAAGATTCCATCGTGTTGGAGGACGGTCCTTTCGACATAAAGGGCATCACGGCAAAAAGAGGCGGGTTGAGCATTTGCAGAAGCGCGGCGGAAATGAAAGCCGTCGATAGGACGAACACCTTCCACTTCGACGCATATTCGCCCGTCGAGCGCGAGATACGCGTAAATATGTACGCCGCTCCCGATATGAAACGCTACACCGCAACCGTCCACCTCGACGGCGGCGAGTTTTGGCAAAAGGTGCTGTTGCAAATCACCGACTTCAAAAGCGACGAGGGCAGGACGCTCGCGCAATTCAACAGCTCCAAAATCATCGCCATTCCCGATACAAACGAAGTGTTGCTGAATAATTTCCTGTGGATTTAGCGAAGTTTATACATATACTTTGATATGCAAACAGAATTCGAGCCCATTGATTTAGAACCGCAATCGACAAAAAACCGCAAAATCACAGTTGCGGTTATCGTCGTTTTGCTGGTTATCATTTTGGCGGTCGTGTGCGCCCTGCTCGTCAAGTTTTACGTGGTCTCGTCGTTCATAGTGGACGGCGTTTCGATGTATCCCACTCTCGACGGCGGAAACGGCGCGATAGACGACAACGACCGTACAAACGGAGACGTTATCTATCTCAACAAGGTGGCAAAGATAAAGCGCGGCGATATTGTTGTTTTCACGCCCGATAACGGGATATTTTCGGACAAATCGCTTGTAAAACGCGTTATAGCCGTTACGGGCGACCGCGTGCAAATTATAGATAATATCGTATATCTAAACGGGCAAATGCTCGACGAACCCTATATAAACGAACCTATGCGCGATAACGACGACGTTGACGTAATCGTCGGCGATGGATATATCTTTTGCATGGGCGACAATCGCAATCACTCGACCGACAGCCGAGCGTTCGGCGTAGTGCCTCTCGACGTGGTTGTGGGCAAATGTTTTCTTATAAAAACCGTGAAAGGGAAACTTATTTGGGTTTGAAATTGCCGATTTCTCTATAAAAATTAAATTTAAAATAGCCCTTTCCGTCATTGCGAGGCGCGCAGTGACGGTTTTATTTTTTCTTTCGCTTTGACATTAAAAAGTTAATAAGCACGTAAGCGCCGATTAGCACCGCCGTGGAAAGCACAAGCACCAAATACGTTGCCGCTTCGCTGACCTGCGCACCGAAAAAGTTTAAGTTGCAATCCACACTGTTTTTTATGCCCTCGACGACTTCGTTCGGCGCGCCGAGGTCTTTCACCGCCTCTATTGCCGAGCCCATAGCGTGATTGCGCACGAGCGAAGTCCCGTACGTCCCGGGCAACAGGCTTACGAACTTTTGCATTCCGTCGCCGAGCGAGGCAATAGGCATATACGCGCCGCAGAAAAAGCCGTAGCCCGCGCTGACTATCGTGCCGACCGCCGAGGACTGTCCCTGCGTGTTGATAAAGCAGTTTATCACCGACGATAGCGCCGTGCCGAACAGCGTCAACAAAAATACGTCGAGTATGAGCAAAAATACGTCGCCTGCCGTCATATACCACGCCGTTGCGCCCATGTAAATAAAGCAGAAAACCATCGCCGCGATACATATGAGCATCGTGACAAGGAGCGTCCCCAAAAAATAGGACAAGGCAAGCATCGGCTTTTTTACGGGAGTGATTGCAAAATCCTTATTCGCGCCGCTTATCTTATCCTGCACCATAACCATATTGGAGCAGAACGACACCGTGACGCAGATGACCGCGAGCATAGACGATACCACCTGCCCGCTGACGAGCCCGTCCACGAGTTTGCTCGGCAGTCCCTCGGGCATATTGTCTCGATAGACGCCTGCGAGAAAGGTGGAATAAAGTATAAGCAGTATTGCGGGCGTTATCATGGATACGAAAAACAGCCCCTTATCCTTGAAAAACACCTTCATATTGCGAGCGGTCATATTGAAAAGCATCTTCATTTTGCTTCGCCTCCGCCCAATTTTTTGCCCGTGACGGCGAGGAAAACGTCGTCCATTTTGCCCTTTTCCACCTCGTAATCCGTAAACAGCTCCTTATGCGCGAGGATAAGCTCGGTGACTTCGGCGGTGTTCGACACTGCGATACGATAAGCTCCCGCCACGTTTTCGTAGGGCACGCCGAGGGTTTTCACCTCCTCCTCGTCCGCGTCGTATAGAGTGACGAAATCCCCCGTATACTCGTTTTTGAGGTCGAGCGGAGTCCCCTCCGCCGCAATGCGACCGCTGTCGATGATGACAACGTAGTCCGCGTCGGCGGCTTCCTCCATATAATGCGTGGTGAGGAAAACCGTCATTCCGTTTTGCTTGCGGAGGTCGTTGAGGACCTCCCAGATATTCTTTCTCGTCTGCGGGTCAAGCCCCGTCGTAGGTTCGTCGAGTATGAGGATTTTAGGCTCGGCGAGCATAGCTCTTGCAATGTCCACTCGCCTGCGCTGTCCGCCCGACAGCTTGCCGACGGGTCGTTTTAAAATTTCGCCGAGGTCGAAAAGCTCGCTTATCTCGGCGAGCCGCTTTTCAAAATCCTTGCCGCAAATGCCGTAGCACGCCGCGCGGCTTTTGAGATTGTCTCTGACACTGAGCATCTTATCGAGCACGCTCGACTGAAACACTACGCCTACCTTTCCGCCGTCTCTTGCGCTGTCCACGTCGCCGTCGTCTATGACGACGCTTCCCGCGTCCTGCGAAAGAGTGCCGCAGATAATCGAAATCGTCGTGCTTTTGCCTGCTCCGTTTATGCCTAAAAAGGCGAACAGCTCGCCCTCTTTAACCTTGAACGAAATGCCGCCCACCGCTTTGACGTCCTTAAAACTTTTGCAAAGTCCGCTGATTTGAATAATGTCCCGCGCCATAGAAACATAATAGCACGGAACGCTTGCGATTGCAACAAATCTAAACGCCGTGTATTTTAAAATATATGACCGCCATTGAGAGTGACGAAGCAATCCAAAACGGGTGTGCGTCGTGTACTCTAAATAAAATAACCCGCCCCTTCCCTGCGGGCTTTCCCCTCCCGCTCGAACCACCCCACAAACAGGGGCGTTTGCGGGGACCCCGTAGGACGGGTGCAGTAGCTCCCTCTATGACTATTTAACTTCTCGTCGCTCGCGGGATGGGAAGTCGGCACGCGCACATCGAGTATCGTCCCCTCATTATGCCACTCGTTCGCAGACCAAAAACAACACGGTCTGCTCACTTGTACTTGTTGTGTGCTACACGATTGGGCTATGCCTCAATCGCTACGCACCCAACTCTGGTGCTTGGCACTCCCTTCCTCCGCGCCCTGCGCGTCGCATTCTAAACTTCGTAAAAGCCGTTCGTCGTGTAACACCCTATCAAGCCAACGTTAATAAACCCCCTTAAAGAATAAGGGGGTTAGGGGGATATGAGGAGTTTTCGGGTAAGGGGGTTCATAAGGGGGTATAGGGCGGACTCGGAAAACAGCCCTTACCCCCTTAATAAGGTGTTTACACCTCATCCGTCACTGCGTGACACCCTCCCCTCAATGGGAGGGCTTTTTTGGATTGCTTCGTCATCGGGGACCCCGTATTTACCCACAACACAGGGACGTATTGCGGGGACTCCGATAAACCCCATCAAACGCGGAGGTTTGACGGGGACCCCGTAGGGGAGGGCTTTTAATGCCACTTAAAATTTACTGCGTTAAATTAGCGCGCAATATAACATATTCGCTATTTTATCTGCCATTTTATCTACGTAAAGTTTGGATACGGTCATAAGCTGCATAAGCGGGTCGGACGTGTTTTTTGCCACTACTCCCAATATGCCAACGTCGCCGAAGCGATTTGTCTTGCCCTTTATAGCGGCGGGACAAACTCCGTCGGGGCGCAAAATAATCTGCCCGATTTTCTCGCCCGCGCCGAGGCTTGCGTCGATTGCAATATACAGCGCGTCGCCGTGAACGGACTTTATAAACTCCATCCACTCGCCCATATTTTTGCCGTTGACGCAGTGCCCGTCCGTGCCGTACACAAACGCCGACACTTTGTATTTGTCGCGCAAGAGGCTTCCCACCGTAGGTCCGAGAGAGTCGCCGGATATTGCGGTTGTGCCGAAGCACACAATTACTATCTGTCTGTCGTCAACGCCCGCTATTGCGCGAAACAGCGCGCCTACAAACGGGGCTATCGCGTCGTCAACCTGCCCGTCTATTGCCTTTTGTTGTTGAGGGTTTTCCTCGACCTTCTTTGCCGCCGTTGCCTTTGTTTTGATGGATTTTTGCTCGTTTCTCATTGCATAATTGTTGCCCGATAGAGAAAATTCTAAACGCCGCGGACGAATATTAAGTTGGTAAAATAATCCTATTTTTAAAATGCTGTTGCGTAAGCGCGCGTTTTTGGTTATAATGTTATAATATACGGGATATAATGCTACAAATATAGCGCGTGCGCGCTCCCGCGCGATAGACGCAAGGGCGGGCGCATACGCGTCTACGCAAGCAAAAGGATAAAATTTTATGATGGCAAATCTTGTTTCGGCAGTTTCATACGCGGATATAGTTTTTTTCGTCATACTCGCCTTGGGGCTGCTCGCGGGCGTAATCGGAGGGTTGGCGCGCGCATTTAAAGGCTTTTTCAAGACGATTGCGATTATACTCATCTCCATTTTAATCGTAGGCGTTACTGTTGCGCCGATAAGCAAAATCGGCTTCGTACAGTCGTTGACAAACAAGTTCGAGTCGATTGCGAGCGGCTGGGGACAGGCTTTTTCGTCGCCGATATACGTTGCCGACGACGGCTCGTATTATATTTTGGTCGAGTACGACGGCGCGCCAAACAAGGTCAAGCTCGAAGACGCCGCGGGAAGCGGACTTGTGGACTCCACAAAGGGCAAGCTCGCCGTTTGGCTGGCGGAAAGATTTATAAAAGAGGACGGACAAACCCTATCCGCCGCCACCGCAACAATGCTGACGACAATCGTCGTATCGGTGATACTGTTTATACTGTACTGCATACTTTTGGGCATACTCTGCTTCGTTTTGAGGAAGATTTTCAAGAGTATGCACAAATCCGAAAACGCCGCTATCCGCATTACGGACAGGGTTTTGGGCGCGGTCGTATCCGCGGGGCTTGCGATTGTGTTTATGCTGCTTGTGCTTGCGATACTGCACGCGCTCGCCCGCGTTATCCCCGCCGTCCACGAATACTTGCTCAACTCGCCGATATGCGGGTTCTTGTACGAGCATAATCCGATAAGCAACGTGTTTGGCAAAATTTTCGGTTAAAGGGAGTTCTTTATGAAAATATTAAGAGGCACTTTGACATTTGTACTCGGCATGATAATAGGCATAATCCTATTCGTCGTGGCGATCGGCGGGACGCTTGTGATACTCGCAACCCAGATGACCGTTGGGCAGATACAAAAAGCCGTCCTCGGACAGGACAGCATAATCGCGTCGGATAGCGAGATCTACGACAAGACTGTTTTCGACGCGGTGCAAGGCGTGATTTCGGACGTGCAAAATTTCGACAAGTTAAGCCTCAAAACGCTGTACGAGCACTACGGCATAAAACTTTTGAACGGCATAAGCGGCATAGATTTTACAAATAAGGATTTTTACAACGTCCCAATCCCCGACCTTATAAACGACCTGTCTATCGTAGTCAATTCGTTCACCCTCAACGACGTAAGCAAAATCGCGGGGGTGGATTTTGCCGATTACAATTTGCCAATTCTCAACTATAACCTCGACGAAAATATTTCTACTGCGATTGACAACATACTCGGCTCGCTAAACGGCGACCTGTCCATACGCGCAATAAATTCCAACTTCGGCATCAATCTCGGCACAGAGGATAATGCCCTGCTTGCAACCCTGCAAGACGTGACGCTTTCGGAGTTCGGCAACGTGATGAACGTGCTTCGCGTAAACTCCATTCTCGAATCGGATACGGACACCTTTATCCCCTCAAACCCCGCCGACAGAAAATACTTTGTAAAAACGGACGTATACGAGGCTATCCCCAATAGTGAGCTTGCGTCTACGACCTGTGCGCTCGGCGTAGAAACAAGCCTCATCGGCGGCGTGGACACTGACGAGGACGGGCAAGCCGACCGGATGAAGGTCGTAGAAACCCGCTATGAAGAAGAAATATACGTTACAGCAGAGGGAGAAGTTTCAAAGTATGAGGTAAACAACTCGTCTTACGGCGAGAATTTTGATTTGCAAAATAATCAAATAACTTTCTATCGTCATATTGTTTTCACACCTACGGATAAGACCTCGGGCGAAGACGTTTACGTCTTGGCGTACGCCAACCGCATAGACTCCGTAAACGGCGACGATTACACCCTTGTAGAAAAGGGCTTTGTGCCTGTTGATGAGTTGGAATTCACCTCGGATTTTTGGGCGATACTCGACGACGTTCTCAATGACGACAGCAAGCTAAGTCAACTTGAAGAGGGTCAGACGTTCGACGGCATTACTTTCGAGCGCGTGCACGTCGGGTCGTCAACAAAGCTGTTGCAGTCAATAGCGCATATGACTATATCCGAGCTTCAACACGCCGACAACCTGCTCGAAGGGCTTACGATTGCCGACGTCATAGAAGTTACGCCCGACTCGGCGAGGATAATCAAATCGCTCGCCGCGCGCAACTGCAAAATCTTGGAGCTCGGCACAGTCGCAAACGACCTCACTCTCGGCGAGATGATTGACATAGTGTCCTATCGCTATAACGAGAACGCTGCGTCGGGCAAGTACGTCCGCGTGGAGGACGCTCACGGCAAGTTTGTACGCTGCGCATACTACACTCTTTATAATCCCGCGGACCCAAATCAAGCGGGACTTACGCGCTATGACCGCGCCGACGAGGTAGAGGGCGAGGCATCGTCGGCTCTGCTTCAACGCTTTGCGGGCGCGTCTCTCGGCGGATTTTCCGACGCTTTTGCCTCGCTTATGCTCGCCGACGTTATGCAAATCGACGCGGATATTTACGAGGAAATCGACCCCGCCGCCATCGACGACAAAAGCACCGAAAGATATTTCTACTATGACAACGAAAAATGCGTTTATCGCGTGATAAGCGTCGAAAAGTTGAAAGAAGAACTGAAAACCGACCCGACTAAAACCTATTATCATATCACCTACTCCGGCGAAACCGCGTCGTTTATGAAAAAACTCGCCTACGTCAAAATCGACGCTATGGCGGACGCAATGGAAGTCGTCGTGGACGATATGATGCTCTCGGAATTCGTGGACGTTTTCACAGAGGACGCAATTAAAATCACGTCCGAAAAAATAGATGTCTCTCCGTCAAATCCGCTATCCGCAGACAAAAAATATTTCATCGAATACGGCGTGGGCGGCAACGCCTACGAGACGGTGACTTACGACGAGACTTTGCAAAAGGAAGTGACGACAAAATACGTCTACGTCTACGACACCTTCGGCGATTACGCAAAAGCCAACTTCCGCCCCGTCGAGGTGACGGACAATTTGGAAGACGCGTCGGTCACTTTCAAATATGTGAAATATTCAACGCTTCCAAGCACTGACGACGATGCCTTTATTTTGGCATCCGCCCCGTTGATAGCGCAAGGCAATATGTATTACTTCGATAAACATGACCATAAGTACAAGCAAAATAACGCCCTTTGCGCCTATATGATTGCAAAAAAGGAGTATCGCAACCAAGTATTTTACAGAGAGTCCTGCGACCCCGCCGACACCGGCGCGACTACAATATCAATAAAAAAATACACGGGCACGGAAAACGTTTTTGTAAAAGTAGACTCTGTGGGCTATTTCCCTTACGCGGACGAAATAAAAAACAATCCCTCTTTTGCAGACAAGCCGCTTTACAAGTTAGAGAAGTCCAAAACTAATGATTTCAAAGATATGTTCTTTATAGACAAATCAGAAGTCACCTATTTAAGCAACGCATTAAATGATGAATTTATCTCCAACGAAATCTACTTTGCGCGCAGAAAGTGCGTGGACGTTTATATCCAAATCGACGCACCTGCCGAAAACGAAGAAACTTTCGTCTATATCGACGGGCAATATATCCCCTATGACAGCGCAACGCACGAAAGCCAACCGCTCTTTAAATGCGCACAGGGTTATATCGGCGATATAACCGAAGTTTCATACAACAACGGAACTATATCCGAACTGACCGTTCAAGGCTTAGAGTTCATCCGCGAGCGAAGCGCGGCTGTTTTGCGTACGCTTGCAAAGGGCACTATAAGCGAGATGACTTCTATCATCACAAACGCCACCGTCGGCGACATTATCGAAGCCGAGCCGGGGACTATGCTTGATAAGGAAGCCATAAAGGGCGCAAAAATCACTCAACTCGGAAATACGTTTAAGGATATACTCACCGAGATGACCATCGGCGAGCTTATGACTTGGTCAAACGTCAATGGCGTTGAACAAAAAGTCAAAGACGCGCTCGATAACGTGACGATTCAAGCCCTGTTTTCAAGCCTCGTCATCGACACCGACACCAAGGAAATCAAGGTAAATATGCTAAAAATCTACGGATACGAAACGATTGTTGACAGCGATTTAACCGCATGACGACAACTTCGCGCCTTATTGATTATGATAAGAAAGTATAAAAACGACGACGCAAAATCCATAAAAGCCATTGCTTACAGCGACGACGTGCACGAATCGTTGCGCGCCGCGTCCGCCATCAAATGCAATTATTATATCGAAAACGAACCCGAGCACTGCTTCGTCATGACCGACGAGTTTGACAACCCAACCGGCTATATCCTTTGCAGTATCGACGCAAAAAAATTCAACTCATTGCTCCCCACCTATCTTGCGATAGTCAAGGACGAAAACAAAAAACTCTATCGCGCGGAAAAGCGTTTGCATAAAAAACTCGCCGCCGTCGGCGACGACTACCCCGCCCGCATCAGCATAAGCATACTGCCCTCTTTTCGCGGCAAAGGCGGCGCAAAAGCGCTCATCGCGGAGCTTGTGGCGCATCTGAAACAAATAGGAGTGCGCGGCGTCTACACTGTTGCCGAAAGCGACGGCGCGGTCGCGTTTTGCGAGCGAATGGGCTTCGAGCGGCTTTTGCGCGTAGATAAATCCCGCGGAGTGTACGGATTGCATATAGAAGTATAATTACATTTACTATACTATTTATCTTATTATTAAACAAAACATACAAAAAATTATCGTTTTTCGATAAAAATTATTGACAAACGATAATTTTTATATTAACCTCTTTTTGGAGGTTGAAAAAATGAACAACAAAACCAAAGTTATAAAAATCGCAAGAGGTTGCAAAATCGCGTCAAAAGTCCTATACATTCTCGCCTGCGTTGCCTGCCTCGTATTTGTCGCGCTTGCCATCGCTTTGCCTGTCACAAACGCTGTCAAAACCCTTACTGCGGCTGAAAGCGCAATTATGTTTTCCATACTCGCGCTATACTCTTTTCTGCTTATAGATTTCTTTTGGAATACGCAAAAGCTGTTTTTTAATATCGAAAACTCCGAGACTCCCTTCAATGCAAAATCCATAAATTGCTTAAAGAGGATTGCTTGGTCTATCGTCGTCATTTCCGTCGTGCCCGCGCTGCTTGGGTCTATACTCATACACGCAATCGCACCCAACAGCGAAGTCGTGTTTAGGGTGGAACTCGTCGGGCTTATCTCGGGCTTGGTGCTGTTTTTGCTCGCCGTCGTGTTTAGCTATGGAAAAGATTTGCAGGATAGGGACGACGAGACGCTATGATTATCTTAAACTTGGATAAAATCATGAAAAGCCAAGGCGTAAAGCTAAAAGATTTGGCAGTCAAGATAGGACTGACCGACGCCAACCTTTCAAACATAAAAACAGGCAAAATTTCGGCAATAAGATTTTCCACGCTAAACGCGCTTTGTAAGGAGCTTAACTGTCAACCCGCGGATATTTTGGAATATCTAGAGGATTAAAAATCAAACTCCTCGCCTCTATAAATGCGTGTGTTTTAAAAATCGAATACACGCATTTTAAAATACAAAAAAACAAAAGCACAACTTGCGTTGTGCTTCTGGCGCCTGTTGAGGGACTCGAACCCCCGTGAATTAGCGGAACGTGCGATTTTAATCGCCTCTTACGTGGAGCGTCCACTTCGAAAGAAGTGTCGGCTTGCTTCGCAAGCGCGGAGGTACTCCGCTCGGGGTAGAGCCCCCTCTTTATAAAACAAAAGCACAACTTACGTTGTGCCTCTGGCGCCTGTTGAGGGACTCGAACCCCCGTGAATTAGCGGAACGTGCGATTTTAATCGCCTCTTACGTGGAGCGTCCACTTCGAAAGAAGTGTCGGCTTGCTTCGCAAGCGCGGAGGTACTCCGCTCGGGGTCGAGCCCCCTCTTTGTAAAACAAAAGCACAACTTGCGTTGTGCCTCTGGCGCCTGTTGAGGGACTCGAACCCCCGACACTTCGGTTAACAGCCGAATGCTCTACCGACTGAGCTAAACAGGCATTTATTTCAATGCTTGATTATCATAATATTTTATATCTTCTTTGTCAACAGATTTTTGACACTTTGCTTTTATATATTTATTATATCGGCGGTTTTTTTGCTTTGTTTTATTCTTGATTTTCATATATATTACGCATTTTCTTTTTTATTTGACAAACAATAAGCATAATATTATAATATCCACTGTAAATTGCAATCGTGCTTTTTACAGACTAATTTTTGTGAGGAAATTATGGCTAAACAAGTAAAAGTTAAAACTGTAAGCAACCTGTCTAACAACGCCTTTTTGGGCTTGTTATTCATTGTTCTTGGCATCTTCTTAATTATGAACGGCAATTCTTTTACGGAAACGCTTTTCACAATCGTAGGTGCTATACTCATCGTTCTCGGCGCGGTAGAACTGTTTGATATGAACTGGCTCGTCGGCGCAATAGAACTTGCCTTGGGTATCATTATAATTGTATGCGGTAACGTTGTTGCATCCTATATGTTGCTTATCCTTGGCATTGCAATCCTTGCATACGCGATTTATCTGCTTGTAATGGCTATTATCAAAGCAAAGAATGCAGGCGCGGCAACTATAATTCTTTCACTTATTACCCCGCTTCTCTTAATAGTCATCGGCATCTTGCTTATTTTGGATTTTTGTAACGTAGCAAGTCTGTTTATTGTTATCGGCGCTTTGGCAATAGCCGTCGGTGCGTTCCTCGTATTCTACGAGCTCATCAAAAAGGCAATCAGAAATTCCAAAAAGTAACACAGTTTTTTAACTAAACTAAAACTATAAAATCCGCGGATTTTTTCTGCGGATTTTATTTTGCTTTATATATTGCTTTTATTATTTATAAATTAGTGGTACACTATGTCTATGGCAGACGCTGTTTTAGACGCTTTTATAGACAGCCTTAAAGTACTTGCGATAGTCGCGGTTTGCACTTATATAATCGCTATTATCGAGCCGCTTCTTTCAAACAAGATAAGGTTGCACGGCGCACTTGCTCCGCTTATAGGGGTGAGCGTTTCCATTTTGCCGCAGTGCGGATTTTCTATCGTCGCGGCGGATTTATATCAAAAACGTCACCTTACGCTCGGCACTCTTATAGGCGTATTTTTGGCGACTTCCGACGAAGCGTTGCCTATCTTTTTAAGCTATCCGAGCAAAGCCCTTCATATCCTGCCTATTATCCTTATCAAGTTTTTGCTTGGGCTTATAATAGGTTATTCCATCGACTTTATATTTTCAAAAAACAGAAAATCCGTCTCTCATCACGTAAAGCATTGCGACGACGATTATCGTATTCGCCTCATGCACTGCGAAAGCGCCGAGCGCGAAGATAAGTCGGATTTATCAACTCACTGCGATTGCGACGAGTGTAAGGATTCGCTTTGCACCCGCAATCATATACACAAATCCAATCTCTGCGAAAAAGACGGAATTTTAGCGGAATATCTAAAAAAGTATTCCATAAAAAAAGACAGAAATGAAAAACTAAACCGTTTTCTTTTAAAGCCGCTTTTACACTCCCTTGAAATCTTCATTTACGTGCTTATTATAAATATAATTTTCGCAGTTATAATCCACTCTATCGGGCAGGATAAAATTATAAACTTCCTGCTTTTAAACAAATATATCGCTCCCCTCTTTTCCGTGATTATAGGCGCAATCCCAAACTGCGCGTCGTCTATCATCATAAGCGAGCTCTATATAATGGGCGGGCTTGGCTTCGGCGCGACTCTCGGCGGACTTTGTATGAACGCGGGGCTTGGATTTGTATTTTTGTTTAAAGATACAAAGAATTTAAAGCGCAATCTTTTTATACTAATTCTTATGTTTTTAATAAGCATTGCCGTCTCATATTTATTTTCTTTTATCTTCAAATTTTCCGTTCTTGATTTCTGATATGAATAACTCTTTTCTTATGTTTAAAAAATATTGATAATTTTAAAAAGTTATCAACACCAAACGAGCGCTTTATATTTATAAAAATCCAAAATATTGCGGTTTTATATTTTTATATTATACAAGTTGTAGTAGTTGTTTTTAGTTTTCCACTTGTCAACGGTGCTTATTTATGTTATCATTATTAAAAATAAAAAATAATAAATAACTATACGAAAAATTTTGTTATTTTGGGTGAAAATATGAAAGTTTTATGTCAAGGAAAAGAACTCAGCGACGCGCTTGCAAAAGTAGTAAAGGCTTTGCCTGTAAAGAGAAACAATCCCATTCTCGATGGGATTAAAATTTCCGCTTTCGGAGATACCCTCACCTTATTTGCAACCGACCTCGAACTCGCAATAGAAAAAAAGATAAACGCGCAGGTGCTCATCGAGGGCGAAATCGTCGTGCCAGGCAAGCTGTTTGCGGATTACGCCAAAAAGATTGAGGAGGAGCAAGTCGAGCTTGACGGCACTACTACGACGAAGCTCATCATCAGATACCTTGACAGCGAACTTCAAATAAAGTGCATGAGCGCGGACGAATATCCGATGTTCAGAGAAGTAAATACTGAAAGCTCGTTCGTTATCCTCAAAAAGGAGTTAAAGGACATCATCGGTCGCGTTTTGTTTTCAGTTGCGTCCGACGACGGCCGCCCATCTCTGCGCGGCGTTTGCCTAAACGTAAAAGAGGACGAAGTGGAGGCTGTTGCGTCCGACGGCTTCCGCCTTGCGACGGCAAAGGCAATCATCAAAAATAACGGCGTTATAGATAAGCTCGTTGTGCCTACAAAGAGTATAACCGAGCTAAGCCGCCTCATCGACGACGGCGACGACACCGTGACTGTGTTTGTAGAAAAAAATTATATGATGGTGGATTTATTCCATACAAAGATTGTCACCCGCCTCATCAGCGAGGAGTTTATAAACTACGAAAAGATTATCCCGACTGTATTTAGCACCGTCGTATCCGTCGATAAAAAAGTTTTTGAAACCGCAGTAGACAGAGTGTCGCTCATCAACCGTCTCGACAAAAAGGCGTTTGTAAAAATAAATATTATAGAGGACGCTATTTATTTACACGCGCACAGCGAGGACGGCGAGATAAACGAAAAGGTTACGACCAAACTCAACGGAAAAGACCTTACTATCGGCTTTAACGCAAAATATCTCATCGACTGCTTGCGCGTCATCGACGAGCCGATTATCACCCTCAACTTCAATTCTTCGGGAGCGCCCGGCGTTATCAACGGCGAGAGCGGAAAGTGGCTGTATTTCATTCTCCCCCTCCGCGTCGTCGGGTGACACGCTTCGCGTGTTATAAATGAAAGCTAAGCGTTTCTATCAAAGTTTGATAAACAAATAAGCTATCCTTTTTATAAAACGACGTTAGAGAGATAGAAACAAAGCTATACATTTTGTTATATTAAAAAAACACTGCTTTAAACAGTGTTTTTTATTTTGTTTCGTTTTAACCTCTCTATGTGTGTTTAATAGAGAAGTATAGTTTTAGTTTCAATCACACAAAGTGTGTTATCTGTTTAGGAGCATATTTTTTATATCGGCAACGGTGATGCGGATGCGCGGATTTGACTTTATCTCGTCGGTGATTTTATCGCGCGCGTGGATGATGGTCGTATAATCGCGCCCGCCGAAGATTTCCCCTATCTGCACGAGCGGCAAAGAAAGCAAATCGGTTATCAGATATATTGCAATCATGCGCGGCTCGACGAGGTTTTTTGTGCGCTTTTTTGAAAATATATCGTCAGTTGTGATTTTATAATATTTGCAAACGGACGCGATAATATCGCTTGCGTCGAGAGTTTCCTTTTTTTCCTCTATAAAATCGCTTAGTGCTTCCGACGCGAGTTCGCGCGTATTTATGACGTTGTTTGTAAGCGAGCTGAAAAACACGATTTTATTTAGCAAACCTTCGAGCTCGCGGATATTTGAGGTTGCGTTTTCGGCGATAAACTCGGCGACCTCGTTTGACAAATCGAATTTCATCTGCGCCGCTTTGTTTTTTAGGATTGCGACGCGGGTCTCCATATCGGGGACTTGAATATCCACAGTCAGTCCCCAGCTGAAACGCGTGCGAAGCCTGTCTTCGAGCGTAGTCAAATCCTTGGGAGAGCGGTCGGACGTGATGATAATCTGCTTGTTTTCGTGATATAGGTCGTTGAAGATATGGAAGAACGCTTCCTGCGTGGCGTCCTTGCCGATGAGGAACTGAATATCGTCAATCATGAGAACGTCGCAAGAGCGATACTTTTCTCTGAAACGGTTGTTTTCATCGTTCGATTTATTTCTGATGACCGAGATAAGCTCGGTTACAAGCGTCTCTGCGCTTGCGTACAGCACGTTGAGATGAGGAGACTGCTTGTATATAAGATTGCCTATCGCGTGCAAAAGGTGGGTTTTGCCAAGACCTACGCCCGAATATATGAATAGAGGATTAAACTTTTTGCCGGGGTCCTCCGCGACCGTTTTGCAAGCCGCGAGCGCGAACGCGTTAGACTTGCCCTCTACGAAATTTTCAAAACTGTATTTTTCAAGAAAAGGACACTTTTTTTTGTTTTTTTGCGCGGGCGGTTCTTTTGTGACAAAGCCCTCGTTGTTGATAAATACCGTCTGTTTTTCGAGATACTCGTCGCGCTGACTCGGCAAAATAACGACTACGTCGGTTATGGAAGAATTGAGATTTTTTACAACCTCTTTTATAGTATCGAGATACTTGTTGTCTATTGTGCGTTTTGCGTTTGCCGAAATAGTCTCCAACACCATTGCGTTATCGACAAAGCAAACAGGTTTAAGAGTGTCTATCCACACCTCGAAGCTGATTGCTTGTATGGAAATGGATAAACCGTCTTTTGCGTCTTCCCAAAATTCTTCGATATTTATCATAATAAATGATTATAACAAAACGGAAGAATATTTCAAGCAAAAAACAAAAAAATAAAAAGAACCACAATATATTGAAAAAAATTTTCCGCTAAGGTATAATTTGCAGTATGAAAATCCTTTCCGTCGAGCTTTTTGATTTCAGAAACTACAAACACGCCGCCGTAAACTTCACGGACGGGCTAAACGTTTTGTACGGAAAAAACGCGAGCGGAAAGACGAATATGCTTGAAAGTATCTATCTTTGCTCGATATTTAAAAGTCCGCGCACAACCAAAGATAAGGAAATGGTTTTGATAGGCGAAAAGTGCGCAACGGTGTCGCTTGTACTTCAAAAGAAATTCAGGAAGCATGTCATAAACCTGCAAATAGACGAAAAAGGCAAAAAGCGAGTGCTTGTTGACGGAATTCCGCTAAACAGAGCGGGCGAGCTTTTCGGCGTGCTCGGCGTAGTGTTTTTCTCCCCCGACGAGATGAAACTCGTAAAAGAAGCGCCGCAGGAAAGACGCAGGTTTATGGACGTAGGGCTTAGCCAACAGCAACGGGGATATTTTTACTCGCTTCAACGCTACAACAAAACGCTCAAACAAAAAAACAATCTGCTCAAAGAATGGCGCGGAAGCCGCAATATAAACGATATGCTCGACGTTTGGGACGCGGGGCTTGCAAAGGAAGGCGCGCTTTTAATATCCAAACGCCTCGATTACGTGAAAACGCTAAACGACAGCGCAAGCAAGTTTCACACCGCGATAAGCAGCGAAAAGGAAGCTCTTAAACTATCCTATGAAAGCTCATTCGATATTGAAAACGACAGCGTAGAAGATATAGAAAAAAAGTTGTACGACAGCATAAAAGCCGCGCGCGAAAAGGATAAAGAACTCGGATACAGCACTGTCGGTCCGCACAGAGACGATATAAAAATCGAGATAAACGGCAAGGACAGCAGAAAGTTTGCGTCGCAGGGACAGCAGAGGACCATTGCGCTTGCGCTAAAACTCGGCGAGGTCGTCATCTACAAAAACGAGATTGGCGAGCCGCCCGTGCTTTTGCTCGACGACGTGCTGAGCGAGCTTGATTTGACAAGGCAAAATCTGCTATTGGAGATGACGAAAGGCTTTCAAACTATACTCACCTGCACAGAGTTTAACCTCGATTGCGCAAGCAACAAAATAGAGATAAGCGACGGCAATGCAAAACAGGGACAATAAAGCGGATAAGTTAGCTAAGCCCTTTCCAATAAATATCGTAATCTTTGATGATATAAGACCCCGATTCGGATTGATATTTTGTTCCGCCGAATTTGCCGATTGTTGAAGTCATAACTTTTGAAGTCCCGACAATTTCATACTTAGCCTTAAACTCATTCCAAGCGGCATTTATTATTTGTCTTGCCCGCGTCTTAAAAGCGTCGCTGCCGGCGCATTTCATTCGGTACTCGTCGTCTTTTTTTGCGTTTTCGATTTTGGATTTCAAGTTGCCCATTTCTCTGATTGTGTCGTTCGTCCATAAATCGTCGTCGTTCATATTAAATTCTTCCACAAAGTCTTGATTTATGCCTGCACTGCGCAAACCTGCCCGCACGCTATCTTGATTGCTTGTATAAGCGGAAGAAAGACTTTCTACGCCGGACACGCTTACAATTATTTTAACGTGCGGAATGTACGACATATTTTTAGGATATTTTTCTACGACCTTTTCCAATTCAAAGGTGACGAAAACGGACAATCTGCTTACGTATTTATATTCTTCTCTTAGGCGATTTTGGATTTCGTCTATTATATTTTTTACGTCTATCGGCGATTTGTCGGATACCGACGACAAAGATGAATCTTCGCTTGAAATCTTATCTATCATTTCTTTTGCGCGCGTCCTTTCTCCGTTGAAATCCGCAATGCTTCGGGTGTAAACCCTGTTGTATAGATTAAATGCCTTTTTTAAATTTTTATCCACGACCCTGCCGGAATAATATGAGTCCGCCAACCTCATCAAGTTTTGCGTGGAAATCCTGCCGAGTGCCTTTTCAAAGCACTTGACGGCATACAGCTCGTTTTGCACGCAACCGTGTCCGCTCCAAAAGTATTCGCCCAAACATTCCCAAGCAAACGTCGATCTTCCGCTATTAGACAGTGCAAATTCTATATTTTCTAAAACTCGCTTTCTTCTGTTTTTATCCAACTTGTCCATTGGCTCGAAGCCGTCGTTGTAGTTTCGCAATATCTGCTCAATATCAATATCGGCATTAAGCGCAGACGGTTTTCTTTGCGCAACTGTCGATACGTTTGCCTTATCGGGTTCTTTAACGCTTGTTTTTGTCACGTCGGCTTGGTCGGACTTAACGGCATAATTATTTTCGGCAATATTATCCGCATTTGAATTTTCAAAAACAACGCCGCTCTTTTTAAGTTCCTTACACTCTCTTAGGCAAGATTCCACGTAAGGGTTTTTATCCGCCTTGTATGACAATTCGTAATATTCGATAGCCTTATCCAAGTCTTTGGATTTGCCGTTTTCGCCGTTGAAAAAGTCGTCCGCGAGATTTTTGAAATACTCGGCGCGATTGATAGCATCTTCGATATTTTTTAGCTGTTCCGCCTCTCTTTCTTTTGCGCGCTCCCAAGCGATTTTCATTCGCTCCTCGTCTTCGCGCTTGATTTCCTCCTCTTGAATTTTCGTGAGCTTTTTAAGAATAGTTTTATCAGGAACGATTGCATTGTCTTTTATTTCATAAGGAACGTTATTTCCAAAGACGTTTCCCGCAATATCCACCGCTCGTGTATCTGCAAGCAAAACTTTATCAATCTTTCCGTTTGTTAAAACCAAACTACTTTGGGCATCTGCACCGAAAGCGTATCCGTCAATCTGAGTGAGATTTTTTGCATTGCTAAGGTCAACAATTTTCAAATTTTTACAGTTTGCAAACGCGCGGCTGCTAATAAATTCCAGTTTACTATTTTTTGCAAGCGTGACTTCTTTCAAACTGTGACATCCGAAGAATGCTTTTTCGCCGATAGTTTTAACGTTTTTCGGAATAGTGATTTTTTCTATTCCCGTACCAGCAAAAGCCTGATAGGGAATGGTTTTAAGATGCTCGCACTTTTCCAAATTGACTTTTTTCAGCGAAATGCAATCGAGAAAGGAGTTGTCGGTTAAACTCAAAAGATTTCGACTCAAAATCAACCTTGTTACGTAGCCGAAGTGAAATTTCGCCTTGGAATAAAACATATCTTCATAATCTTCATTTAGATTTTTACCCTGAGCAAGCCGAGAAAAGGACGAATCAAACGTGCCTTGTCCCCAATACCTTGTCACAAAATCGGGAAACTCAACCGTTTTACATTTTGAGTTTTTGAGATTTTCGTTGAAGTTTTTAATGAAATAGAAGCCGTCGTTGTCAATATCGTTGTCGTAATCGAAATACTTCATTTTGTTCATGTGCGACTTGTAGTACGACTTAGACGGTTTTTTCAAAACAATCTTTTCGTCATCTTCAACCGACTTGTTTTTAAGGCGTTCGCTTTTCTCGTATTCTTTATCTCGTTGTTCCTCTCTAAGCTGAATTTGCTTATATTCTTCAAAACTTCTGACGGGATCGGAATTAACTTTAACGTTCTCTTGGTCACTGCTGAAATCCGGCTCGTTTTCATAGAAAATCACGTTATATCTTTGAGGAAAAGAGTTTTCTTCGATATGACAACCTTTCGGAAGATAAATATCTACGCACTTTTCTTCTTTACTGCTAAATCCCTCGCCAAACATAAAACTTTCAACGCTTTGTAGATTTTTTGGGAGTACAAAACTTCCCAAAGACGTGCCGACAAATGCGCGCGTTTTAATCAGTCTCAATTTATCTGCACGCGAAAAATCTACTGCCACCAAATCTCCGCAATCGCCAAAAGCCTCTTTGCCGATTACTTCCAAATTCGCCCCGAATACGACAGCCGAAATTTGCGGCTCGTCAACCAGTCTGTCGATTTCTTCCTCCAACGTTTCAAAAAAGTGTTTGCCCACTTCCGAGAAACACTCGTCGGCTATGGCATAGGCGCAATCGGGTATGATAAGTCGCTCTTGGATTTTTCCGAGTTTGGAAAGCCCCGTGATAACAACGCCTTTTCCTGTGCCGTTATCCTTCCAGGCGATTTTCCAAGTAAAGTATTTCAACTCCTTTTTATCTTGTTTGCTTAATTTTACGGCGGCGCTCAACCCGTCGACATTTGCCTGCATGAATTTTTGTTTGAATTCTTTTTGATTTTGTTTATCAATCGCCGCCTTTTCTTTTGCTTCCTCTTTATCGATTTTATCAAACTCTTTTTCCAGTTTTTTCCATTCTTCCTCTTGTTGTTTGCGCTCTTCTTCCGCTTTAATTTCTTCTAATTTGCCCAGCCCCTCTTCACGATAAATTTTCAGTTCTTTATGGAACTGCTTAATCTTTTCGGCTTCTAATTTATCTTCTTCCTTTTGTTGTTTCTTCTTTGCCCTATCTCCTTTCGCCGTTCTCACTTCCTCCTCTCCAAACGTAGACGCAATCGGAAGCGCGGACTCATCTTCATAATAATAAAATTCAAAGCCCTTATCAAAAGAAAATTTTGTAAAATGACAATTTTTCGGAATATAAAGAGGAGACAATTTACCGCCCGCACGATAAGCCTTATACTCGGCGTTTTTGGCGTCGATTTCTGCGATTTTATTCTGATAAATTTTCCATTCCAAATCGTCAAAATCGTCAGCTGCATAAGCGGGATATGCATAGCCCATAGCATTTCTATCCCTGCAAAAAGCATAATCTTCAATCACTGCAATGTTTTTGGGAAGAATCAGCTCCTCTATACTGTTATCGCCTTCAAAAGCGCTTTCTCCGATTTTTCGTAAATTTTCCGCGCGAGAAAAATCCAACGTTTCGAGCCAATAGCACTTGTAGAACGCATATTTTTCTATTTCTTCAACGTTTTTCCCAAAATGAACGGTTCGAATACGTTTATTGGGCGTTGTAAAATCGCCCTTTTTTACGTGCAGTTCTCTTTTGAAGCAGTCCTGTCCGACTATATTCACGCAGTCGGGGATAGTCAAAACAGTTTGCAGTTGACCGAGTTTAGTCAAATCATAGATGACTAATTTTTGTTCGCCTCTATCGTTTTCGATAATTTTCCACTTGAAAAATCCAAGGTCTTGCTTGTCCTGTTGAGTTAAAACCAATTTTGACATACTCTTTCCCTATAAGTTTTATCGATTGCGCTTTCTTAGCGTACTCTTATTTGCTTTTTGATAATTGCAAAAGAAAACACCCTATTTAGGGGTGTTTTTGTTTTGATTGTTGTAGATTTGAAGCAGTTGCATAATCGCGTGGATTCTTTCAAGGTCGTCGTTGCTGAAATAGTCTATCGTTATGCGTCCCTTCGAGCCGTTTCTGACAAGGTTTACTTTTGTGGAGAAAAGGCGTTTCATATCGTTTACAAAGGATTTCAGTTCGAGCGGGAGCGGTTCTTTCGCCTTGCGTTTGGTTGCGGTCTGTTGCGCGCTGTCGGAGAAGTAGTTTTGCACTATTCTTTCGAGGTCGCGCACCGAAATATCCTCGTCGCAGGCGAGCTTTGCAAACTCGATGAGTTTATCCTTGTTGTCCACGGTGAGGATAGTCCTCGCGTGACCGGGAGAGAGTTTGCCGGTTTTCACCATATCCATAACTTCTTCCGGAAGCTGCAAAAGGCGAAGCGTATTCGTGACGTAGGGACGGGATTTGCCGATACGCACGGCGACTTCCTCTTGTGTAAGCCCGTGATTTTCCATAAGTTCGCGGATGCCCTCGGCGGCTTCTATTGCGTTGAGGTTTTCGCGGTGCAGGTTTTCGATAAGCGAGATTTCCTGTATCTGTTGAGGGGAAAGCTCCTTGACTATTGCGGGAACTGTCTTTAAGCCCGCAATCAGACTCGCGCGGAAACGGCGCTCGCCCGCTATAATCAAGTATCTGCCGTTTTCACTCTTGACGAGAAGGATGGGTTGCAAAACGCCGTACATCGAAATCGACGTCGCCATCGACTGCAAACTTTCCTCGTCGAAAGTCTTACGCGGCTGGTTGGGGTTGCGGTCGATAAGATGAATGTCTATTTCCTGCGTGGAGAGGTCGCCCTCTATGTCCACTTTGACGTTTTCGGTATTATCTCTGAAAAGAGCGCTCATGCCTCTTTGCCCGAGACCGCCTTTGTTGTTTGCCATATTTCACCTCACTTTAATCTTGCCGAAAATTCGTTTGCGAGCGCCTCGTAGGCGACTGCGCCGCTGCACTTTTTGTCGTATAAAATAACGGGTTTGCCGTAGCTCGGAGCTTCTGCAAGGCGGATATTGCGCGGAATTCTCGTAGAAAACACCTTGTCGCCGAACACTTTCATAATCTCTTCGAGCACGCCCTTTGACAGCTTGGAACGACTGTCGAACATCGTAAGCACGACGCCGTCCACTTCCAAACTCTTGTTGAGGAATTTTTTGACGAGCTTAATCGTGTTCATCATCTGGCTGAGACCTTCAAGAGCATAGTATTCGCTTTGTATGGGAATTATGACCCCGTGCGAAGCCGTGAGCGCGTTGACCGTGAGAAGCCCCAAAGACGGAGGACAGTCGATGAAGATATAATCGTAACTATCCTCTATCTCGGCGAGCTTTTCCTGCAAGACGCGTTCTCTGCCGATGACTATTTGCGAAAGTTCGAGCTCCGCTCCTGCGAGGTCGCAGGACGCGGGAATAAAATCGAGCGTCTCGACCTCCGACTTGCGCACCGCGTCTTTTGCGGGCAAATCTCCGCACAGAACGTCGTATACGGAGTTTTTTGGTTGCTTGTCAAACTCGCCGAGCGCGCTCGACGCGTTGCACTGCGCGTCGAAATCGACGACGAGTATACGCTTGCCGTGAAGAGCCAAGCTCGCGGCGAGATTTACGCACGTCGTGGTTTTGCCGACGCCGCCCTTTTGATTTGAAAACGAAATTATCCTAGCCATATTAGTTTGAGTTTAGCACAAGAATAAAAATAATTCAACATAAACCGCGCTATTTAACGATAACTTATCAAAAAATTTGCGTCGAATATCTTGCGGCTCGGCGCGCCTTTAAAAGGCGCGCAGGTGTTCGGACAGATTATTTTGCGGGAGTGTAAAACACTTTGCCTGCGTAGGGGCGCATAACCTCTGCAAACCTGCCGTCGTAAACGGAGATTATCTCGGTCGCGTTTTGAGGAATGAATTTCTTTACGCGCTTGCAAGGCACGCCCTTTTCGCCGACGTTTAAGATTACGGTGAGCTTGGAACCGTCCTCGGCAATCTTTTCGTATACGAAAAGATTTTTGTCGCGTTTCAGTTTAAGCTCGAATTTGCCGTATATCGCCGCGTCCTTGTACTGCTTGCGAAGCGCAATCAACTTGCGATAGAAATGCAGTAAGGAATTCGGGTCTTTTTCGGCGGCTTCGACGTTGACCGTCTTGTAATTGGGATTGACCGCGTACCAAGGCTCGCAAGTGCAAAATCCCGCATTCTCCGCGTCCGACCACTGTACGGGAGTGCGAGCGCAATCTCTCGCCGCAGTGTGCGCGACTTTGAGGATATGCTTTTCGGAAAATCCGAATTTTTTCATCAAATCCCTTACGCAGAACGTCGATACGTCTTTGAACTGCGCCCACGGGTCGCTCCCTTTGGGACACTTGTCGAAGTGCGGCGAAGTCATGCCGATTTCCTGCCCTTGAAACACGAATTGTGTCCCGCTTAGGAAGGTGTACATAATGGCGAGACACTTGCCGCTTTCTACGCGATATTTTTCACTGCCGTAGCGCGAAATGATGCGCGCGTGGTCGTGATTTTCAAGATAATTGACGTTCCATGCCCTCTTATATAGCTTTGTTTGCCAGTTGTTGTAGATTTTTTTCAGCTTGACGAGGTTGAAGGGGAGCTTCATCCACTCTATCATAATGCAGTCCGCTTCCATGTGTTGGAAGGAAATCATCATATCGAGCTCCTGCTTGTTCTCGTTTACGAACGTAAGCGCCTTGTCGGGGGTCATAAACGGAGCTTCGCCCACTTGGAATGCGTCGTAGTCTTTTAGCACCTCTCGATACTCGGCGAGGTACTCGTGTATGTGCGGACCGCAGTCGTAGTGATTGAGCCCTCTCGACGCAGGCATAAGCGGATTGCCGTTGGGCAGCCCCTCCGCCTTGCTTATTTGCGTTATGACGTCCTCTCTGAAACCGTCTACGCCCATATCCAACCAGAAGCGCATCACGTTTTTGACCGCCTCGCGCACCTTGGGATTGTCGTGATTGAGGTCGGGCTGCTCCTTGGCGTAGAGGTGCAGATAATACTCCCCTCTTTCCTTGCAGTATTCCCACGCAGACCCCGGGAAGGTGGACATCCAGTTGTTGGGGGCTTTTTTGCCGTTTTTGCCCTTGCCCTTTCGCCAAATGTAGAAATCCGTGTAAGGCTCTTCGCGCTTGACGCTCTTTTTAAACCACACGTGTTGGTCGGACGTGTGATTGATAACCAAGTCCATAACGACGCGCAGTCCCAAAGAATGAGCTCTGTCAAGCACCTCTTTGAAGTCGTCGAGCGTGCCGTATTCGGGATTTATATCGCAATAATCCGCTATATCGTAGCCGTAATCCGCCTGAGGCGAAACGTATAGCGGCGAAAACCATATAGCGTCCACGCCCAAACTCTTGATGTAGTCGAGCTTGCCGAGAACGCCTTTGAGGTCGCCTACGCCGTCGTTGTTGCCGTCGCAGAACGAGCGCGGCCAAATCTGATACATGGTCATCTCTCTAAACCATTTTCTTTCTTCCATAGTATCCTCCTATCCATATGCGGGAAGAACCGCCGAAAATTCATTATAGATAAATAATAACAGTTTTAAGCGATAAATTCAATAGAGATTTTCTTCAAAACGATGAAAAGCGGTCAAAAAAATGACGGAATTGGTTTACAAATAAACTTAAACTTATTAAAATATGCCGAAATGTCAAAAATTATTCACATATCCACATATTTATCCACATAAAAATTGCGCAGAAAGGAAAAATTTGGGTGAAAGGAAGATAATCGCAAAAATTATGCACATATGCACGGTGAATTTCATAGGATAATAAGTTAGATATTTTTGCAAAATCTCGTGAAACAAAAGCTAAAAATGCGCTGATTTTTTGCGAAACAATTTGCCCCGAAAAATTTGGGTGAAAGAAAGCAAAAATAAGCTAAAATCGAGCAAATTCCCATCAAGGACAAAGGAACGATTTTCCCCAAACCCCACTAAAAAGCCGTCAAAATCCCACTAAACAGTAGGATTTTGGCGCTTTTCAGTTCCACGTGAAACGGCGAGTCTCGAAAAATGTTCCACGTGAAACATTGGCGAAATTAGCATAATTGTTACACGTGAAACGTGCAAGCTCAGAGTTTGTAACAATTTTAGCATAGAAAACTTGAATTGTAAAAATCTTGAATTATATTTTATAAAAATTGCAATAAATTTTGGTTTCATTTTAATATTGGATTGGCTTGATGTTACACGTGAAACATTTTGATAAAGCCTGTATTTATAATGCGGCTATTATACAAATTGAATTAAATTCGTATGATGCGGAATGTTTTATAAATAAGGTAAATGGCAAATTGTCCAAGATGATTGTGTTGTCTTGGAATATATTGGCGTTTAGGTTGCGCTATGCGTAAAATGAATTGTTTGCATATGGCTTTGAAGTTCTTTGGTAAGGAATAAATGTAGTGGGTCGTATTGTGTGGTAGTGCTGCAAATATAATTTGTGATTATAATTCGACTTGTCATTAAAATTTGCAAATATAGTCAAAGCGGTGATAATGTAGCAGTAATATTGCCAATCGGCTAAAATAACCAAGGCGATGACATTTATTGCGCCGACAAATGCGAATTTGTTAGAGTGTGCGATTGCATTTGTACTTTGAGAACTTTAAGTAAATTTTTGAGTTTGGTATTTGCGCAATTTTAGCCAAGTTAAAGCGCAAAAATCAAGTAAACAGTAGGGTTTTAGCATAAAATCGCCTTATGACAGTAATAGAACGGAGAGATTAGCGGAAAGATTAGATAATGAAATAAATTCTGTGGCAAATGCAATATAAACATGCGGCAGATTGTGCGGAAGTTTGCGGTTGCGATTTGATGTGCCTTATATAGATTATATATGCGCTTGATAGTATCGGGTGTCATTCGACGTTGCAAAAACATTTCGTTTTAGGAACGTGCAAAGTTTGGTGATTGATATAATGCGTTTTGATTTTGCTTTACAATGTGTATGTGTGGTTATTGCAATATTGAAAATAGAAATGTCAATCAATGGATAATGAGATTGAAGTATATATGCGTATGCGAGTGCTTTCTATACGTACATTTTGTAGGGTAGCGGCGGCAGCTGTGTATCAGAGGTGTTGGCGGATGGCGACATGCGTAGAACGGGCGCATATCGGCAGTACCATAGGTCGGATATTGATAGGCGGTATCTCAAAATGCGATAAAAGTTTACAAGTAAACCGAATAACAGTATTCGAATAACTGTATCTAAGTACCTTTCTTTTTTAGTATCGTCTGTCAAGTTGATAATTATATTATGCTCGCGGCGTTTTATCGGCGTTAAGTAGGTGTGTGTATAAAGAATAAAAGCGATGTGCCGATATTTGCAAAATCGGCTATTAAGAAGATAGGCGTTTTAGGCGAGAGAAGCGCGGCTACGTCGTTGCGTTGCAGATAAGAAAAGGGCAAAATTCGTGCCCAAAAGCGGCGAGGGCGTCGCGGTTGCGTATTTATGCGGATAAATATCAAAAATTTATTGCAATTTCCGCTTTATATTGTTATAATAAATATACTTATTATTATTGTATATATAATATATAAATTTATTATATATATTTTAGGAGGAAAGATGGCACACGAAGTCAATCACAGCTACGACGCAGGCGATATTCAGGTTCTGGAAGGTTTGGACCCTGTAAGAAAGCGTCCCGGCATGTATATCGGCTCGACAGACGTGCGCGGGTTGCATCACCTTGTCACGGAGGTTGTAGACAACTCTATCGACGAGGCGCTCGCCGGCTACTGCACGCATATCAGCGTCGAGATTTTGAAAGAGGGCGCAATTCGCGTCACAGACAACGGACGAGGCATTCCGACGGGCATTATCAAAAAGGAAGGCAAGTCCGCGGTCGAAGTCGTTTTGACAAAGTTGCACGCGGGCGGAAAGTTCGGCAGCGGCGGATATAAGATTTCGGGCGGATTGCACGGCGTCGGCGTATCCTGCGTGAACGCGCTTTCGGAGTGGCTTGTCGCCGAGGTAAGGCAAAACGGCAAACTGTATCGTATCCGCTTTAACAGAGGCGTTGCAGCGCGTCCGCTTGCGGTCGTGGGCGATGCCGAGGACACAGGCACGACGATTACGTTCTATCCCGACAGCGAAATTTTTGAAACGCTCGAATTCAATTACGACACAATGAAAACCCGCTTGCGCGAGCTTGCCTATCTCAACAAGGGGCTTGTCATCGAGATTGCCGATAAGCGCATCGAGCCGGAGCGCAGAGAGGTTTTCCGCTACGACGGCGGCATCGTGTCTTTCGTCGAGGAGATGAACAAGACCAAAGAGACGATATTCCCCGAAGTCATCTATTTCGATGAAAAATACGTCGACAGCGAGGTTGAGGTCGCAATGCAGTACAACGACAGCTATTCCGACACCATTCTCGCGTTTGCAAACAACATAAACACAGAGGAGGGCGGCACGCACCTCGACGGCTTCAAGGCGGCGCTGACGAAGATTATAAACGAGTACGGCGCAAAGGCGGGCATACTCAAAGGCAACGAGAAGCTGAGCGGCGAGGACGTGCGCGAAGGGCTTGTAGCGGTCATATCCGTCAAACTCGCCGAGCCTCAGTTTGAGGGGCAGACAAAGACGAAGCTGGGCAACAGCACGATGAGGTCCGCGGTTGCAAAGGGTGTGACGGAGGGCTTCGGCACGTATCTCGAAGAGCACCCGCGCGAGGCAAAGGAGCTCGTGCTCAAAACCATAACCGCGCAACGCGCGCGCGAGGCGGCGAGAATGGCGAGGGAGAGCGCAAGGCGCAAGAGCGCGCTTGAAAGCACGACGCTTCCCGGCAAGCTCGCCGATTGCACGGACAGAGACCCGAAGAACTGCGAAATATATATCGTCGAGGGCGACTCGGCAGGCGGAAGCGCAAAGCAAGGACGCGACAGACGCTTCCAAGCAATCTTGCCGCTTAGAGGCAAAATCCTCAACGTGGAAAAGGCTACGCTTCACCGCGTGCTTGAAAATAAGGAAATCAAGGCGATGATAACCGCGTTCGGATGCGGCATCAACGCCGAGTACGACGAAAGCAAGCTCCGCTACAATCGCATCATCTGCATGACCGACGCGGACGTGGACGGCAGTCATATAAGGATACTTATGCTCACGTTCTTCTTCCGCTTTATGCGTCCGCTCATCGAAAACGGACACGTGTTTATCGCGTTGCCGCCTCTTTACAAGATTGCAAAGGGCAAGCAGGAGCTTTATTTCTACGACGACGACAGCCTCAACAAGTACTACGAGGAGAACGGCAGAAAGAGCGGGGAACTGCAACGCTACAAAGGATTGGGCGAGATGAACCCCGAACAGCTTTGGGAAACCACTATGGACCCTCAAAACCGCACTCTGCTGCGCGTGACTATGGACGACGCTATCGAGGCGGACAGGCTGTTTTCCATACTCATGGGCGAACAGCCCGAGCTCAGGCGCGATTTCATAGAGCAGAACGCCACGCTGGTCACCGACCTCGACGTCTGATTAGGAGGATACTATGGCTAACATAAGAGACGATAAAAACAACGAATATATTCAACATATCGCCAACTCCACGGTCAAGGACATCGAAATCAACGGCGAGCTGAAAAAATCTTTCATATCCTACGCGATGGCGGTCAACGTATCGCGCGCAATCCCCGACGTGCGCGACGGCTTGAAGCCTGTGCATAGGCGTATACTTTACGCTATGAGCGAGCTGGGGCTCACTCCCGACAAGCCCTACCGCAAGTGCGCTATGGTCGTAGGCGAGGTGTTGGGCAAGTATCACCCCCACGGCGACAGCTCGGTTTACGACGCGCTCGTCCGCTTGGCGCAGGACTTCTCCATACGCTGTCCGCTTATCGACGGACACGGCAACTTCGGCTCGGTTGACGGCGACCCCGCCGCGGCGTACAGATACACAGAGGCGAGGCTTTCCAAAATCGCGCTCGAAATGATAAGGGACATCGACAAAAAGACCGTCGATTTCTATCCCAACTTCGACGACACGCGCGAACAGCCCGTAGTTTTGCCTTCGCGCTTTCCCAATTTGCTCGTAAACGGCTCGGACGGCATCGCGGTCGGCATGGCGACTTCTATCCCGCCGCACAACCTCGGCGAGGTCATAGACGCAACCGTCGCGCTTATGCGCAATCCCGACGCGACCGTTGACGACCTTATGGAATTTATCCCCGCTCCGGACTTCCCCACGGGCGCGCTCGTGCTCGGCAGAGGCTCGATTAAGCAAGCGTACCGCACCGGTCGCGGCATGGCTATACTGCGCGCTAAGGCGGAAATCGAGGAGCTCGCAAACGGCAAGAGCCGCATTATCGTCACCGAGATACCCTATCAGGTCAACAAGGCGCTCCTCATCGAGAATATTGCCGACCAAGTAAAGGACAAGCGTCTCGAAGGTATTGCGGATTTGAGAGAGGAAACCGACCGCCACGGCATGCGTATCGTCATCGAGCTTAAAAAGGACGTCAACGCGCAGGTGTTGCTCAATCAGCTTTACAAGCAGACGGCGATGCAGACGAATTTCAGTATGATTATGCTCGCGCTCGTTGACGGGGTGCCGCGCATACTCAACCTCAAAGAGATACTCAACTGCTATATCGCGCACCAAAAGGACGTTATCGTCCGCCGCACGCGCTTCGACCTCGAAAAGGCGCAGGAGCGTCAACATATACTGCAAGGCTTGCATATCGCGCTTGAAAATATCGACGCGGTGGTCGAGCTTCTCAAAAAATCCCGCGACCGCCAAGACGCTATCGCTAAACTTATGGAAAACTATCTGCTGTCCGAAAAGCAGTCGGTGGCAATCCTCGATATGCGTCTGCAACGCTTGACGGGGCTCGAAGTTGAGAAAATCAACAACGAACTCGCCGAACTCGATAAGCAAATCGAATATTATAACTTCGTGCTGTCTAACGACGAGGAAGTCGCGGCAATCGTCATCAAGGAACTTAGCGAGATTAAGGAAAGATACGGCACGCCGAGGCTTTCGGAGCTCACCTACGACTACGGCGACATAGACATAGAGGATTTGATCGAGCGCGAGGACGTGGTTATCTCGATGACGCACGGCGGCTATATCAAGCGCATCCCCGTCGCAGAGTACAAGGCTCAGCACCGCGGCGGAATGGGCGTCACGGCGCATAAGGCGAAAGATGAGGACTTCGTAGAAAAAATATTCACCTCCAACACGCACGAGCAACTTATGTTCTTTACAAACCTCGGAAAGACGTTCACGTTAAAGGCGTACGAAATCCCCGAGGCGAGCCGCAACGCGCGCGGCAGGGCGGCGGTCAATCTGTTACAGCTCGAACAGGGTGAGAAGATACAGGCGTTCCTCAAAGTCCCCGAGGACAGAGAAAACAAGTTCCTCATGCTTGCGACAAAGAAAGGTCTTATCAAAAAGACTCCGCTTTCCGAGTTCGACTCAATCAAACGCAACGGCAAGATTGCAATCAAGTTCAACGATGACGACGAGCTTATCGACGCGGTCATCACAGACGGCGACAGCGAGCTTATCGTCGCGTCCGACAAGGGCATGACGATACACTTCCACGAAAGCTGCGTCCGTCCGATGGGCAGAACGGCGATGGGCGTCAAGGCGATGAACCTCGCTAAGGGCGCGAAGGTCGTATCCTTCACCGCGGTCAAGGCGGGCGACGAAATCCTCACCGTCACGACAAATGGCTACGGCAAGCGCAGTGACATCGAGGAGTATCCGTTGCAGGGCAGAGCGGGCAAGGGCGTCCGCGCGGGCGTGTTCAACAGCCGCACAGGCTCGCTCGTGAGCTTGAAGGTTATCCCCGCCGACACCGACGTGATGATGATAACCGACACGGGCGTAATCATCCGCGTACAGGCAGACGAAATCAGCAAGATTGGCAGAAATACGCAGGGCGTGCGCATAATGAAGCTCAAAGACAACAAGATTAACGTTATGGCTGTTGCGCTCACGCCTCACGAGGACGAGGAGCCTGAGGCGGAAGAATCGGCTGACGGCGCGGCTGTGGACGGAGCGGAGACGACCGAGAGCGTCGAAACGACCGTGGCGGCGGAAACCGCAACGACCGAGACTGTGACGGAATAATCGCGTAATGCAAAAAAATTAAACTAAAAACAGCAGTTGAAAGACTGCTGTTTTTATTTCCTTAAAGTTTGTGAACTCACTATCAAACAAAATCCCCCTTAAAGAATAAGGGGGTAGGGGGATATGAGGAGTTTTCAGGTAAGGGGGTTCATAAGGGGGTATAGGGCGGACTCGGAAAACAGCCCTTACCCCCTTAATAACGTGGTTACACCTTATGCGATATACGTTGATACTGCTTTAATTACTGCGGGCAGAATTTCCTCGTATTTGCTAAGCCCTTTTTGCACTACGTCTGTAAAGCTGACGTACGCTCCGTCGTCGGCTCTATCCGACACGACCTTTATCGACAGCAACGGAATTTCGTTTCTTAGACAAGCAATCGTAAGTCCTGCAAGTTCCATTTCGCAAATGTCGCAACCGAACTCCTCTCTTAGGGTCTTCTTCTTTTGTGAACTTGCGACGAACGCGTCCCCGCTTGCGACGGCGACTTTGCGCAGAGGCGCGTTAAGCGCCGCGTTTACGCAATCGACAAGCGCGCCGTCGAGATAAAAGTATATGTCCTTATTTTCGGAATACTGCCCGACGCGCACGTTATCGAGGACGGATACGTCGTATTGATAGTGGCAAACTCTGTCAGCTATCACAAGCTCGCCTACGCCTATTTCGGAGTTCAGCGAGCCGACAAAGCCGAAGTTGAGTATGCGCTCCACGCCGTAGAGGTCGGCAAGCAGTTGGACGGTCGCGGCGGAATTTATTTCGCCTACTCCGCCCGTTGCGAGGTAAATCACGTTGTCGCCGAGCGCTATCTTGCGGATTTCCGCTCCGCGCACCTTTTCTTCGGATTGTACGTTGCCCAGCTTCTTGTATATCGGCAACATTTCCTCCGCCATAGCGGTTATTATGCCTATTTTCATAAGTGCTTTCTCCTATACGCATATATTAGCACATAAGAGTATAAATTTCAATCGCTTGCAATATCATTCGTTTGCTGTTAAAATCAAACTATGTCGAATTCGGATTTGCTCAAAGCATATTTAGCTCAAATCGGGCTAAGTTTAGACGACGGAAAAATCGCCGCGCTGTTATCCTATTGCGATTTGGTGCTTGAAGCAAACAAGCAGTTTAATCTGACCGCAATCACCGATATGAACGAGTTTTTTATAAAGCACGTGACGGACTCGCTTTTAGGCGCGTCGGAGATACCGAGCGGCGCGCGGCTTTTGGATATAGGCGCGGGCGCTGGATTTCCGTCTATGCCGATTGCAATAGCCCGTCCCGACGTTTGCGTGACCGCGCTCGATTCCACCGCAAAAAAGATGAGATTTGTGGAGCAAAGCGCAAAATCCATAGGAATAGATAACCTAAAAACCGTTGCGGGCAGGGCGGAGGAGCAATCCGCGCTTTTTGGCAAGTTCGACGTGGTTACTGCGCGCGCCGTCTCGTCCTTGCCGATTTTACTTGAACTCGCTATGCCTATGCTTAAAGTCGGCGGACGCTTTCTTGCCTACAAGACCGACGAGAGCGAATTGCCTCTTGCGAGTAACGCCCTCAAAACGCTTTGCGCAAAGCATATCCGCACCAAGTTTGCCTCGCTCCCCAACGGCGACGGCAGGGCAATCCTCGTCTTTGAAAAGATTGCAAAAACGCCGCCCCAATATCCCCGACAGTATGGCGCGATAAAACGCAAGCCACTCTAAAACCTCGCAATTTGCATTGATACTGCGTCAAACGAAAAAATTTGTACTGTTTTGAAAGCACCCACATATAAAATGTGAGCGCTTTTCCTTTCAGTAAAAATTTTTTCTTTCTACCGCACAAAACATTTTTGCTAAGATTTTTTAAAATATTACGCAAAAATCTTTTGCTTGGTGTTGTGTTCTACATGCGCAGGGTTGCTTGCAAAAGTGTTTTTCCTTGTCTGAACGCAAATTGCGAGGTTTTTAAAAAGGAAAATTGTCCTTTCGCGTACTGCATCTAAAATACAAGGTTTTGCAAACGTTTGGTCTTTCGCGTACGTAACACGCAAATTTCGGCTAATATTCAAAGATAATCAAAATCAGCCGAAATTTTTTAAATAATCGAGTGATAAAACACTTGGATTGTTGCAAACAAAAACCGCAGGTAACCTGCGGTTTTTGCATAGCGATTTTATAGAATGCATAAACAAGCGGTGATTTATTTTTCCGTAGCTAATTCTTTGAAATTACTGCATTCTTGGGGAATTGAAACGCTTACGTCGTTTAGATTGATATACACCGACCAATAATCTATATCCGTCTCGGGGTCTATTATTGTTATGAAAATCCGATAGTAATTGTCATCAACTTCAATGTCGTCGATTTTAAAACGATTCTCGTCTAAGTTTACCGAAATTACATTCAATAGTGTAGAAATGCAGTTTATATAAGACTCATCTAATTCGTCTTGCGAGATATTACTTTTTTGAGTCTTAGTGTACTCCCAATCGCCATTTGTATCCATTGAAATAAAATAAACCCATTCCTGTTCTATTACATAATATGATCGCTCGTATCCGCTCGCCGAATTTGAAACGTAATAAAAACAAACGCCGTTGTTGTATTCATAGCGATACGAGCTGCCATCTAAACTTACCGAAATGGAGTATGAGTCATAGGTTGCCTCGGACAGGTCTTCAACCACGTCTTCCCAGTGTATAACGTGAGAATACTTTTCTTCCAGATATATAAACATTTCATCGCCGACGGGGGTGATATAACTTTCATCGGTATATTCTGTTCCGATTTTATCCGCTTCGGCTAATAGATAAGGATAGACATCGTTTTTATCGGAATAATATTTAATTGAAGTCCCAATCTCGGTAGTTTTGGTCATCGTGTGCATATCAAAATCATATCCTTGGTTGGGGTGCTTGGTCATTCCGCCGCCGCTTGCGGAATATTCTTCCGACAGAGAGATTGTATAATTGGCTTTTAAAAATTCCACTGCCTGTTGAGATATAACGTCATTGGGAATTTGATATTGCGACAGCTCGTCGTACTCACCCGCTTCCATCTCGGCTATTACCCAATTTTTATCTTGAATATAAACGGCGTTTGGGACTTCCGTGTATTCTTTCATAGTTTCAAAGTTCTCGGCGGCGTGTTCCTCTGTATCGAACATAAACACGTGCACGAAAAATGACATTTCCACGTCATCATCGGGAAGTTCTTCCGAACCCATCGCGTAGAAAAATCCAATACAGCCTTCGGCAAGGTCGCTCATATCGATAAACGAACAGTATGTTTCCTTATCGGGTGCGTCGTATGAAAGCATAAATGCAATCAGATTTTCACCTTTTACTTGCGGGCTTTGGTCGTCATCTCCGCTTGGAGTATCGTCTCCGCCTGGGGTTACCCCACCGCCGCTTGGAGTGTCTCCGCCAGGGGTCACTCCGCCACCACTCGGAGTATCACTGCCACTTGGAGTATCACTCCCACTCGGGGTATCGCCGCCGATACTTGGAGTGTCGTTGTTTCCGTCGTTGTCATTCGTGCCTTTATCGCCGCAGGCGACGAGGCAAGTTGCCAAGCAGATTATCAATATAAGCGATAGGCATATTGATAAAATGCGAAAGCGTTTGTGCGTTCTTTTGTTCATAATACCTCCCATCGGCAAAGTTGGATTTTGTGGGATTTGCCGATATATTTTCATCTATCGGCGCAATAAAAAAGTGCGCCACATTCGTGACGCACACAGTAGCGCATCCGAATGTTGTCACACAAGCTATATTGGGATATTGCATCAGCCAAACCAAATATAAAAGGATACACCAAACTGCCAACAGGTAGTTTGACCAATGCATAAAATATTAAACTTGTGTGACGGAAGTATTTTAGCATATCGCGGCGGAGTTTGTAAATAACAAATTGTAAGTCGATATATCGCTTTTAATAGATATAATAAATTCAAAAAATATGCGGGGATTATTGCAAACGCAAATTCCCTGTGCTATACTTTTGGCGAAAAATTTATCGGAGGCATATATGGTTATCACAAACGATATTAAATACGTCGGCGTAAACGACCACGACGTTGACTTGTTTGAGGGTCAGTACGTTGTCGAAAACGGAATGGCGTACAACTCTTACGTAGTTTTGGACGAAAAGATTGCGGTGTTCGACACCGTAGACGCGCGCTTCGGCGAGCAATGGCTCGGCAATATCGCAAGCGTACTCGGCGGCAAAAAGCCGACCTACCTTGTCGTACAGCATATGGAGCCCGACCACTCCGCGAATATTGTAAAGTTTATGGACGCCTATCCCGCGGCGACAATAGTTTCCTCGCAGAAAGCGTTTAAGATGATGGAGCAGTTTTTCGGCACGGATTTTTCCTCGCGCCGCATCGTCGTAGGCGAGGGGAGTACGCTGACGCTTGGCAAACACAATCTCGCGTTCGTAGCCGCGCCCATGGTACACTGGCCCGAAGTCATCGTGACGTACGACTCGACGGATAAGGTTTTGTTTTCGGCGGACGGCTTCGGCAAGTTCGGTGCGCTCGACGTCGACGAGGACTGGGCTTGCGAGGCAAGACGTTACTATTTTGGCATCGTAGGCAAGTACGGCGCGCAGGTGCAGGCTCTGCTCAAAAAGGCGGCGGGGCTGGATATACAAATCATCTGCCCATTGCACGGACCTGTCCTCACCGAAAACTTGGGATATTATCTCAATCTCTACAACACGTGGTCGTCCTATCAGGCGGAAAAGGACGGCATCGTCATTGCGTACACGTCCGTTTACGGACACACCAAAGCCGCCGTCGAGTTGCTCGCCGAGAAACTCGAACAAAAGGGCTGTGAACACGTCGCTCTTTTCGACCTCGCCCGCGATGATATGGCGGAAGCCGTCGAGGACGCGTTTAAGTACAGTAAAATTGTGCTTGCAACCACTACGTATAACGCAGATATTTTCCCGTTTATGAGGGAGTTTATCAATCATCTAACCGAGCGGAATTTCCAAAATAGGCACGTCGCGTTTATCGAAAACGGAAGCTGGGCGCCTCTTGCTACAAAAGTGATGAAAGGCATGCTCGAAAACTGCAAAAATCTCACCTATGCCGAAAATACCGTCCGAATTACGTCCGCGCTCAACGCCGAGTCGTCTGCGCAGATTGAGTCTTTGGCAAGCGAGCTTTGCCGCGACTACGTCGCACGCTCCGAGTCCGCCGATAAAAACGATTTGAGTGCGCTTTTCAATATCGGCTACGGCTTGTACGTCGTCACTTCCCGCGACGGCGACAAGGATAACGGGCTTATCGTAAACACCGTGACCCAACTCACCAATTCGCCAAATCGCATCGGCGTTGCTATCAATAAAGCCAACTACTCGCACGAGATTATCAAAAAGACGGGCGTGCTCAACGTCAACTGCCTGTCCGTCGAAGCTCCGTTTGCCGTGTTCGAGCAGTTCGGCTTCCATAGCGGCAGAAATACGGATAAGTTCGCCGATTGCGAACAGCTTCTGCGCTCCGATAACGGCGTAGTGTTTTTGCCAAGATATATCAACTCCTTTATGTCCCTCAAAGTCGAGAGATATATCGACCTCGACACGCACGGCATGTTTGTCTGCGCCGTCACCGAGTCCCGCGTCATCGAGCCGACCGAAACCATGACCTATACCTATTATCAAAACCACGTCAAGCCCCGTCCTCAAACCGAGGGCAAAAAAGGCTACGTTTGCAAAGTTTGCGGCTACGTCTACGACGGCGATACGCTCCCTGATGATTTTGTTTGTCCTCTTTGCAAGCATGGCGTCGCCGACTTTGAAAAACTCTAAAACGCGATAATTTGCGTTGATACTGCGTCAAACGAAAAAATTTGTACTGTTTTGAAAGCACTCGCATATAAAATGTGAGTGCTTTTCCTTTCGGTAAAATTTTTTCGTTACTACCGCGCAAAACATTTTTGCTAAGATTTTTTCAAAATATCACGCAAAAATCTTTTGTTTGGTGTTGTGTTCTACACGTGCGAGGTTGTTCGCAAGGGCTTTTCCTTGTCTAAACATAAATTTATCGCGTTTTACTAATTAGGCGGCGAATAATTCTTGGCTCCCCTCATCTAAATGCCGAGTTTTTCATCTTGTACGCAAATTATCGCGTTTTACAAATCTACTTAAATTTTCCTTGTGATTTATTATCTTGCACATTATCTTGCACACTTTCTTGCACATATTTAAAGCAAACACGTTTTTTGATTGTTTTTTGTCAAATTTATAATGTTTAACGACAATCTGTCGTAAGTGCTTACACGAGAGGAAATACATGATATGCTTTAACACGTTATTAAGGAGGCGGTGTGTATGACGGTACAAGAAATTTTCGGAAGATTGTTGAAATATCAAATGGAAAAGCAGGGCGTTTCTATTGTTGATTTTGCAAAATACGCAGGCTTAACGCCCAAAACGATAGTCGGATATATAAAAGGAAAAACTATTCCGCATAGTTCTATCTTAATATCGGCAAGCGAATATTTCCACGTTACGACCGATTATCTGCTTGGGCTTAAAGACGAGTTCGGCAACAAACTACAAAATCCCCCAGATTGGCAGTAGGGTGACTACGATGCCGAGGAGCACAGTGTAGATTGCAAAGCCAATCATGCTGTGCTTTTTTATGAGCTTCATAAACAGGTTTATCGAAAGCAATCCCGATATAAACGCGCTCGCCGTGCCGATAATCAACGGCAAAGTGCCTACGTCGAGCGTAAGCGAGCCGCGGGCAAGGTCTATGCCTTCAAGCAAGGCAGAGCCTATTATGATAGGGATTGAAAGCAGAAATGAGAAATTTGCGGCTTCGGATTTTTCCACGCCTTGCAGAGTCAAAGCGGAAATTGTCGCGCCGCTGCGCGACACCCCTGGCAAAACCGCTATACCTTGCAAAACGCCTGTTAAAATGCTTGTTTTGGCAGATAAAAGGGTGGTTTGTGATTTTTTAAAGATTTCGCTTGCTATCAAAAGACACGCGGTCAGCACAAATCCGAACCCCAGAAGCCGTCCCGAAATGAGGCTCGGCGCAAAAAACTTGAATATCAACGCGAGCGCGACCGTAGGCACGCAGGCAAGCAGAATGTAGCCCGTAGTCTTTTGAAAAGGACGGCGCAGCAGCGGAAGCCAACTCTTACGCATTGCTATGAGCACCGCGACGAGCGTCCCTACGTGCACCATTATATTGAAAAACAGATTTTCCTGTCCGACCCCCAGCTTTTCGAGCAACAGAAGGTGTCCCGATGAGGATATGGGCAAAAACTCGCTTGCTCCCTGCACTATCCCAAGTATCAACGCTTGCCACCAGGTCATAGATTCTCCTTGTTTTATGATTTAATATTTTTCGTCGTGTACTTTAAATAAAGTTTCCCACCCCTTCCCTGCGGGCTTTCCCCTCCCGCAAGAATTAGGACGGCTGCGGCAGCTACCTCTTTCTCTACAAGGCAAACGTTGCTTGTGGGATGGGAAGTCGGCGCGCGCACGTCGAGTATCGTTCCCTCTTTATGCCACTCGTTCGCGGGCATATAATCAACACTTGCCCGCTCACTTGTACTTGTTGTGTGCTACGCACCCAACTCTGGTGCTTGGCACTCCCTTTCTCCGCGCCCTGCGCGTCGCGTTCTAAGCTCCGCAACAACTGTACGTCATGTAACACGCTATCAAGCCGACGTTTTTCTGAACTTAGTATCGTTTTAGCAAATATTAAGTCTTTACAATTACTTTACTATTCGCGTTTGTTTGTTTATAATATCTATACTTATGTTTACAACTCGGCTTTTAGAAGAGAGCCGTCGGAGGATATATGAAATTAGGTGTTGTGGGTTTGCCGAACGTCGGCAAGAGCACTTTATTCAATGCCATTACAAAGGCGGGCGCGCAGGCGGCGAACTATCCGTTTTGCACAATCGAGCCGAATGTCGGCGTAGTAGCCGTGCCCGACGAGCGACTCGCAAAACTTGCGGCGCTATACAACAGCAAAAAAATTACGCCTACTTCGCTTGAATTTGTTGACATTGCGGGGCTTGTCAAGGGCGCGAGCAAGGGCGAGGGACTCGGCAATAAGTTTTTGTCGCATATCCGCGAGGTGGACGCAATCGTACACGTCGTGCGTTGCTTCGACGATGCCAACATTACGCACGTGGACGGCAACGTAAACCCCGCCCGCGATATTGAAACCATCAACTTCGAACTCATCTTTGCCGACCTCGAAACGCTCGAACGTCGCATGACAAAGGCGCTTTCCATGGTCAAGGCGGACAAAAAGTATCAAGAGGACGTGGATAGAATTACGGTTATGCAAAAATGGCTCACCGACGGGAAGCCTCTTCGCAATCTCGACGTCGATGCCGATTTCGAGGCGTTTATCGACGAGCAATTTTTGTTGACGTCAAAGCCCGTTATATACGTCGCCAACACCGACGAGGCGGGCATCGGCGGCAACGCATACACCGCCGAGGTCGAGCGAATTGCCAAAGATGAAAACAGCGAGGCAATCGTACTCTGCGCCAAACTCGAAGAGGATTTTTCCGAGCTCGCCGACGACGAGCGCGAAATGTTTATGGCAGAGTACGGGCTTAGCGAAAGCGGACTTGACCGTCTTGTCAAAGCGTCCTATAAACTGCTCGGGCTTGTCAGCTATCTCACCGCGGGCGAAAAGGAAACCCGCGCTTGGACGATAGTCAAGGGCACCAAAGCCCCCCAAGCGGCTGGCAAGATACACAGCGATTTCGAGCGCGGCTTCATTCGCGCCGAGGTAGTTGACTACGCCACCCTCTTGGAGTGCGGTTCTTTTAACGCCGCCAAGGAGCGCGGCAAGGTGCGTAGCGAGGGGAAGGATTATGTTATGCAGGATAATGACGTGGTTCTTTTCCGCATAAACGTTTAAAATGTGCTATTTGGCGCATTGCTTTGTCAGACTTGTGCGCGCTCGCCGTCGTGTACGGCTTGTACACTAGGCGGCTCGCGTGCTCGTCTTTCGCGCACTGCGTCCAAATAATCCCATTTTAACGGCTACGCAAAACGAAAACTTTGGGCGGGCGTTACACGACGTAAAACTGTTACGAAGTTTAGAACGCGACGCGCAGGGCGCGGAGAAAGGGAGTGCCAAGCACCAGAGTTGGGTGCGTAGCGATTGAGGCATAGCCCAATCGCGTAGCACACAACAAGTACAAGTGAGCGGAAAATGTTGTTTTAATTTCCGCGAACGAGTGGCATAACCTCGCCCCACAAAATAGCATTTTGTGGGGACCCCGAGCGGACGACACTCAATGTGCGCGCGCCGACTTCCCATCCCGCGAGCGACGAAAAGTTAAGTAGTCAAAGAGCGAGCTACGAGGAGCGTCCTACGGGGTCCCCGTCAAACCTCCGCGTTTGATGGGGTGTGGTTCGAGTGGGAGGGGAAAGCCCGTAGGGAAGGGGTGGGTCATATTTTTTATAGTACACGACGTAAAACTATATAAAACAAACAGGAAATTTACTATGTACGAAATTCAACTATCAAAAGCGTTGGCGGTTGAGGGGCTTTGCGAGCAGGACGTGCTCGACGCTCTCGAAAAGCCCAAGGAATCCAAACTCGGCGATATATGCTTGCCGTGCTTTAAGTTTGCGCGCACGCTTAGACTCGCGCCGCCGTTAATTGCGGGCAAATTGCAACCCTATCTCGCAAAGCTCGATTTTGTGGAGAGGGCGGAAGTCGCGGGAGGTTATCTCAATATCTTTTTCGACCGCACGGTTATGGCGAAGAAGCTGATTGATGAAATCGCGCTCGCGGACGACGTAGGCAAAAGCGACGAGGGCGCGGGCAAAACGATTTGCATCGACTTTTCGTCCGTCAATATCGCAAAGCCATTCCATATCGGACACCTCAGCACGACGGTCATCGGCGGGGCGCTCTATCGCATTTTCGAGCACCTCGGATATAAGGTCGTTGGCATAAATCACCTCGGCGATTGGGGGACTCAATTCGGCAAACTTATAGTGGCAACCCGCAAGTGGTCGTCGCTTGAAGAAGTCGCAAACAACGACGAGTACTTCCTCAACTCGCTGTACGTGCGCTATCACAAGGAGGCGGAAACGCATCCCGAGATGGACGACGAAGCCCGCGCTTGGTTTAAGCGTATCGAGGACGGCGACAGCGAGGCGACGGCATATTTCGACGTGTTTAAATCCGTCACGATGAACGCGGTCGGCAAGGTGTACGACAGGCTCAAAATACACTTCGACAGCTATGCCGGCGAGAGCTTTTACAACGACAAAATGGACGAGTGCCTCGACATATTGCGCGAAAAAAATCTGCTTGTGGAAAGCGAGGGCGCGCAGGTCGTAAACCTCGACGAATACAATATGCCGCCGTGCCTGCTCGTCAAGGCGGACGGCGCGACGTTGTATGCCACCCGCGACATTGCAGCGGCGTACTATCGCAAGAAAAACTATGACTTCGACAAATGCCTCTACGTGGTGGCTTATCAGCAGAATCTGCACTTTAAACAGCTGTTTCAGGTGCTTAAACTTATGGATTTTGCAGGTGCGGAGGATATGGAGCATATCGCTTTCGGAATGGTTTCGATGGAGGACGGCGCAATGTCCACGCGTAGCGGACGCGTAATTTGGTTGCAGGATGTGCTCGATAAAGCCGTTGAAAAGGCGCTTGCGATTATCGAGGAAAAGAACCCCGACAGCGCCGATAAACAAGCCGTCGCCGAAAGCGTAGGCGTAGGCGCGGTCGTGTTTTCCGCGCTTTGGAACAACCGCATAAAGGATATAGTTTTCTCCTTTGACAAAGTGCTCAATTTCGACGGCGAGACCGCGCCTTACGTGCAGTACACTTACGCCCGTTGCGCCAGCGCGTTGCGTAAGGGCGGACAGCCCGATTTAGGCAACGTCGATTTGTCCGCAATCGCCGACGACGAGGGCTACGAGGTTATAAAAAGCGTACTCGCCTTTGGCGACAGCGTGCGACAGGCTGCAAAACTCCGCGAGCCTTGTTGCGTGACCCGCCACGTCGTAGACCTCGCCGAAAAGTTCAACAGATTTTATATCGGACACCGCATCGTCGTTGACGACGCACCCGTGCGCAACGCCCGCCTGCTGTTGACGGAGTGCGTGGCAAAGACGATAAGGACGGGATTAAATCTGTTAGGCATTGCCTCCCCCTCCGAAATGTAAAACCTCGCAATTTGTGTTGATACTGCGTCAAAACCCTGTTGTCTACAAGTCGTGTACAAATAAGTACACTTGGCTTGTTGGCAACAGGGCTTTTCCTTGTCTGAACGCAAATTGCGAGGTTTTAAAAAGGGAACTTTTGCGTACTGCATCTAAATTACAAGGTTTTACGAGCGTATGTTTTTTTGCAATCACATACAAAAACGGGGTCCCCGTCAAACCTCCGCGTTTGATGGGGTAAAAAAGCGCTCTCGCATTTGCGAGGGCGCTTTCAATACAGTGCAAATTTTTTAGTAAACGCCCTCGGCAATCATCGCGTCGGCGACCTTTTTAAATCCCGCAAGGTTTGCGCCTTGGACAAGATTGTAGGGCAGGTGATAGGCGTTTAGAGTATCGACTATGTTGGAATGAATGTTTTTCATAATCATTTTGAGCATATCGTCAACCTGCTCGGCGGACCAGCAGAGGCGCTCGCTGTTTTGGGACATTTCCAGTCCGCTGACCGCTACGCCGCCCGCGTTTGCCGCCTTTGAGGGAGCAACCAAGACTCCGTGCTCGGAAAGATATTCAAGCGCTTCGTTGGAGGTAGGCATATTGGACACTTCGCACAGATACTTCACGCCGAGCTCGACGGTTTTCTTTGCGTCGTCGAGGTCAATCTCGTTTTGAGTGGCGCAGGGCATATATATGTCGGCTTTGACCTTGCCCCAAGGCTTTTCGCCCTTGTGGAATTCGCCGCCGAATTTATCCACATACGCTTGAAGCGCGCTCTTGCCTTGTGCGCGGAGGGTGAGCATATATTCCATAAAGTCAACCTTCTCGCCGCTTATGCCGTTCTCATCGTAGATATAGCCCTCGCTGCTTGAAATCGTCACGACCTTTGCGCCGAGTTCGCTCAGCTTTTTCGCCGCGCCCCAGGCGACGTTGCCGTAACCCGACAAACAGAAGATCTTGCCCTTTATCGTATCGTTTTGATGGTTTAAAACCTCGTTTAGGAAATAAACCGCGCCGTAGCCCGTAGCTTCGGGGCGGATATTGCTGCCGCCGTAGGACAAGCCTTTTCCAGTCAGAACGCCGTTTTCAAAGCCGCCCTTGATTTTTTTGTATTGCCCGAACAGATAGCCGATTTCGCGTCCGCCGACACCCATATCTCCCGCGGGAACGTCGAGGTTTGGACCGATATGGCGATAAAGCTCGCTCATAAACGATTGGCAAAAGCGCATAATTTCGTCGTCGCTTTTTCCTCTGGGGTCGAAGTCGCTTCCGCCTTTTCCGCCGCCCATAGGCAGGGTGGTCAGCGAGTTTTTGAAGGTCTGCTCGAACGCGAGGAATTTCATTATCGAAAGATTTACGTTGGGTTGAAAGCGCAAGCCGCCCTTATAAGGACCGATTGCTCCGTTGAACTGCACGCGGAAGCCGCGGTTGACGTGATAAACTCCGTTGTCGTCCATCCAAGGCACGCGGAAGATAATCTGTCTGTCCGGCTCGACGATTCTTTCGAGGATACATAACTTGCGATACAGAGCCTCGTTTTCCTCGACGGCGGGAGCGAGAGAGCCGAGCACTTCTTTCACCGTTTGCAAGAACTCTTTTTGATCCGCATTTTTTCGTTCGGTTTGCTCAATGACTTCACTGATGTATGACATAAGAAGCCTCCTTTAAATTTTTCTCCCCCATATTTATACGAAAACTATACACCAAGCGGACTGTCGTAGCAATTATTTTTTAGCCGATTGCTTCAAATTTTTTATATCCGCCCTCTGCGGGGAGCGTAGTATTTTACGCCGAATTTGCATAAACTGTGTATGTAAAAAAATTTTCCGAGTTTTCGGATTACATATTGAAATGGAATTCGATATATGTTATAGTAGTATTTACTTATAGGGATTGGGCGCGCGTACGTATACGCGCCCGTTAAGGAGAAAATTATGACTCAACAAGACCGACAGTTTAAAAAGGTCAAGCTGTACAGGGTGCTCAAAGTAGTGTTTTACTGCTTGGGGCTCCCCTTATTTGTGGCGGCTGTATTTTTGGCGTCGATAAGGTTTATCGGGAACGACCCGTTTACCGGCAATTCGCTTGCGGCGCAGCAACTGGGAGCGTTTTACGACATAAACAAGCTGTTCACGTCCCCCGCGCTGTACGGCGTTTGGATTGCGCTTGGGATATGGCTTTTGATTGCGATAGTGCACATTATACTTTCAAAGACGGTCAAGAGCCGCCGCGTAAGGGCGTTGTCGGTGACGGCGCTCACGATGGTGGTTATGCTCGGCTGTCTTTTTGTGATGGACGCCGCGCTCGGCGCAAAGATTGACAAAATCGCCGAGGAAGCTCCCTCGACCGTCACCGTGCAGGACTATAAGACGTTGCTATCCTACTATCGCACGATTTCGTCCTACGCGCACAAAAACAATTTGACGGAAAAGCTAATCGACCAAGTTAATCTGCTCGAAGACGTGTATCACATCGAGTGGGAGGGCGTTGACAAGACGGGCGTTGCGGGCTCAATCGAAAATAAGCCCGTCACCTATTATAACATTATCGCCGACGACGGCACTGAGGGCGTCGATATTAGCTTTAAGACGACTAACGGCATCGCCGAGCTTGACTATTCCGGCTCAAACGGCAACTACACTTTCAAAGGCACGGACGGAAAGAGCAAAGAGGTCGAGGGCAATCAAGTCGTCAGACTTGCGCCGAGCAAGAACGGCAGTCTTACGATAAACGACAAGACCTATTCGCACTATTTCGCGCAGGAGCGCACCTATTCCCTCAACGGAAAGAATTACTCAATTTACACCTGGTATACCAAGGATATGAAGCCCACCTCTTGGCGCGAGGGCGACGACGCGTCGCAAGCCAAGTACAGAGAGAACGGCGTTTACGGCGAGGGTCTTTACAGTCAAAACGGACTGCTGTCGGACGGCTGGATTTTCAGCTTTGAAAACGTGCTCGAAATTCTCGAAGACTACTACGAGGCGAAAGAAGCTATCGAAAACGGCAATCCCACCTATTACGCAAACGCGTATGCCCAAATGTACGAATCGGCTTATAAACGCCGCGAAACTTATTACAACGGCGCGAACGCCGACCCATGGCTTAAAACGCTTTACAATCAAAGAGTGGATTTGACCGAGCGTTTCTCGATGACCCGAGGGGAACTTGAAGAACTCATCGCAAGGCTCGGCGCGTTGCTTGGCGACAACTCCCTGTTCGACTATCTGTTCGGACACGCCGACGATATATTGGAAGGCATAGGCGGTGGCGAGGACGGCGGCTTTATCAGCGACCTTCTGCAAAACGTAGGTTTCCTCGGCGGCTCGCTGGGCAACTTCTTCAAACGCCTCAGCAACGGCTTTCCGCTTTCGGAGTTCGGGCTTAACTCGGGCACGCTTTCGACTGTTGCGGATATTTTGTCTACGCTTACCGGCAAGCAGTTCGATTACGTTGACGACCTCTATCTCACTTTGGCGTACAAATCCGAGGACGGCTTCGGAGTCAAGCACGACAACCTCTATCTCGCTATCGCAAGAGGCATGGGCGAGTGGAGATACGTCGAAAGCGGCGAAAGTGTCCCCCTCACGAGAGTGGGCAATAACACTTGGGTTTACACCGCGGACCTCGGAAGCGACGGCATTATCGATAACTTCGCCACCACGGAAGTTGATGGCAAGCTATATGAGAACGGAACGGACTTAGAGGTCGAATACGTCGTTTCGCAGGGCGCAAATCAGTCGGACGTCTATCTTGATATAGATTTCAACGGCGCAATTCTCGGCTCGGAGCAGGTCGTAGACCCCGTTACGGGCGAGGTGACGACAAATACAAAATACGCTTTCGATTTGGATACGCTCAGCGCGTTCCTCAACGACGGGCTTAACAACTTGCTCGATAAATACGTTTCGGCGGACACGGTCGGCACAATTCTCAACCTCGTAAGCACCCTCAATATCTTGAAAACCGTCGAAGTGGACGGCGTGCAATACTACGGACTTTCGGTCTTGGGCATAGAAATTCCCCTCATCAACGTGCAGACGAACAAGGTCGATATAGATATTAACGGAATACTTTACAATCTGCTTCAAACGCTGTACTCCTATCAATCGGCGGTCATAAAGCCCGTTTGGGAGTTCTACGTGAACGAGAACTGGGGCAACAAAGCGCACCCGTCCTACATTGCGTGGCAGGATTACGCCAAGTACGAGCGCGCGCTTTACACCGCGACGATTTACGGCTCAATGATAGGCTCGACGCTTGTCGGTGACAACCTCGGCACGGGCGCGTATCCGTCGTCGTTGGGGCTTACGGACCTCGCGTCGGTGCAACAGCTCAAAGTGGATTTGTCCTATCAAAGGGATTTCTTCCCGCTGTTTGCCGTGCGCGATATGATAGCGTTGTTTGCGGGCATAGTGATACTGTTCTACTTCATCAGCTTTATCGCGGCGCAAAGAGAGGAGGATTACGCAACGGGCAAGCTCACCGTGCGCGACCGCAAGGCGGAAAAGGAAACCAAGAAGGAAGCCGAGGTGATCGCCGAGTTTGACGAGAACTTAGGCGGCGTATCCGAAAACGGCGAAGCTCCGCCCGAGGGCGAGAACGAGCAAACGGAAGAAAATTCGGCGGAAGAGAAAGTCGACGGAACAGCCGACGATAAAGCAGACGAGAAAGCCGACGCGCAGGCGGAAAATAGCGAGGAGAATTCTTCAAATGAGACTGTCGCCGCAGACGGGCAGAAACTCTCAGAAGAAGCGTCGAGCGACCAAATAAAATCCGACGGCGAAGAAGCGCCCAAGTCGGAAGAGCCCGTTTCGGACTCCGACGAACCCGTCGCGCAGGAAGATAAGGGGGAAGCTCCCGAAGTACCTGTCGATGAAAAATCCGACGAGGAGGTGCTGTAAGATGGAAAAAGACAAGAAGATTAAAAACGAAGCAGTCGGCATCGTCAACAAAGACGCGCAAGGCAACGTAATAAACGCGGCATTCCCCGTGAGCAAGCGCACAAAGAGAGATCAAAGCAAAACGTCGGTCATGTACACGCTTTTGGCGGTGATACTGTACGTGCTCGCGTTTCTGCCGGTCGTGATAGTGCCGGTGGTGCTTGCCGTCAAGTGCTATATGCTTGCGCCGTACTATTCGCTTTGGCATTTCATAGGCGTGATAGTTTCCATTGTGTTTGCGATTATCTACGCCGTCGTCATATTTGCGGTGTCGAGGAAAAAATCCAAGAGCAATATCGCTATGCAGACGGTGAAAGTCGCAATCACGTTCACCTGCCTTACGTCGGTTTTCGCGTTGTTATTGACCTACGCTTTGCCCGACCTCATCGAAATGGCTACGCAAAACACGCTGTTCGTGGAGGACGTTTACTATAACGCCGAAGCGCAGGCGGAGAAAAATCTCAAACTGGACCGCGACTTCGTCATGTATAACCTCTTAAACGGCAACCTCAACAACCATAGCAAGGACGACGGAGACTATTCATATACGACGCTTTCAAAACGCGAAGAAGGGTCGTCGGGGCAGTATATCAAATATTATAACAGCGAGATTAACACTAATTTCTTGGCGTACAAAAACGGCTATACGCTGTCCTCGTTGCAAACGAGAGTCCTCGACAAGATGAAAGAGGAACAGCCCAGAAAATACGAGTTATACGAGTTCGTTTACAACACCTACGTTTTAAACGACTTCGACTACGCGCTTTACAACAATATCGACCGCCGAGCGTTTGCGTTGGCATTGGTCGATTACGAGTATAAGCACGCAAATTACGAGCGTCTGCTCAAAGAGGGCTTCAAAAACAAGAAAATCCAACAGATATTCGAGTCCAACTACAACAACTACAACCACGACGGCTATCAGACGTTCGACGACCCGCTGCTCCTCTACGCGCAGATGGAAGGTCGTCTTACGACTTCCGTCATCGTCCACATTCTGCTCAACGAGGGCTGGACGTACTCGCAGGTCGCTTACGACGAGAACGGCAACATCCAGTATGCCGACGACGGAAATCTCCTGTTCGAGCAATACAATCCCGAGGCGAGAGATAAGTTTGAGGCGGAACACGGCGTTTACAACTTCAAAGGCACGCTCCTCAACGCCGACGGAAAGACGTATGAGGAAAGCTACGGCTTCAACTCCGACGGCTGGATGGTCTTTAAAAACGGCGTGGTGAAGCGTCCTATCCAGTGGTCTGTCCTCGATATGGACGGCAAAAAAATGGATTTGGCAAGCGTCGATATATTCGGAATGCTCAACAATCTGCTCCCGCAAATCGATTTGGATTTGTCGAGTCTGGTCGCAGGTCTGTTGCCGACGCTCGGCAAGTTGGTTGACTCCGTGGGCGAACTTTTGCAGGACGACTTGCAAGACCTTATCGAATTCGCAACCGGCGGCGCAAACCTCAATATCAGCATTTGCATCGACGACGACAATATGCTCGACATAGGGCTTATGCCTATGAATACCATCTACGGGTTCTCGGGCTATGCAAATTCGACTTGGGTGCAGTCTAACAACCTGCTTATGGCGGTCATCAATCTCGTCGGCACGAGAAACTGGTTCAGCATATTCGGCGCGGTGGGCGTAGTGCTCGTCATCGCGGCGGGCATACTGCGCGAGTGCGCAAAGAAAACGCGACTCAGAACAGCCGTCTCCCGCGATAGAATTATCAGAAACAATACCGCTAAACTCATTGCCGAGGGCGAATACGTCCCCGACGAGAGCGACGAAAACAGTCTCCTCGCAGAGGACTTGACCTTAGCCGACGTCGAGGACATCGAAAACGCTCAGCAACGCAGAGCAATCAAAGGCAAGGATTTGGGCAATATAAATCTCGACGGCATCGACCTCGACGGGCTTGACCTTGACGGAATAGACCTCTCGGGCATCGACCTTAACAACCTCGACGATATAAATATCGATGAGATAAACCTTGACGAAATCAATCTCGACGATATTGACGTTGACGACGTAAATCTCGATGATATTGACCTCGCCGAGGCGGAGGAAAAACCCAAAAAGAAAAAGGCAAGCAAGAAGAAAAAGTCCGTCGAAAGCGAAAAAGCCGCCGAGCCGTCGGCAAGCGACGGGATAGCCGAGGAAAATAACGAAATATCCGAAGCTCCGCAAGTTGCCGAAGCGACTGCCGAGCAGGTTACGGCGCAACCCGCAGAACAGCCCGATGAGGCAGAGCCTGCTCAAACGACCGCACCTGTCGAGAACGTCGAGCCTGTCCAAACGACCGAGCCTGTTCAGAAAACGGAACCCGCCTCAGAGTTAGACGGCGAAAAGACGGAGGAGGCGACCGCCGAAGCAGAAAGCGAGCCTGCGCCCGTCGCCGAGGAAGCGCACGAAAGCGATGCTCCCGCCGAGCCGATTGTAGAGGCGGAACAGGTCGCGGAGCAAGTCACGGCGCAACCCGACGCAGAAGAACCCGTCGAGGAAGTTGCTCCTCTCGATGAGGTCGCTCCTGTCGAAGAAGCCGCTCCCGCCGAAGCTCCCAAAGAGGAAAAGCCCGCCAAGAAAAAGAGGGAAAAGAAAAAGAACAAGAAGAAAGACGACCTTGAAGACCTCGACGATTTGTCCGACCTCGACGGATTGGATTTGGATAGCTTGGACGACTTATCCGACCTCTCCGACCTCGACGGCATCGATATAAGCGAACTTCTCGACGACGAGCCGAAATCGAAAAAGAAAAAATCCAAAAAATAATATCAAGCAATACTACGATAACCGCTCGCAATGGGCGGTTATCATAAATAGACGGTGAAAGCTATGGAAAAATTTTATACTGCGGATATTGACGGGCGCAAGGCGGATTTGCCTATTTTAAAGTTGCCGTCGGGGATAGGGATTTGCTTTTTCAATCTGCACGGCAATCAGTCGTTCACAGAGTATTGCGGCAAGGCGATAGCAAAGCGCGTCGCGGGGTGCGACGTGGTTATCACCGCCGAATCCAAGGGCTTACAGCTTGCGCACGTGGTCGCGCGCGAACTCGGACAGGAATATTACGCCGTCTGTCGAAAATCCAAAAAGCTGTATATGCAAGACGGCTTGCAGACGAGCGTTAAGTCCATCACGACAGGCGAGGAGCAGACGCTATATCTAAGCAAGCGCGACGCCGATTTGCTTGCTGGCAAGCGCGTTGCGATTGTGGACGACGTGGTGTCCACGGGCGGAAGCCTAAGCGGAATAGAGGAGCTTGTGCGTCTTGCCGGCGGCGAGGTCGCATATAAGGCGTTCGTGCTTGCAGAGGGCGACGCAAAGGCGCGCAACGACATTATATATCTCGGGACAATCCCGATTATCACGGACTGATTATGCTTGAACTTTTACTTCCTGCGGGAAATCTGAAAAAATTGCGCACTGCGTTTTATTTCGGCGCAGACGCGGTATACGTTGGCGGAAAAGACTTTTCGCTTAGAGCTTTTGCGGACAATTTTACGCGCGACGAGCTTAAAGAGGGCATAGCCTATGCCCATAGCCTCGGAAAAAAGGTTTACGTCACGGCAAATATTTTCGCAAAAAATTCCGACTTGAAAGAGGCGGGCGATTACTTTGCGTTTTTAGAGGAAGCGGGCGCGGACGCGGCGCTCATATCCGACGTCGGCTTGCTTGCGCTTTGCAAGGAGAAAGCGCCAAATCTCACGATACATTTATCCACACAGGCAAACACAACCAATATAATGGCTGTGAAATTCTGGCGAAATTTGGGCGTAAAAAGGGTGGTGCTTGCGCGCGAACTGTCCCTTGACGAAATCCGCGAAATCCACGCCGCCGTGCCCGATATGGAACTCGAAGCGTTTGTGCACGGCGCAATGTGCGTCAGTTACAGCGGGCGGTGTCTGCTGTCGTCGTACTTTTCAAATCGCAGTTCCAATCGCGGGGAGTGCGTACAGCCCTGCCGTTGGGGGTATCGCTTGACGGAGGGGCGAAAGGACGTGTGCGTTGACGTCGAGCAGGACGGGCGCGGCACTTATTTTATGAACAGCCGCGATCTGCGTCTGCTTTCCCGCTTGCCGGAGCTTATCGAGGCGGGCATAACGTCGTTTAAGGTCGAGGGGCGTATGAAAAGCGAGTTCTACGTTGCCACCGTCGCCACCGCCTATCGCCGCGCGCTCGACGAAATCGCGCAATTCGGCGAAATCAAAAACGCGGAAAAGTATAACAATATCCTTGAAAACATTTCCCACCGCGCGTACACCGAGGCTTATCTCGACGGCGAAAACACGCATACGATTTCGCTCGACGACGAGTGTTTAAAGGAAAAGTATAAGTACGTCGCAACCGTGCTCGACGTTACGCCTGCGGGAAGCGGCTACTTTGTCACGGTCGAGATGCGCAATCGCTTTAAAAGCGGAGATATTGTCACAGTGTTGTCCCCAAACGATACGAACGGCATGACTTTCGCTATGGGCGAAATTGTGCACTGCGAGGACGGGAGCGTCACAAACGACGCAAAGCTCGTGCAACATGTCTACGGCTTTAACTGTCCGCTTGCTTTGCACAAAAACGATATTTTGCTCGAAAATCATCATGCAGCACCCGACAATGCTTAAAATCAGCATTGTCTTTGCGCTAATTTGATTTTCTCGCTTCTATCGCGCAAAAATAAAGCAATATGGCGAAAAAAGCAATATGTCCACCCAAACTTTGAGAGGACATATCAGCTTTCGTTAAAGTCGCACAAAGAAAAAGCAATAAGCAGACGAAAATAATATATCCTCTCAAATTACGAGAGGACATATCAGTTTTCGTTTCAATCACACGAAGTGTGTTATTTGCAATCCGAGCAGTCGCGGGTTTTAGTCGATTTCTTTTCTTTGGTCTTTGCCGCGCCTTTGGTTTCGCCGCAATGACAGTCGGTGGTGGGTTTCTTGGATTGCTTCGTTGCAGAATTGGATTTTGTTGCCATGTTAATTCTCCTTTAAGGCGGTTGCCTTGAAAGTAGTATGGGTCAAAATAGCCCAATATATACCTTGCATATTGAAAATTGTATGCTATAATCAAAAAAGACCTATATAGTATTTATTTTATATAAATATAAATCTATACAATAAAATACGAAAGGAAAAGCTATGGTAAACATCGGCAACAGCTGGGACGAACTGCTCAAAGAGGACTTCGAGAGCGCAAGCTACAAAAATCTCCGCTCATTTTTGGCGCAGGAGTATCGCTCGCGTAGGATTTATCCCGATATGCACGACATATTCAACGCGCTCAAATACACCGCATACGAGGACGTGCGCGTCGTCATTTTGGGTCAAGACCCCTATCACGGCGCGGGACAGGCGCACGGAATGTGCTTCTCTGTCAAGCCCGACGTGCCCGCTCCGCCCTCGCTCGTGAATATATTTAAGGAAATCGAGGACGAGCTCGGCATACGCAACGTATCGCCCTATCTCGTGCCTTGGGCAAAACAGGGAGTTCTGCTTTTAAACACCGTGCTCACCGTGCGCGAGGGACAACCCAATTCGCACAAAGACAAGGGCTGGGAGGCGCTCACCGACAGCATAATAAAAAAACTCGACGCGAGAAAAGAGCCGATTGTGTTTATGCTTTGGGGCGGGAATGCGCGCTCCAAAAAAGCGCTTATAAAATCGCCGCAACACCTTATACTCGAATGTCCGCACCCCTCGCCGCTAAGCGCATATGCAGGGTTTTTCGGCTGCGGACACTTTATAAAATGCAATGCGTTTTTGCAGGCGCACGGCTTTAATCCCATAGATTGGTCCACCCACTTCGTGGGTTAGAAATGAAAGCTGAGTTATTCTATAAAAGTGAGGGAGAAGAACGTAGCGTTCGTATCAACCACGCGAAACGTGCGTCGTATAAAGGATAGATGAGTTGTCCTATAAAAGTTTAAAGAGGAGTACAGTGTGTGTTTCAATCACGCGAAGCGTGTGTTAAAAACACACGAGGTGTGAAATGGTTGATATTGAAAGGATAAATTATCTTGCAAAAAAGGCGAAAACAGAGGGGCTTTCCGAGGAGGAAAAAGCCGAGCAGGCAAAACTGCGCCGCGCCTATATCGACAGCGTAGTCGGCAATTTGCGCGGTCAGCTTGAAAATACCTACACTGTCGATAAGGACGGCAACAAGCAAAAGCTCCAAAAAACCGCAAAAAAGGACTGATTTTTAGGGCATACTTATGATTGACAGAAGGCACAAAAAACTATTTGTTGCGACTGCGATTGCGCTATCGCTGTTGTTGATAGCGAGTTTCACGCTCGGAATATGCTGTTCGGTCGGGGTTTTCGGCGAGCCTTTCATCAGCGTGGACCTCTCGCGCGAGTATCAGACCGTCGATGGGTTCGGCGCGTCGTCGGCGTGGAGATACCAAGCGTTCGGACTGCTCGACGACGACAGCATAAAAGACGAGGCTATGGATTTGCTTTACGGCGACGACGGGCTTTCGATGAATATATTCCGCTATAACGTAGGCGGCGGCGGAGTCGAGTCGGACAGTTATTGGGACCCTCAACGCGGGGCGGAATCCTTTTTTGTGGCGGAAGCGTTCGACGGCGATTATTCCGTTTTCAACGACACGAGCAACTACGATTTTACGCGCGACGAGGGCGTGCGAGACTTGTTTGAAAGAGCGCTTTCGCTCGGCAATATCGAAAAGGTGGTATTTTTTGCAAATTCGCCGCATTATCTCATGACCCGCAACGGGAAAACTCACGCCGACGTTCCAAAGCAAAACAACCTCAAAGAGGAGTGCTACGAGGCGTTTTCAAACTATCTCATCATCATAACGGACTGGCTTTATAAAAATATCGTGTGCGCCTACGACCCCGATATAGAAATTTTTATAAGCCCCATCAACGAGCCGCAATGGAGCTGGGGCGGCGACGACGCTTCGCAGGAGGGTTGCCATTACGACGCGAAACCTCTTGCCGAATTCTGCGACGTGTTTTATAGGACGCTTGCCGAATTTAACGCCGCAAACTCCGCAAATTATAAACTCGATATTTTTGAAAGCGGAAGCTACGAGCTTAGCAAAATCAAGCCGTATCTAAAAGAGCTTAGCCGTTACGATTGGTTTAAGGAGATAGATACAATTTTTGTGCACTCCTATCACGGCGATTTGAGCGCGTACACAAAGCGCAGTTTTAAAAACTATATGGATAAAAACTTCGCGGGCAAAAATATCTCGATGAGCGAATACTGCATACTGACCGACGGCGTTGACGAGAGCATAGATACGGGGCTTTACTCCGCCAAAGTTATGTTGCGCGATTTGTACTATTTCAACGCGACCGAGTGGAGCTGGTGGCTGTCCATATCGAACGGCGACTACGAGGATGGGCTTGTTTATTGGAACGTTGACGGCGACGGCAACGACTTTCTGCGCATGACCAAGCGATATTACACTTTCAAGCAATTTTCCGCTTTTGCAACGGGCGCGACGAGAGTGTATTCAAAATACGGCAACAACAAGCTCATAGATGCCGATTTCGACCAAATAGCGTTTAAAAATACGGATGGAAATTTGGTGCTTATAGCGATAAACAGCGGCGATAAGGAAAAGCGCGTTCGTCTTGACGGCGTAACTCCAAAGCATATTGCCGCAACCGTCACCGACGCAAATAGCGATTTTGAGACGAAAGAGTGCGATTTTGACGGATATTTGCGCGTCGGCGCAAAATCAATTTCAACTTATGTGATTGAAATTTAGCGTAAGTTTGCTGTGAAAATTTTCTAAAAGAAAAGCAAAAAAAGCGCACGAAGTGCGCCAAGCAAGCAAAAGATTTTTGCGTAATATTTTGAAAAAATCTTAGCAAAAATGTTTTGCGCGGTAGAGGTGAAAAATTTTGCGCAAAAGGTAACACGCTCCCGAAAAGGGAGCGTGTTCAATATGCGCAAAATTTTTCACAGGTCATCCGCATCTTGTATCGGTCTCTCGCCGTCGGGGGTTATCGGATAGCCGTTGTCCTCGGGCGTGCCCGTCCAACTGCCGTTGGGGTCAAAGTGCGAACGCATATTTTCGTGCGTCGTCATATTGCTGTGCGAAAGCGGAACGTCGTATTTTCTGTTTTTTCTCTTTTTCATAAACACTCCTGATATTTTTGCCGCCTACTCAAACCGCCGATATTTTTTATTTGCTCCAAAGGCGCAGTGCGGAATTGTAGGCGGCGTGGCTTTTAACCAAGCGTAGTATGAGCGATATTTACAAATTTTATTAAATTAAAAGTTTGAAAAAATTATGGAAAATCATACAATTGTATGGTAAGATATTTTAAAGATAAATTCGGAATCGCCGAAATAGGGTACAAATGGAAATTCAGACTACTGATAAAAGGGTTATAAGAACCAAAAATACGATTCGCAAGGCGTTCAATGAGCTTGTGCAGACAAAGGAGATGACCGAAATATCTGTCAGCGAGCTTGCGCAAGCGGCAAATATCACGCGCAGTACATTTTATATGTACTACGATTCAGTATCCGCCGTGCGCGACCAAATCGAAAACGAAATATTTGCCTATATCGACAAAGTTATGAGCGAGCAGGATTGGGTGCAGTGCATGATAAATCCTTATCCGCTTTTAAACGCAATCGGAAGGGAAATAACTAAATATGACGAATATAATAGATATATACTTTGCTCGAACAATTCCGGACGTCTGCTCGACAAGGTCAACGGACGCGTCGTCACGGTGTTTATCAAGTACGCCGGGGACAGCAAGCTCGATATAGACGCGTCGAGGGCAAAGTACGTCGCCGCGTTCGTGAGCGCGGGGATATGCGAGTGTTTCAAAATTTGGTACAACCACAAGAGTACGCTTTCGCTCGAAGAACTGTGCCGCCGCATTTCCGAAATCGTCACGAAAGGTCTTGCAATCTTAAAGGATATTAAATTCGACAGCTGAGAGTTCGCGCTCGCGGACGGTCGAGTGCGAAAATTAGCGAGGTAGGTTTATTATGCTTAAACTTTGTGATATAGTCAAAAACTATGAGACCGCAACCACGACGGTACACGCGTTGCGCGGAGTTTCATTGTCTTTCAGAGAGCATGAGTTCGTGTCGATATTAGGTCCGAGCGGCTGCGGAAAGACGACGTTGCTCAATATCATAGGCGGTCTTGACAGATACACCGGCGGTGATTTGATTATCGGCGGAGTGTCCACGCAGTCTTTTGACGATTTACACTGGGACGCATACAGAAACGCCACTATCGGGTTCGTATTTCAAAGTTACAACTTAATTCCGCATCTAAGCGTGCTCGAAAACGTGGAGCTTGCGCTCAGTCTTGTCGGCGAAAAGAAAAAGGTGCGCAGGGCAAAGGCAATCGACGCGCTTCGCAAGGTCGGCATAGAGGGCGAGATGAACAAGCGCCCCAATCAGCTTTCGGGCGGACAGATGCAACGCGTGGCAATAGCGCGCGCAATCGTCAACGACCCCAAAATCATACTTGCCGACGAGCCGACAGGCGCGCTTGACAGCGAGCTTAGCGTGCAGGTTATGGATATTCTGCGCGAGATAGCCGATACTCGCCTCGTCATCATGGTGACGCACAACGACGAGCTTGCAAAGACCTATTCCACGCGCATTTGCAAATTCAAGGACGGACAGCTTATCGAGGATACCAATCCTTACGAATACGAGGACGCAAAAGAGAGTCTCGGCGAGGATAGCGCCGACGCTTCCTACGGCGCATACGTCGGCGGACTTCGGAGCGACAATTTCGACAGCGACGATGAGGCGCAAGGCGGCGATGCCGATGATATACTTACAACCGATACGGAATCGCTCGACGGCGACGTAGGCGACGTGCATATCGTCGAGTCCGCGCAGGAGGTGGATTACGACAGCCTTGCCATTCAGCCCGACGAGGAAAAGAAAAAGGTTTCCAATCGCAAGCGCAAAAAGCAGATGAAAAATCTGCGCGTTGACAGCAGGGAGATTTTCGACCGCCTCGGGCTAAACAGTTTGAGCAAAAAACGCAAAAAAAGGGATTCGACGTTTAAACCTACGTCGATGAGCGCGGGCATGGCGTTTAATTTGAGCTTGCGCAATCTCATATCCAAAAAGCGCCGCACGTTTTTAACCGCGTTTGCGGGGAGCATCGGCATCATCGGGCTCGGGCTTGTGCTTGCAATATCCAACGGCTTCGATGTGTTTGTAAACGATATGCAGACCGACTCGCTTGCGGGAGTGCCCGTCGGCGTGTACGAATACAACGTCGAAGCGTCCGCGATTATGGACGTTATGTCCAATTTATCCACAACCAAGCCCAACGGCAACGCGTATCCGTCCAACGATAAAATCACAATCAAGCCGGGCAGCGGCGGCAGTATGGAATCGGGCTTTGCAAATCTTTTAAACGCGTTTTTCAAATCCGTATCCAAAAACGACCTTTCCGAGGCGTTTGCAAAGTATATGGCTAAGATGCCCGAGGATTATTACGATGCCAAAAGCGTGTACTACGGCGTTCGCTACAACCTTGTGACAAAGACCGTCGGCGAGGAGGGCGAAATCGAGTATAAGGACGTGTCGCAACAGCCCGAAGTCTCGACAGTTATGACTATTGCGATGAGTATCCTCGGCGAAAGCGGCGTTCAGCCGCAGTATTGGCAGGTGCTTGTAGACGAGGACAATATGCGCGAATCCTACACGCTCATCGGCGAAAACAGCCGCTATCCGCAAAACAAAAACGAGCTTTTACTCTGCGTCGGCACAAGCAACGAAATTGACGAGGCTATGCTCGAAGAATTCGGCATCTCGGTGGACGGTTTGTCCGCAGACGAAATAAATTCGGACCTGTTCATCGGCAAGACGTTTAAGCTCGTAGACAACAACAATTATTACAGGCAATTCGAAAACGGATTTTTCGGCGACCCTTTGGACTCCCAAGAGAGCTTCAAAACCATGTACGACGGCTCGGATACGGAGTTGAAAATCGTCGGCGTTATCCGTCCCAAAAAGAGGTCGAAAGCGGCGTACGTTTCCTCATCCGCCATTTGCTACACCCCCGAGCTTGCCGAGTATGTAGTCAATAAAGCGTACAACAGCGAAATCGCCAAAGCCCAGCGCAATCTTATCGCGCATCCGAGTTCGGATAGAAATTCCGTTATGGCGTCGAGAAAGTGGATTAACGACAACGACCTCGCGTCCGGCACGTCCATCACCTCAGTCTTGACCAACAACCTCGCGTATACGTCGTTTATCAAGGCAATCGGCGCGACCAAAGCCCCCACCTATATCAACCTCTATCCCGAGACCTACGAGCAGAAAATAAATATCGGCAAGTACGTCGATTCTTGGAACACTTGGCACGGCGGCAATATCGGCTACTTCGACGTGTCCGAAATGTTTATCTACAACCTCACGCTTATTATCGACCTCGTGTCCATTTTGCTCATCGCGGTTGCGTCCATATCACTCGTTGTGTCCACCGTTATGATTGGCGTAATCACGTCCAACTCCGTCATCGAGCGCACCCGCGAAATCGGCATACTGCGCGCGCTCGGCGCAAGAAAGCGCGACGTGCGCAACGTCTTTATCGCCGAAACCTCGCTCATCGGGCTTTCCGGCGGACTTATCGGCATCATCGTTACTTATATTCTCTGTCCTATTATCAGCCTTATCATCGGCGCGGTGTCCGGCGTGCAAGACCTATTGCATTTCCACCCGTTGCACGCGTTTATTTTGGTTATACTCAGCCTTGTGTTGACGGTGATTTCGGGGATATTGCCGGCAATAGGGGCTTCCCGTAAAAACGTCGTCGACGCCCTCCGCGTGGATTAAAACCTTGTAATTTGTGTTGATACTGCGTCAAAGCGCTTTTGCCGCAATCACGTACGGCTTGTACGTTGGGTTGCTCGCAAAAGTGCTTTTCCTTGTCTGAACGCAAATTACAAGGTTTAATAAAAGCGGTTTAAAAATGGGCTTTTTCGCGCACATTTCTTTTTTAATCCACGCGGGGGTTTAGTTTAATCGTTAGGCATCTTGACGAGGGGACCTTCCGCATTTCCCCCTTAAAGAATAAGGGGGCAAGGGGGATATGAGGAGTTTTCAGGTAAGGGGGTTCATAAGGGGGTATAGGGCGGACTCGGAAAACAGCCCTTACCCCCTTAGTATTGAGGTTACACCTCACCTGTCACTGAGTGACAGTTTTCCCATAGTGGAAGGCATCCGATAAAATTTATATTGAAATTTTTTATCATTTATATTATAATAGCCCTGCGACAACACATATAACGACTTTTGGAAACATTTATTGCCGAAAGCATATTTTCCAATTATTTGAACAGAGTATTAAAAGATAGTAATACACGCTATCGCAACTCTGTTCAATATAAGGTTTCCTTTGAGGTCAAGTTTATGTGGTGTCGCAACTACGCGAGAGGTGTATGCTATGCGTCGCTCTCGCAAGGGAGCGGCATTTTTTATGGAAAAACTTGAAAAAACCTGTTCGTGTTTCGGACACAAAGACGTAGAGATTACTGACGAATTAAGGGCAAAAACAGCGGCGGAAATCGACCGTGCTATTGCCGACGGCGTGCGAATTTTCCTTTTTGGCGGGCTAAGCGATTTTGACGACCTGTGTTATGACATTGTGACGGAAAAGAAAAATGCAAACGTTCAATTAAACATTAAACGCATATTTTGTTTTCCGCTTGATAAACATTTGCACAAGCCGCCGCATTGGTTTAAGCGCAAGGATTACGAGGAGTTGACCTGCCCGAAGAAATCTTATGACTATTGGTATCCGTCCATATACTTCCGCAATATAGCGATGATAGACGAAAGCGATTGGGTTTTATTTTACGCCGAACAAAGAGAAAAAAGCGGGGCATATAAAGCCTATGAATATGCCAAAAAGAAACGCAAACACATTGTCAATCTAACAACATAATGCATTTCTTTTTTGAAACCTTTTATCTGAATCGGGATATTCGAGGTCCTCGTCGAATACCCACGTGCCGTCGTGGATGTTGGGGGTGCGACCCGCGGAAAAGTCTTTGAGCAGTTGGAGCATTCCGTCTGCCGTGACTTTTTTATCGTAGCTTTTGCCGAGTTCCTTGCCGTTTTTTACGCCGGTTCTGACGTGGACGGAGGCGGTTACGGAGGTTTCACCGTACATAATCATTCCGCCGACCAGCGTATATCCGTTTATCGGCTCGTCGCTTATCAAGGTGAACATATCGCCGTCGTGAAGGACAAGGTTGTCAACGGCGTTTTTCAATTCGTCGTCGGTCGGGTTTTTCGTCTCGCGGAAGCCTTCCTCGATAGCGCCGCCGAATTCCGTAAGCGTGAAACCGCTATTGAAATTGTAGGAATAGTCGTCGTTTTGCGGGACGTATGCGTCGTCGGCGCGCTCAACGATAGGGTCGTTGCCACGCGAGGAAAACGGCTCTAAATTGTTTGACGCAAACGGTTCGGTCTGTTTCTTTTTCGAGAAAAGTTTGAAACACATATTTTCACCTTTGCTTGGATTTGATTTTTGATAAATAGTTTGTTGTTATTCTAATATCTTATATTTTCTCTGTCAACTGCGCCTTAAAATTCGTCGATGCTGTTAAGGATTATTTTCCATGCGTCGGTCAGCGCTTCAAGCGTGCAGGCGGCGTTCGCGGGACTGGTGGAGGGGAGCTTAGTCGTCATATATCCGAGTTGCGGATGGTACTTCAAAAGATAAGTATACGAAGCCGCGCCGTTGCAGTATATGTGCGATATTTTCGTGCCGCCGATGAGCGCGGGAATGTCCGCGGGGATTACGTTTGATATTTTGCTGTCCGAGCTTCCCGAAATATCGCACTCCTCCACGCTGTCGTAAAGCGCGATATGACGGGATAAAAGCGCGCTTTTGCGTGCGGAAACGTTTGCGTTATAAAGGTCGCAATCGAGCAGGGCGGAAAGCACCTTCCAAAACCTGTTTTTGGGGTGCATATAGTAAAAGTTATTCTCGACGGACTTGACGGAGGGTACACTGCCGAGAATGAGAATTTTGCACTCTCCGTCTATCACCGCGCCGAAGGGGTGTTTAACGTGCCTAATTTGCATTTATAATAAACACCTTGCTTTCGTGTTTTTTGAGTTTTACGCGCACCTTGTCGGCTGTTGAGATTTCCTCTCCGCTCCATTGTTCGGCGAGGGCATAGGAGTTTGCCTTTTTCATTGATACGTACTTGTCGTCGCAGAGTTTGTTAAGATTGTATTTTATGCTCGCCGAGTGCGCGGATTTGTTAAAAAAGCAGATTGCCGTACTTCCGTTTGCAAGCGGTTTTGCGAGCACGTCCACAGTGCCGCGCTTTACGCGCTTAGCCTGTTTGCAAAGCGGGTCTTGATTGATTGCAATCATATTTTTGTTTGTGACGATAGCCTTTACGTTATCGGGCATTTTGCGCAGGTCGTTGCCGAGGATAAGCGGCGCGTTCATCATACACCAAAGCGAGAAGTGGGATACGTTTTGATTGTAGCTCAGCTTGCCGTTGCCGACTTCGAGCATATCGGGGTCGTTGAAGTGTCCCGCGCTCGAATATTCGTACAGCTTGACGGTGTGGTTGTATATCATCTTAATCCAAAACCACCAAGGGCGTATGTCGGGAGTGGTACGCCAAAGATTGCCGGCTTTCGCGCCCCAGTACTGCGGCTTGCCCCAGCCCCATTCGCATATGGAAAACGTGATGGGCTTTTCCTCTGCGCCCCTTTCCAAGGCGACTCGCGCGGTGGCTTCTTTGAGCGCCAAGCCCATTCTGCGATACTGATACATTTCGCTGTCGCTTTTTGAGGTGACGGGGTTATATAGCTTGATTTTGTTCTTGCCTGCGTTTAGGTGTACGACCGTCTGAAAGCGTCCCGTGACGTTGTGTTTCTTTTGGGCGGGGAAGTCGATTTCATACTCCTTGCCGTCGTTGATTTTGGCTACGAGATACTTTTCGTATCGACCGAATTTTTTCACGTTGATTGAAAGCGCGTAGTCGCCCTCGCGCTCGACCTCTATATTGTTGTAGGTTATGTCGCCGTAGTTTTTGTCGAGCCCCGACACGTATCCGCCCGTAGGAAGCGATTTGTCCGTCATAAAGCGCGCGAGCCCGCCTACGACTGCGTTATGCACGGAATATTCCGTCGTTTCGCCGTCTTTTGATATGCTTATGCTGTATACGAGCGGCGCGTACCGCGAAATCTGCTCGTTGTGGCAAAAGTCGTATTTGAAATATTCCACGCCCCATTTCGCAAGCGTGTATGCGTCCGCCTTTTCGCGCCCGAGGCTCGCGGGCAAATCCTCGCAGGTCAGCGTGCCGTTGGAGGTGTATGCGCCCAGCTTTAATCCCATCGAATTCAGCTCGTCCGCAAGCCATTTTATGCCGTGCGGAAAGGTTTGCAAATCGCCTTGCAAATCTCCGTTTTCGTCGCGCATGGACGACTGCCAGTTGTCGTCGAGATTAAGGCGATTGTAGCCCGCCTCGATGAGCCCGCTATCCCTCATCGCCCGCGCGGTTTCGAGTATCATATTTTCGTCTATGCGGTTGCGGAAGGTGTTCCAAGTGGACCAGCCCATAGGCGGCGTCTTGGGCGCGCCGTTTTCATAGTCGGCAAGGTTTGGACGCTCGCTCGTCGGAGGATTGCTCCTAAACAGTCTGCGGATAAAACAAAGCGGACAGGTTTTATTTCTTTTCATAAAATTCTCCCGATTGAATATTGAATTGCTTATAAAATTATATCATGGCGGCGCTTTATTTTCAATAGTTAAAAAATCAGCGCATTTCGGTTCAATTTCGCGCCCCTCGTTAATATAATAAATGTGGAGGTATTTATGGCTAACGTTAAAAAAACTATTGACACAAAAATATTGCAAATTCTCGTGAGCGATTTCATCAAGCTGTACAGCATCGACGTCGTGACCGAAAGCGCGCAGGACGACAAGCGCAAAGCCGAAAAGAAGCTGGTTGACGAAATCAAAAATCTTATGAGCTTATACGAGTATTGATTTATCGCTACATAGCGCGTCAATCAAAAACCCGCCAAGGCTTTTAGTTTTGACGGGTTTTTGATTTGATTGGAATTGTAAAAATTGCATAAATTAGGTCTTATATTTATTGTGCGCTGAAATCCACGCGGGTAGGGCTGACGCAGTTTGTAAATGCGGCAGTGCCGATACTAATGCCTTTTGGGATTGTCACACTTGTCAGCATTGTACACCCATAGAACGCATATGCAGATATTTCCGTCACGTCGGTTATGGTCACGCTTCTCAAACTTGCGGGAATGTAATAGCCATAGTAAGCCGCTTTGATATCGCCGCTACTCGATATTATGCTTTTGGATGCTCCTTGATATATCCATCCGCTCTGATTGGTGGGTGTCGCGTCTTGGTCGAATGTTTTAGTACCTCCGCCAAAGATAAATCCGAACGCATATTGCGAGATGCTTTTGGAATCGTGTTGTTCCGTTGTTGTATTTCTGTTTTGACCTATAAACGGCAACGTAATATTTTCAAGGCGACTGCACCCTCTAAATGCACCCTCGCCAATACTCGTCACGCTTGCGGGAACGCTTATTTCCGTCAGCCCCGCACAACCTTGAAAAGCCGACGCTCCGATGGTTTTCATTCCGTCGGGAATGGTGATTTCTGTTATGCCGTCGCACCCTTGGAATGCGGAAGCTCCTATGCTTGTTATGCCGACTGGAATTGTTAGTTCTCCCCTCAATCCGTTACAACCCGAAAAGACGGAAGATGCGATAGTCTTAATTTTATCTGGAATATTTATTTCCGTCAGCCCTACACACCCCGAAAATGCTGATGAACCTATGCTCGTTACGTTATTTGGAATGTTGATTTTTTTCAATTCCGTGCAACCCGAAAATGTCGATGAGCCGATTTTAGTCAAACTTTCGGGCAGGGTTACGCTTGTCAAATCCAAGCAGTCTTTAAATACGTCGTTTTCAATCGTCGTTACAGGCAAACCCTTGTAAGTGCTTTCAACGGCGATTTCATTAAACGTGCCTCTATATCCCGTCACGGAATAGGAAGCTCCGTCATCGGATAGAGTGTAGGTTATGCCCGACCAAATCCATTTTGCGGTTAAGGTTATGTTCTCCGTTACGATATTGCCGAAAAAAGACCATTTTTCATCTTCTATATACCAGCCGTCAAACAGCAATCCCTCGCCTGTTCTTATAGGATTGTCGGGGCGGGTTATCTTTTCAAATTTGTCAACGGTTTGCGAGGGGACGGGGCTTCCGCCGTTGGAGTCGAACGTTACGGTGTAGGACTTGACGGCTAAAAGTGCAGCGACCTTTTCTTCGAGGTCGGCTATTTTGCCGTCTTGCGTAGCGTCGACGTTTTGGATTGTCTCAATCAAATCTTCAAGGTTGGCAACCTTTGCTTCATAAGCGCTCGTTAAATTGCTTATGGAATTTTCCAAAGCAGTTTTATTTGCCGCGATAGTTTGATTTGCCTGCGCAATTTCCGCTTCGAGTGCTTCCGCCTCGGCGTTATATTCGGTTGTCAAATCCTCGATAGATTTTTGATTGTCCGCAATCGCTTCTTCAAGCTCGGCTATTTTTGCGTCGTACTCCGCTTTTAGGTTTGTGATAGCGGCCGAATTGTCGCCCGAACTCCCCGAACCGCCTCCGCTTTGCAACGCGGCAAACTTTGCGTCGTATTCGGCTTTCAAATCCTCAATAGCTTTTTTGTTGTCTGCGTCGGCTTTTTCAAAAGCGGTGATTTTTGCGTTGTACAGGTTTTTGAGGGAGTAAAGCGATTGTTCGTTTTCGTGTATTGCCTGTACAAGCTCCTCAAATTGCGTGTTGTGTTTTTCTGTTAGGTCTTTGACCTTTTTATCGAGTTCGGACTTGTTGAGGTCTATCGACGATTGCAGTTTTGCAATCATATCGTCCGTTTTGGCTTTGGTGTAGCTTTTGTTGCAAGCGGTCAGCGTCAGCACAGTCGTTATGCACAGTGCGATTATAAGGATAATCGGCAGTATTTTTTGCGTTTTTCTCATCGTTGTAAGCCTCTTTTAAATATACATAGAATATAATGTTCTATGTATATTTAAGCCTAAAAACAGGCTAAAACAACGTATATAAATTGTGTTTAAATAGCGCAAATCGCTTAAATTTTGCGATAAAATTTAAAAATTATCAAAAGCCTTGACAAAGTTAGACGACTTACTTAAAATTACAATGTTTGGAATATAGAAATAAATACATAGAACATTATATTCTATGTACATATTTTCCCCGAACATCAGCTCGTATTTTTTAATTTTTTCAAAAATCGCTTTGTAAATACAATCTCATATTGTAAAATTAAAGGTATTAATAACTAACAAGAGGAGAATTCGCTGACAGAATAACTTGCAAAAATATAAGTTACAGTTATAAATTTGTGTTGACAATTCATAATAATAAATGATATCATTCACTTGCTAAGAGGTATAGCTATCTTAGCGTTTATGATATGTACTATGCACTATACGTAGCATAGCCAAAAAAATTGTAAGAGTCAACACACCCGTGTTGGCTCTTTACGTTATGGCAAAACCATTCAAAACTTATGACGAACAAATTCAGATACTTAAATCGCGTGGGTTGTCGTTTGACGACGAAAACTCTGCAAAAAAATTTTTAGAGATAGATAACTATTACAGCGTTATAAACGGATACAAAGAGCCGTTTGTGATTTCGGGCACTGAAAATTTTATTTCCGACACCAAATTTGAATACATTCGCTGTCTATATCAATTTGATAAAGGTTTGCGACATAGCATTTTATCCACTCTGCTCGACATAGAAACTATGCTGAAATCAATAATCTCCTATGAATTCGCAAATGCCTATGGCGAGTGCGGTTATTTGAATTTAGAAGTATACAATACGTATCATCCAACAGATATACAACGAGCTAAGGATTTAATCGAGATTTTGAAAAAGCAGATTGAAACTTGTCAAACGAATCCCGATATTTCCAACGATAACATACGCCATTATCTGACAAATCACGGGAGCGTACCTATCTGGGTATTATGTTCGCACTTGAAGCTCGGCGATTTGAGTAGACTATATTCCTGTCAAAAGCCAAAACTTAAATTGACAGTTTGCAAACACATATATTCAATATATGGCAAATATTTTACGCCGAATGATCTGTACGTGTTTTTGCGCATACTGACCAATATACGAAACCTCTGTGCACATAATTTAAGAGTTTATAATTATAAAACCGTCTACGAAATCAGTCAAAATAACGACTTTGTTAAGCTGTTAAAATCAAACTACGGAGATGATTTGAAAATAAACAACATTCTTTCCGTCGTTATCATACTCTCTCATTTGAGCAATAACGACGCATTTCGCAATTTTGTAATGGGATTTATCGACGAGCTAAACGCCGTTTTGCAACTGCCCCAAAAATTTGCAGTGTCGCTTACTCAACACCAAAATTACAGCTTTTATACCTTTGTGGATATTTTGGCAAACATTGCTGACGACAAATTAAAACTCGGCTGATTTTCCTCGACGCAAGGTATTTAGTTTATATCAATCCAAAAGGCTTGTGTTTAGTAAAATCTGTTTTTTTAACATAGACTATATTAATCTGTCCACCTAAATATATAGTGATTTCGTTTGATTTTTGTTTTCAATGTTGCTAAAATATTCTGCGAAAGGAGGCGCTTATGTATTACAATTTTAAAGAAATCAAGTACACTATCAGAAAGGACGGCGGCGGCTTGGTGCAGGGTACGTTTACCGGAAATATCGGATTCAAAAGACCTCAAAGCAAGGAAGAAGCCGACGTTATGGCGAGGGCGTGGTTGCAAAAGAAATATCCTAATTGCGAAATCCTCGACTTGGAAATCGCTTTGCTGTAAGCCGAAAGCTCAAAAGATAAAGAAAAAGAGAGGCAGTTTGCCTCTCTTTTCAGTTGATTAAGTCGAATTTGATTAGTATATAAATCGTAAATCCGCATCGTTAATTATGCGTCGATTTCGTCGAGGAGTTCCTCCACTTCGAATACGGGCACAACTCCGCCGTCGTATTTTTGAAGAATGTATTGCTTGACAGCCGCGGTCTTGATTGCCTTTGCCAAAGCCACGATTTTAGCCTCGTTTTCGTGACCCTCTTTGACGGCTATTACGTTGACGTACTGCGCGACCGCCGCGCTTTGTTCTTCGAGCACAAGCGCATCGTCATAACTTAACCCTGCGCCCAACGCGTAGTTGCCGTTTATGATGCTGATTGCCGTGTCCGGCAGAGAAATGGCAGTCTGTGCGGCTTCAACCTCTGTGATGTCGAGATTTTTGGGATTGGATTCGATGTCAGTCTTGGTTGCTGTCATAGGATTGACGTTCTCTTTTAAAGTAATCAATCCCGCCTGTTGCAACAAGAAAAGCGCGCGAGCTTCGTTTGTAGTGTCGTTCGGCACAAGAACTTTCGCTCCGTCAGGCAAATCGGCAAGCTCGCCCGACGAATATTTGCCGCCTCTGTAAATGCCGAACGCTTCGTAGTGCACCTCTGCAACCGAAACCAGATGAGTGCCGTTTTCCTCGTTAAACTCATTCATGTATTTTATGTGTTGGAAATAGTTTGCGTTGAGGTCTCCGCTTTCCACGGCGGTGTTGGGTGTAATGTAGTCGGTGTATTCATAGACCACCAAATTGTAGCCCTGTTTTTTAAGCTCGGCTTTTACAACGTCTTTGAGTATTTCCGCGTGAGGCGTGACCGACGCGCCGATTAAAATCGTGTTAGGGTCGTTAGGGTCGGGTTTGTTGCAGGCGGTCAGCGTAAATGCTGGGATACAGATGACCGCGGCTAAGCATAGGGTAGTTAGCAGTTTGATAAATTTTTTCATAATAAGCAACTCCTTAGATATTTTTTATTATATATCTTTTTATTTTGTTTTTCAAATTATTTGTTTTTGGATTTTCTGCGTTTGTCGCGTTTTTTTGCAAACATGAGCCCGAGTTCCTGAAAAATCTGCACGATTATGACTATTATCACCACTGTCACGAGCATTATTTTCGTGTTTCCGCGATAGTAGCCGTAGTTGATTGCTATCGCGCCAAGTCCGCCTCCGCCGCAGAAGCCCGTCATCGCCGAGTATCCTATGACCGTCACAAACGCGATTGCCGCGTTCGAGAGGAGCGACGGAATAATTTCGGGCAGTATCGCCTTGCATATTATCTTTATCGTAGGCGTCCCGAAAGACAGCGCCGCTTCGATTACGCCCGAGTCCACTTCCTTGACGGACGTTTCCACAAGCCTCGCCACAAAGGGGGCGGCGGCTATCGTCAACGGAACTATTGCCGCAGTCGCGCCAAGGCTCGTCCCTACAACCAATCTCGTAAACGGAAGCACCGTCACAAATAATATCAAAAACGGCACGCTTCTTAACACGTTCACGATAATGCCGAGTATCTTGTTGACGACTAAGTTCTGTTTCAGCCCGCCGCGGTCGGTTATCGCCAAAAGTACGCCCAGCGGCAAACCGATGATAAATGCGAATATCGTTGCGAGCACCGACGAATACAGCGTTTCCCAAAGCCCTATTCCTATCTCTTGCCAAAGCTCGGGTGTCATAAAATACCTCCTTCGTAGGCGAAAAGCCTCCTTGCCGCGTCGGATTGCGGATTTTTAAACAGCTCCTCCGTGTCGCCCTCCTCGCAAATCACGCCGTCGTCGAGCACCGCTATGCGCGAGCATAAACTCTTGACTACGTTCAACTGGTGGGAAATCACCACTATCGTGAGCGAATACTTCTCGTTGATTTCTTTAAGCAGCGCCAATATCTGCGCCGTCGTTTCGGGGTCGAGCGCGCTCGTCGCCTCGTCGCAGATGAGTACGTCGGGATTGAGCGCAAGCGCCCTTGCAATCGCTACGCGCTGCTTCTGTCCGCCGGATAACTGGGCAGGGTAGGCGGTCGCCTTGTCCGCAAGCCCTACCTCGTTTAAAAGCTCCAATGCGCGCTCGCGCGCCGCCGCTCTCTTTACGCCCGCGACTTCCAAAGGGAAAAGTACGTTTTTCAGCACCGTCTTTTGTTGCATAAGGTTGAAGTTTTGAAATATCATTCCTATCCTGCGGCGCAGTTGCAATAGCTCCTTGCCGCTAAGCGTCGATACGTCCTCGCCCGCCACGCATACGTGTCCGCTCGATGGGCGTTCAAGCGCGTTGATACACCTGACAAGCGTCGATTTCCCCGCACCAGAAAAACCTATCACGCCGACTACCTCGCCTCGCTCCACGCTCAAATTTACGCCGTTCAGCGCCGCAACTTCGTCTTTGTCCGTTTTGAAGGTCTTGCATAACCCCTCAATTTCGATTACCTTATCCATCGTTTGTCCCTTATAGTCATAAAAAAACCTGTATGCGCTCTACACACAGGTCCTAATTGTCAATATTTCCCAAAAGAAAAGCCTGTGCGACGTTACCCCTCGTCACACATGCACATCAATCCGTATACGTTTTTGCTCGGGATTACGTACATTTCAAGCTCCTTCCTTTCCTAAGTGATTCCACAATAACACGACTTGCCGCCCCTGTCAAATGATTTTTTGCGATTTTAACCGCTTTCATTTTATAAAAGCGGGAGTTTACTATGAAAGCGACGCGTCAGCCCTGTTAGACAGGGGGTTAGCAAGCAATGCTTGCCGTGCAATAAAGTTGCACAAATTCCCCAAGCAACAGAAAAACCACAAAAAGAGTGAGCGCGAAGCGTAACCAAGCAAAAGATTTTTGCGTAATGTTTGAAAAACCCTAGCAAAAATGTTTTGTGCGGTTAGTAACGAGAAAATGCGCTAAAAGGGTCGTCGCTTTTTTATACGAAAAAAGCGCACCCATAGGTGCGCATTTTCGAGTGGTGGAAGTGAGGGGAATTGTAGGAAGCGCCGCAAGGGCTTCCGTAATAGCGGAGCGGGGAGTATACTCCGAAAGCGACGCGTCAGCCCTGTTAGACAGGGGTTAGCAAGCATAGCTTGCCGTGCAATAAAATTGCACGAATTCCCCCGCGCAACAGAAAAAGCCTTGCAAAAGCAAGGCTTTTGGTGGAGATGAGGGGAATTGAACCCCTGTCCACTCGTTCTTAATCGGCACTTTCTACACGTTTAGCGGGTGATTGGATTTTTCGCACGTTGGTTCACCGGCAAACCGCGGATTGATGAGCCCTAAATGACAGCAATCCTATCGGGCGTTCGGGTTGCGTTGTCCGTATTTCTGACGCCGATGACCGAGGGAACGGAAAACCTCGGGTCGACGCGCGGCTGATTAAGCTGCGAAGGCGAGCGCCATATTGTTGTTGACGCTCTTTTGAGTTTTGTTTGCGTTTAATTTTAACGTTCCGTTGATAACGTAGCCGAGCCTACGACGTGCTTATACCGCCTCTGACCGAATGTCGAATCCAGTACACCCCCGAATTTATAGAGGATAAACGCAATCTGTTTTATGAGTATAACATATTATATCCAAAAATCAAGTAAAAATTGAAATTGGAATGATTTTCTATATTTTTCGCAACCGAATAATTATGCCGCAAACTCCACACGCTAAGCGGGAGGTGAAATATGAAACGTAGAAATATTTTTTCGGTGATTTTTGCCGTAGTGGCGATAGCGATAAGTATAGCGGCGATATTCGATTTCGACGGCGCGGAGCGCAAGCTGTGCGACGCGGCGAACGTTTACGATATGCTGACTCCCGAGCTTGTGGAGGCATACGAGCGCGAGATTGCGGGCGAGAGCGTCGTATCCGACAAGACTCAATCCCAGCTTGAAAGGTCCGCGGCGAGGCTTGGCGTAGAAGTGAACAAGCTCAAAGCGCTGATGATGTTGCAGGATTTGGCAAGCAAGACGGGCAAAGACGTAAGTTTGAACGACCTCGCGGCGATGAGCGAGATAAAATTGCTCGGATACTTCAAACAATGCGTAGACGATTATATGTCGTCCGTGCCTGAGGAGCGCAAAGAGGAAATAAAGAAGATAGTTTCCGACACTTTGAAAATTCCCGTAAAATTTTGAGGATTTAAGCTGACGCGAAATTGCGGACAATTTGTAAAAACCTTTAAACGGGTTGGCTTATTTGCTTGTAATATACCTTTTCAAATGATATACTGTAATCATCTTAGGAGGGGTATATGGAAATATCCGAAATAGAAAATCTGACCGTTAAGGCGAGACAGCTACGCGACGACGCAATCCAAACGATAGGTACGTTCGGGGTGGGTCACATAGGCGGAACGCTGTCTATAATAGACGCCTTGACGGTCATTTATTATTCAAAAGCAAAAAATCTCGACCCTGAAAATCCGAATAAGCCCGACAGAGACAGGATTATAATGTCAAAGGGGCATGCAGGTCCCGCGATGTACGTCGTGCTGGCGGATTTGGGATATTTCCCCAAGGAATGGCTTGGCACTCTCAATAAAAACGGAACGAATTTGCCTTCGCACTGCGACAGGCTAAAAACCCCCGGGATAGATATGACGGCGGGCTCGCTCGGACAGGGACTGTCCGTTGCGGTGGGCATGGCGCTTGCGGCAAAGCTCGATAAAAATCCCGCTACGGTGTACTGCATCATCGGCGACGGCGAGGCGCAAGAGGGGCAGATTTGGGAGGCGAGTATGTATGCGGGCTCGCACAATCTCGACAACCTCATCGTTATGCTCGACTATAACAAGATGCAACTCGACGGCAAGGTGAGCGATATAAACGACCTCGCGCCCGCCGCGGATAAGTGGAAATCTTTCGGATTTTTCGTGCAGGATATAGACGGGCACGATATAAAGGCGATTTCAGACGCAATCGACAACGCAAAAGTCTCCGGCAAAGCGAATATGATTATCCTCAACACCGTTAAGGGCAAGGGCGCGTCCTTTGCAGAGAGCGCCGCAAACTGCCATAGCATGACTATCACCGAGGATATGTGGAGAAAGGAAACGGGGAGGTTTGACGCATGATTACGGATGATAAAGAGATAAGACAAGCTCTCGCGCAGTCTCTGACGGAGATTGCAAAAACTGACGACCGTATCGTCGTGCTCGACGCCGACCTTATGAGCTGTCACGCGACAAAGTGCTTTAAAGAGGCATATCCCGACAGGTTTTTCAACGTCGGCATTGCCGAGCAAAATATGATAGGCATCGCCGCGGGAATGGCGGCAATGGGCAAAATTCCGTTTACGTACAGCTTTGCGCCGTTTGCGACGCGCAGGTGTTACGACCAGATTTTCATATCCGTCGCCTATGCGGATTTGCACGTCAAGATGATTGGCTCCGAGCCCGGTGTCGCCGCCGAGGTCAACGGCGGGACGCATATGCCGTTTGAGGATATGGCGCTTATGCGCGCAATCCCCAAGATGATATGTTTCGAGCCGACCGACGCTACGATGATGCAAAAGGCGTTGCCCGAGATTATCGAAAAGCCGTCCTCCGTGTACGTGCGTATGTTCCGCAAAAAGGCGGCGAAGATTTACGATGACAGCCTCGATTTCAAGCTCGGCAAAGCAATCACGCTCAAAGACGACGGGGGGGACGTTACGCTGATTGCAAGCGGGCTTATGGTGGAGCGCGCGCTCGAAGCGGCTGAAATCCTCGCCGAGCAGGGCGTGGGCGCAAGAGTTGTAAATATCCACACCTGGAAGCCGATAGACGTAGAGGCAATCAAGCAGAGCGCGGCAAAGACGGGCGCAATCGTCACTTGCGAAAATCACAACGTCCGCGGCGGTCTTGGGAGCGCTGTCGCCGAGGTGGTCGTGCGCGAGTGCCCCGTGCCTATGCAGTTTGTCGGCATAAACGACGAGTTCGGACAAGTCGGCAAAAATGCGTATCTGAGCGAAGTTTATCACATCACTGCTAACGATATAGTTGCCGCCGCCCATAAAGCTATAAAAGCGCGCCGTTGCGAGTGACGAAGCAATCAAGAAAGGGTGTGCGTCGTGTAACGTCCTATCAAGCTGACGTTAATAAACCCCCTTAAAGAGTAAGGGGGCAGGGGGATATGAGGAGTTTTCAGGTAAGGGGGTTCATAAGGGGGTATAGGGCGAGCGATAAAATTAGCGCAAGTGGCACAACAATGATAGGGTCTATCATTGTTAAAGCCACAGCTTAATTTTATCTTGCTACCGCGCAA
>JAMPEA010000006.1 GCA_023665365.1 Bacillota bacterium
ATTTGTCTCTTTACTTAAAATTATTGTACTATTATAATAATATGTACATAGAACAATATATTCTATGTATATTTATCTGCCAATTCTTTCATATTTTTTTTATATTTATTACAGCAAAACCGCCCTTTGTTGCTCGGGCGGTTTTGCTTCAATATTCCGTCTTATCACTTTATACTTTTACATTTCGTCAAACGGACTGTCTCCCTCGGGAGGAGCGTCCTCGTCGTCATCGTCACTGCTACGCTCGGGAGCTTTTTCGCGCGGGCGCAATACCTTTTCCACAAGCGGTATCAGACGCGAGTATACAAACTGCAATACATAGTCTATCAGCACAAGCGCGATTGTCCCAACAAGCGCGATAATCGGATAACTGAGCTTGTCCATAATGGACGCGTCTATCATTATCGTGTGGCATACGAAATACAGCAGGGCGAGCGCGCCGTTGATATACACCACCTTCACGGGAAGCGCAATATACCACTTGACCTTTTTGTTGTACATTATGCCCGTGATGAGCGCCATAGGACCGAAGTACGCAACAAAGCCCGCAACCGTGTATATGTCCCCCGCTATCACAAAGCCCAGCGCCGCCGCCACCGCATACGCGAAAAACCCCGCAAGATAATAGCGCTTCGCCAGCGGAACCATAATCGCCACCGACGCCGCAACGTAAAACGCAACCGTGCTGAACCGCACCAGTACGCTCAACCCCACAAACAGCAACGCTATCGCCGCCGAAATGCCCGCCAATGCGAGCTGATATATGGCTTCTTGCCTGCCTATCCTGTTGCGCTTTCTCGCCATACTATCTCGTCATATCTCCGTTTTTTGTCATATCCGCTTCGCCGCTTTTTATTGTTATATTATAATACTAAATTATATACGTTATATATAAGAAAGTCTTTATTCTTGCCTTATTTTGATAAATTTAATTATTAGTATTCCCCTCGCTATCTATTTTGCATGACGCGCTAGCCTTACTTTTTAATCTGATAATCAATGCCCACCTTTGTATCTAATGCATAATCAAAATAAATACTCGACAGATATTCAAAATCCACATCGTCCAATAAAGTATAATTTATGCTTTCATCATACTCAAACGACGGGACAATCATATAATTTACCTTTTTTGCATCCACATCCACTATGCAAACATTATATAAACTCTCCGCACCGTCGTTTAGCGAGTTTCTAAAAGATACATAAGTGATTACTCCGTTTTTTATAAAAGGTTTATCCGTTTTGTTTTTAATATTTTCTATCAGATGATTATAATATTTTAACGTCGCTATCAGCTTTATCGCATACGGCACAAACACGGGATAACGTTTTCATTCCTTATTAGACTACATTGCTCTCAAACTCCCCGAAGTTGGGGGATTTATTACGTCTTGTTTTCATTCCTTATTAGACTACATTGCTCTCAAACATATCCTGCGTTATAACCTGTGTTATAACCGTTTTCATTCCTTATTAGACTACATTGCTCTCAAACAAGACAAGCGAGGGCAACAAGCGGCTATCTGTTTTCATTCCTTATTAGACTACATTGCTCTCAAACAACTCAAACGGATTTACAAATCGCGCCGATGTTTTCATTCCTTATTAGACTACATTGCTCTCAAACATATGCGGTTGTGTTTGAATATTAACACGTGTTTTCATTCCTTATTAGACTACATTGCTCTCAAACTCATGTGCGCAAAGGTTAGGGAAGAACGTTGTTTTCATTCCTTATTAAACTACATTGCTCTCAAACAGGTGATTTATTTTCCTCATCATCTTCTTTGTTTTCATTCCTTATTAAACTACATTGCTCTCAAACAAGTAGCAAGTCACGCAATGCCTATACCGAGTTTTCATTCCTTATTAAACTACATTGCTCTCAAACACGGATTTGACGTTATTCACTGTGTATTTGGTTTTCATTCCTTATTAAACTACATTGCTCTCAAACGCCAGGAGGATTGATGATGAAAAATATCGAGTTTTCATTCCTTATTAAACTACATTGCTCTCAAACTATCGTAATACGATATTTGACGATTGGTTGGTTTTCATTCCTTATTAAACTACATTGCTCTCAAACCGTGAAGAAGAACAAACGCAATATCGGGGTGTTTTCATTCCTTATTAAACTACATTGCTCTCAAACATATCGTCTACGAAAATCATTTAACATACGGTTTTCATTCCTTATTAAACTACATTGCTCTCAAACATAAAAGGGGGCTAATATGTATAAAAAAACGTTTTCATTCCTTATTAAACTACATTGCTCTCAAACATAGACGTCCCTTGTGGCAAGTGTACTGAGGTTTTCATTCCTTATTAAACTACATTGCTCTCAAACTTAGTGTCCTCGTTGTATACATACTTATCTGTTTTCATTCCTTATTAAACTACATTGCTCTCAAACCAATGTTACACGGCAACGACACAAATCATAGTTTTCATTCCTTATTAAACTACATTGCTCTCAAACGCTCTTGATTACATATACATATTACCACTTGTTTTCATTCCTTATTAAACTACATTGCTCTCAAACAATAATTCTTCTTCTGTTAAATCTGTTCTTGTTTTCATTCCTTATTAAACTACATTGCTCTCAAACCAAAGCGGAACAATATGACGCGGTTTCCTTGTTTTCATTCCTTATTAAACTACATTGCTCTCAAACATATCGTCTGCGAAAATCATTTAACATACGGTTTTCATTCCTTATTAAACTACATTGCTCTCAAACTATTTCTCGCGTCCTCTCCAAAAAATCCTTGTTTTCATTCCTTATTAAACTACATTGCTCTCAAACGTGCCGGGCATAAGTAAAGACAAAAATTTTGTTTTCATTCCTTATTAAACTACATTGCTCTCAAACAACAGATTTTAACGAGAAAAAACAACCAGTGTTTTCATTCCTTATTAAACTACATTGCTCTCAAACATCGCGGGCGGGTTCTCTTTGGGTACCGATGTTTTCATTCCTTATTAAACTACATTGCTCTCAAACGCAATATCTCGAATTCTCGATACATTTTTAGTTTTCATTCCTTATTAAACTACATTGCTCTCAAACGACAGATTTTAACGAAAAAAAACAACCAATGTTTTCATTCCTTATTAAACTACATTGCTCTCAAACATCTCTGCGGCAAATACAAGGTTAACGCAAGTTTTCATTCCTTATTAAACTACATTGCTCTCAAACAACAGATTTTAACGAAAAACAACCAATCGTGTTTTCATTCCTTATTAAACTACATTGCTCTCAAACTTAAACCTATCCGACAAAGTAAAAGTATCCGTTTTCATTCCTTATTAAACTACATTGCTCTCAAACGTGGATGAACTGAGAATTAAGGGTGGGAGCGTTTTCATTCCTTATTAAACTACATTGCTCTCAAACTTTCCTAATAACCTTTGGGCTATCCAACCTGTTTTCATTCCTTATTAAACTACATTGCTCTCAAACAATGGTTATGCGGTATTTAACGATTGGTTCGTTTTCATTCCTTATTAAACTACATTGCTCTCAAACTGCAAAACAATAGGTTATCTATGATTTGCGGTTTTCATTCCTTATTAAACTACATTGCTCTCAAACCATTATGCAAATCCTCAGAAAAAATTTTTGGTTTTCATTCCTTATTAAACTACATTGCTCTCAAACTACTAATGCGGTAGGATATAGCAAGGCGGGGTTTTCATTCCTTATTAAACTACATTGCTCTCAAACTGGTTCGTGCATTATTAGTGAATTAACTGTGTTTTCATTCCTTATTAAACTACATTGCTCTCAAACGTGCGTTCTGCTTGCTAATTCCGTTTGCGTGTTTTCATTCCTTATTAAACTACATTGCTCTCAAACTGTGAAACAACAGGTTATCTATGATTTGCGGTTTTCATTCCTTATTAAACTACATTGCTCTCAAACTATCGTGATATGATATCTGACGACTGATTGGTTTTCATTCCTTATTAAACTACATTGCTCTCAAACTATGACCTATTAAATAATTTTTATCATCGTGTTTTCATTCCTTATTAAACTACATTGCTCTCAAACTAAACTTTTTACAGTTGCGTCAAGTGCGTCGTTTTCATTCCTTATTAAACTACATTGCTCTCAAACGGTTTTTCATACGACTTTTTCGTATGACTAGTTTTCATTCCTTATTAAACTACATTGCTCTCAAACGGACGGAACGTTTTTAATGCCATATAGCGAGTTTTCATTCCTTATTAAACTACATTGCTCTCAAACATACCTATTGATTATCAGGTAGTATTTGCAGTTTTCATTCCTTATTAAACTACATTGCTCTCAAACACACGTTGACAACGCAAATCATAGATAACCGTTTTCATTCCTTATTAAACTACATTGCTCTCAAACACGTGGAACACGAATTAACTTCGGCGTTTAGTTTTCATTCCTTATTAAACTACATTGCTCTCAAACAAACGCTTGTGCAAAACACAAGCTACGAAGGTTTTCATTCCTTATTAAACTACATTGCTCTCAAACCTCAAATTATTTGAGAAAACGCCATTACTCGTCATGCGTTTAACAAGGAATTTAGATAATTATAAATCACAATTAAACAGATTGCAACGATTATCTTTTATATCTTGATTTAATATACCATAACACGCGAATGGCATGATATTAAAGCAGTCAAAGTTCACACAAATCTTCGTCAATGGTTTTACGTTTTTCACAAGCCAGATTTTTATGATTAGCGCACTCTATCGAAAGCAAGTTGATTTTACGATAAACCAGACTATTATAGAAACTTTCGGCGTCCTCATCGGATAAGCAAGCTCTTAAATTTATAGTTATAAACAATCGTTTTTTTGCGTATTTTTGGCATATTTCCATATATGAAATCAATCGTTCAGCAAACGAAAGCTGTTCAATATCTGGACGCAGATGATACGCTTTTAGCAATAAAGTTATATCGTTGATTTCGTCAAAAGTTAATTCGCTCGCGGATTCGAAACATATGTCGGACAGCACTTGATTTATATGCTTATACATATCCGCAAGTTCCGAAGAAAACCTATTCGCCGCACATTCGGCAGCTTCCTTTATTATTGCATTTATAACTGTTTTATTTGAGCATATATCGACGTCGAATAAATTACCGATAATCTCGGAATTTTTATCGAATTCGATGATTTTATTCTCATCCGACAGCACGAATTCGCCCTCTCCGATTTGCGATTGTTCAAATAACTCGGCAACAATCTCGCGATAGAATTTAGGGTTTTCTATCACCAACGAGCACACGTTATGCCCTGTCCATTCAAAGGGAGTATCAAAATTATAATGCGCGAGTTTCATAGGACCACCAGTCTGCTATCGGAGTTTAAAATGTCGCCGTCATATTGCCCTACGATAAACTCCATTCGAGCGAATTGTTTTTCTGTAACCGTCAAAACTTGTACTAATCCCTTGACAGGTTTATTTTTGCGAATAGCCGCTATCGTACTTCCTACCGCAGTCGCATTTAAAGACAGGTGACAATAAACAGATTTTTGCATCATAGCAAACCCGTTCTTGATTAAGAACTTATGGAATTTCGTATACTCTCGAACTTCCGAGCTTGTCTCGGTAGGCAAATCGAAAAATAGTATTGTACGCATAAATCTATAACTCATATTTAGGAAAAGTCAACTTGGACACATCGTTTTCAGCCAATGCCTCAAAAACACTGTGAATAAAAATACTTATTGCATTTATAAGATGATGCTCCTTATCTTTTATTTTTACCGTGCTATTTAAAACGTCCACCAGTTTCATTTTTTCTTCGTGCTCAAACTTTACTCCGTTAAGCGTCAAAACTTCCCTATCTACAAAGGGTCTGAACGGCTCTATCAAATCCGAGGACAGGTTGAAATGATTGAACACGTTATCGTGGAAAATACCGAGTTGCGTCACGTAACCGCAAGCGACCACCTCGCGGTTAATCGCCGACAACAAAATCCCGTAACCATAATTTAATGCCGTATTGATAAGGTTATCTTCGGAGCGAGAAAAATCCAAGCCGAATAGCGCATTAAAATATACCTTAGCGGCATGCGCCTCTCTATTCGTACTGTCATGCGGTTGTACTTCCTGCGCGTATGAATGTAACAACTCTATTTCTCTATCGTTACTCTCCTTTAAATTTGACATTTGCCCAAGAATTTTAGCTCGTACGATTTCCGCCCAAACAATTCCTTTTATATCGCTTTGCCACCTTATCTGTTCACGCAACTTCCGCGACGTATCGTGAGCGCCGTATAGACTGCAAAGCTCGGCTGTCGGATTGTATTTCTCGTCGCAGAAAATAACTTTGATTTTCTTTCGCGAGAGTTCGGCAATCAGATATGCAGTCAGCGCAACGGCAGTAGTTTCTATTATAAGCACGGCTATCTCATCTAAATGAACTCTGGTGGTCTTTTCATCGGTGCGGACCACCATATAGTTCATCTTATAATCGAGCTTGGCTCTGCTGCTAATCACAACGATGCGAAAACCCATAATGCGTCACTCAATAACGATTTTCTTTTCATATAACCCCGTTATGGATTGATAGATAATGCTTATTTTGCCACCAAACGTTTTGTTAAGGCGTATCAGCCCTACTTGATCGGTACTGCCACCGAATTCTTTGAGTTTGGCATAAATAGCTTTGCACTCAAACGCCTTAATCACTTCACTCAACATTTTACACTGCTCCGCTATACTAATCGAAACGAACCTTTCTCGGCAATTTATTAAATTCGTGTACACTTTGCCAAACGCTTTCGCATATACATTTGACTTGCACTTTTGTATAAATAAGTCGTAAAGATTTATATTATCCTCGGAATTTACGTCGGACAACTCATATTCGCTTATTTCCTTTTTACGTTCTCTGTATATTTCTGCAATTTTCAAAACTTTACGCAAATACTTAGTCGTTTCGTAATTGAAAAGCAACTGATTGGCGATTACAAATATAATTTGATTGCCCGTTCTTCCCGATATAAGCAGCCGTGCGCCGTCGATTTCAAACAGAGTTTTATAGAGTATCTTATTTACTCTTATCTTTGCGATCTCACCATCTTTTGCCCAATATGTTTGAGCGTACGCAAGCGGGTCCTTTTCATACTCTGTCTTTTGATAAATCAGTACGGCTTCGATAGCAATACGCTTTTCCACACCGCGCTTCGTTTGCTTTTGGTATTCGACAATCGCCCAATATGCGCCCTTTGCACTATTATAGCCGCCATAAATTGCTGTTTTCCTATCTTTTTTCAACGGAATCAGTTCGTCGTCTTTTTTGACAGGATTGAGATTGAATAACTGTCCCTTTTCTTCAAGCGGCATTTGAGTATATAAAACGCTGTTTTTAGACATAGTTTTACGCACGACGTTTATAGTTTCGTCGTCTTTGGCGTTCCAAGCGCCTCTGACGTAGTATTTATACAGCGCTTCGGGTTTTAGCGAATATTCTTTGTCTTTGAGATGGCGCATAAAATCCGACGTGAACCGCGTATCGAAATAATTGCCGACAACGATATTGAGATACGCGTCATGAGCGTGATGGAAATCATTTATGTCTCTGCACTTCAACATATCGAAATGTTGTCTGAATTCGCTTACGTTTGCGGCTTTGGAATATACTATCTTACTCCCGTTGCCGCTTTCTCCATATATGGTATTGAGAATTTCGGCAACCGCTTTTGTGGATTGCCCCGTTTCCACCAGCTGACGGTTGATAAATGCGGACAACTCGTCATCTGTGAGTTCAGACGACCTTGTAAGGCGTTCAAACTTGGTTTTAGATATGCAACCCGCATTCAGTAAAAATTTCCAATACGAGTACATATTGTTTCTAATACCGTCGCCGATAGGATATGTATTGGACTTCTCACGATTGAGTTCCGCCTTGACCAATACGAGATTATCCAAACTATCGTCCTTTATTTTGGAACGCGGATAAATGTGATCCAAATCCCAACGGTTTTGGTCGTATAATTCGTTCAAGTCTATACTTTCGCCCGAATACATACACTTTCCGAATTGGCGATAGTATAAATACAGTTTTTTAGCGCGCAATTTATCATCGCTCATACTATCGACCGATGCTTGCAGTTTTTTGAATTCGTCCCCGTCGATAAATTTCAGAAGTTCTTTGCTTTGCTTCTTGCAATTTTGATACAAATCCAATAATTGCTGTTTGCGAGAAGTTGTGCGTTTATTCTTTTTACTTGGGTCGTTTTCTCGCGGAACTTCAACAAAAATTTTACGAGGTTTACTCTTCATCACGTCAACTATCTCGTCAACAATACGCAATGCCTGCCATATAGAACGTCTTATTTTGGGCGAAACGTATAGCTCGTCAATCATTTTTAACGGATTTGAAGCTACGCCCGATTTTTTTAGCTTGTATTCGCGCGCCTTCTTGGCATACTCATAGTTGCCACTAAGCAACTGCATGAGATTGACGTTATGGTTGCGCATCATATCAATAATAGATACGAGTTCGCCCGTGCCGTCAATTCTGTCAACGTCATAGATTTCGGTCAAAAATCTTTTTGAAAGATTTCCCCAATTTTTGAATTTAAGTGACAGCACGTATTTAACGTCGTCCTCGCAAAGTTGCGGAACGTTCTCTTTTAGCCATGACCTTAAAATATTTTTCGCGTCGCCGAAAAGCACGACGTGCTCTATTATTGCCTCGACTGTCGCGGGCGATGTCTTTGCAAGTATGCGCTTCATCTTATGATATGACGATAGCGTGGCATTGAGGGTTTCATCAGTTCCGCTTATCTCGTCGCCTTTTTGCGCATATCCCTCTGAGATAAGCAAATCTTTAATATCTTTCAATCTAACCTTTCTATTCTTCTCAATGTACAGTCTTTGATATATAAGTTTTTTCGCGTCCACGTCAATAGGGTTGCCGTTGAGTTTCAGATTGTTTATTTCATTGAGCACGGCAAATTCGCTATACAACAGCGAATCTCTCGCGATCACGTTGTCGCCAGTATAAGTACAAAGCGACTTCATTCTTTCTATAAACTTTCTCGACGATTCTCGCTCGTCTATAATTGACGACCAATTCCACGGATATATCTTTTCATCTTCCATTCCTTTGTTGCGCACAGCCCAACCATACTGCGAATTTTTGCCGATAGGACCGACGTAATAAGGCAATTTGTAATCGAATATCGAAATGATTTTATTGACTACGCTAAGTCCGTTCTCATCTTTATCGTTTAAAAACGGCAAATAAGAGGAGGCGTTTTCGAGTATCTTTATAAGCTCCTTTTTGTGCATAGAGTTTGGAATACAACCGTTTTCGCTCGTGCGCAACTTAGGCGCAAACGTCCCGTCCTCTATGTGTTGCCACATAACAAAATATTTTTCGTCCGCACCCTCTTTGATTTTGCCGAGCTTCTCCTTCAAAAACGCACAAAATTCTTCGCTTGTCGTTTTTCCTGTCTTTTCGTCTCCCTTTTTATAGCGGGAATATGCGGCATAATTTTTCAAGCCGACCTCTTTTTCCTTGCCGTTCTTGTCTGCTACTTTGACAGCCTTGTATACGAATATCTCTTTGTACAACTCTGCGTCGCATAAAACGTTTCTTACGTATTCTTTCAACAGCCTTATATCGTCAGCGTGTTGCTTATATTGCGAAACCTTATATTCGCATAAATAGTCATTTCCCTTTAATATCCTTTCGCAAACTGCTTTGTCATAGACCGCCTTACCTTTCAAAAGCACTTCGCTTATATCTTCATATTTGTCTAAGCACTCCTGAATTTTATCCTCTGCGTCAGTTACACAAAAGCTATCCTTTTCACACTCGCCGAATACGTATATATCTTTGATATTTACGGTCATTCCGACTATCAGCTTTATAAGTGCAGTTATCAAATTCTTTTGAACTGTCTTGTCCAATTCGCTCTCGCCGTTCGACTTAAAAAGAGATTTCAACCTTTCGGACTTTTCCTTTTTGCCGAGTTTATCATCGCACAGAATTTCTTTTACGCTATCTATATCTGATATTTCAATAGCCAAACCCAAATCGGATTCTACCGTTTCTTTAAATTGCGTCAACACCTGTTCAAACGTCTGCTCTTCTCCGTCATCGTCAAGCGAGTACAAAAAATGTCCTCTGCTTTTGATGATATGATACAACGCAAGATACACAAGACGAATGTCATGCGGGCTTGGATTATGTATGAGTTCTTTTCGCAAATGATAAGCGGTTTTAGTGATTTCGTCCGTGAAATAATTTTTATCCGTATAATTGCTGTCCGCAAAAAGGATAAACTTTGTATCCATATTCTTGTCAGAACCTATCAACGCGCTGTTTTTCATACGCATAAAAAAGTTCTTATCTATTTTACATATTTCCTCGTCGAAAAGTTCGCGCAAAAGTTGCAATCTCCACTTTTGCCTTGCCAAACGCCGCCTATTAGTCCTGTTTAATCTTCGAGCTTGCTTCGTCTCTGCCTCGTCAAACAGACGTACGCCCCACATATCCTTACCCTTAGCTCGTAAAAGATTGTAGTTCATGTCGCTTACTGCCCATCCCACAGATTCCGTGCCCAAGTCCAGCCCGATATAATAATCCGACATTACGTTATTGTTTCCGTTCTTTTTCATAATTTGACCTCTGCCTTTTGTATTTTGTTTTTCTATTGAAAAATTTTTGTTGACATATTTTCGCAAATGTGTTTCAATATACTCATCTCAGTTCCTTATGAGACTACATTACAAGTTCAAATAAGCATTATGCGAACTCGTCGTTTAACGAACCACATTGTGTGGATTATCCGCTGATAACTCGGCGGATATTTTATATTATTTAAATATTATCATATATGGCGTACCGTTTTCGGTACATCATTTGTGATATATGGAGGCACCTAAATCAGCATCTAAACGTCTCTATAAATATAGTACATTTAATTCTAAATTAGTCAATGCCAAATTGAAAACTTTTCACAGTTTTTCCATAAAATATAACTCAATCGAGAAATCAAATTATTATCTTCGCTTATCATTATAATAAAACTGCTTGACACAAAACAAGTTAAACACAAACTGCACTTTTTATTATTTGAAATGAAAGAGAAACTCGGCGCACTCAAAAGCATGTACGAGTGCGATAATCCGCTAAAACTCGCAATTTAGACGCGATACGCAAAAACTAAAAAGTAGCCAAAACTCGTGATTTAGATGAGAGGCGCGAAAGTGACGCTTGAATGACAAGCCTAACGTACAAAACGTACGTGACGAATAAAAAATTTCGGGGTCCCCATAAAATGCCCCAAGGGGTCCCCATAAAATGTCCCTATTTTATGGGGTAATTTTTGTGGGGGCAAAACACCAAGCAAAAGATTTTTGGGTAATATTTTGAAAAATCTTAGCAAAAATGTTTTGCGCGGTAGTAACGAAAAAATTTTACTGAAAGGAAAGCACTCACATTTTATATGTGGGAGCTTTCAAAACAGTACATATTTTTTCGTTTGACAAAGCATATCGCTAAATCAAGAGTTTTGGAGCATGGATTTGACTTTCATCAGGCGCGTAGTAGCCCCGCGCTCGTTCTCGTCCAATTTCATCGTGATATACTTTATAGTCTCTTCAAGCTGAGGTATCATGACGTATTCGAGGGCGTTGACGCGACGGCGATTGCGCTCGATTTCGTCGGCGAGCATATTGCAGGTTTTTTCCACTTCGGCGAGCTTTAAGAGTTTTGGCAGCAGAGTGGACAGCGACGCGACAGCGCTGTCGAGCTCGCTCGTGACCGACGCAAAGGAATAGGGATAAAGCTCCTGCGTGCCATTGTTGATGATTTCAAATACGGGGACTTCGACGCTCATCACGTTTTGCGAGGATACGTTGAGTTCCACCTTAGTGCCGGGCAAGGCAATCGCTTCCTCGATAACCGCGTCTGACGACACTGCGCGCGCAAGCATAAAGGATTTGAGGGATTCTTGAAGTTCGCCCTCGACCTCCTCTCTGAGGCGCTTGTTTTCGCGCACGTAAAGCATAAATCTGCGAATCATCTCGTCGGATTTATCTTTTAGCAATTTATGTCCGCGAGTGGCGGTTTTGAGGCGCGTTTTGAGGCGTCTCAACTCCATTCGCGTGGGATTGACGTTGAGTTTTGCCATTACTCGTTCCTCGTTTTATTGTCGAGATACTTTTCGAGATACTCGTCTCTGATACGTTTCAGTTCGCTTCTCGGGAGCAGTCTAAGCAAGTCCCAGCCGAGGTTTAGGGTCTCCTTGATGGGACGATTTGTATTGAAGCCCTGCGAGATATACTGTTTTTCAAACTCGTCGGCGAACTTTGCGAATTTTTTATCCGTTTCGGTGAGCGCGGAGTCGCCCAAGATAGAGCTAAGCTCCTTAGCCTCTTTGCCCTGCGCGTACGCGCTGAAAAGCTGGTTCATCGTATCGGCGTGGTCCTCTCTCGTCTTGCCCTTGCCGATGCCCTTGTCTTTTAGACGCGACAGCGACGGCATAACGTCGATAGGCGGAACTATGCCCTTTTTATACAACTCGCGCGAGATGATAATCTGCCCCTCGGTGATATATCCCGTGAGGTCGGGGATTGGGTGGGTCTTGTCGTCCTCGGGCATAGTGAGGATAGGGATTTGCGTAATCGAGCCTTTTTTGCCCACGATTCTGCCTGCGCGCTCGTACATACTGGCGAGGTCGGTGTACATATATCCAGGATAGCCGCGACGACCGGGGACTTCCTTACGCGCGGCGGACACCTCGCGCAGCGCCTCTGCGTAGTTGGTTATATCGGTGGTGATGACGAGCACGTGCATATCCTTTTCAAACGCGAGATATTCCGCGGCGGTTAGCGCCATACGCGGAGTGGAAATACGCTCGACGGCGGGGTCGTTTGCGAGGTTGATAAACATGACCGCGCGCTCGATTGCGCCCGTCTTTCTGAAATCGTTGATAAAGAAATCCGCTTCCTCAAACGTGATGCCGACAGCCGCGAACACGACCGCGAACTTTTCGTTTTTGCCGAGGACCTTTGCCTGTCTCGCAATCTGAGCGGCAAGCTCGGCGTGCGGCATACCCGACATAGAAAACACGGGGAGTTTCTGTCCGCGCACGAGCGTATTGAGCCCGTCTATCGCGCTGATGCCCGTTTGAATGAACTCGTCGGGATAGTCGCGCGCGACGGGATTGATGGGCTGACCGTTTATGTCCATCTTCTTTTCGGGGATAATGGGCGCGCCGCCGTCGCGCGGTCTGCCCATGCCGTCGAAAACCCTGCCGAGCATATCCTCGCTGACGCCGAGTTCGATGCAGTGTCCCAAAAATCTCGCCTTGGACGTGGACATTTTTATACCCTGCGACGGCTCGAACAGCTGAACGAGCGCTTTGTCCTTGTTGATTTCGAGCACTTTGCCGCTGCGGATTTCGCCGTTTTCCTGACGGATTTCGACGAGTTCGTTATACTTAACGCCCTCTACGCCCTCGACGAGCATAAGCGGTCCGACAATTTCTCTAATGGTGTTGTATTCTTTAAGCATCAGAATTCCTCCCTATCGCCGACTAACTCGGACATCTCTTTTTTGATTTCGCCGAGGATTTCGTCGAATTTGGATATTTCCGCCTCCGGGATATACTTCGCCCTGCCGATTTGTTCTCTGACGGGCAATTCGAGAATGTCCTCGATGTCCACGTTTTCGTCGAGGGCTTCGCTTGCGAGGCGGTCGAATTCGAGTATCAAGCGCATCATAAGCTGCTGCTTTTGAAGCGAAGTGTACGTATCCACCTCGTGGAACGCGTTTTGGTGCAAGTAGTCCTCTCTTATGGACTTTGCGGTTTCCATAGTAAGTCTGTTTGCGGGAGACAGCGCGTCCATGCCGACGAGTCGCACGATTTCGTCGAGCTGAGCCTCCTCCTGCAAGATGCGCATACACGCGGCGCGTAAAGACATCCACTCGTCGCCGACGTGTTCGCCGTACCAATCGCCGAGCCTGTCCGCGTAGAGCGAATAGCTTTGTATCCAGTCCACCGCAGGGAAGTGACGCTTGTAGGCGAGCGATGCGCTAAGCCCCCAGAACACCTTGACAATCCTCAAAGTGGCTTGCGCGACGGGTTCGGACAAGTCGCCGCCGGGAGGCGACACCGCGCCGATAGCCGTGATAGAGCCGGTCACGTCCTCGCTTCCGAGCACCTTGACCATGCCTGCGCGCTCGTAAAACTCGGCAAGACGGGAGCTGAGGTATGCCGGATAGCCTTCCTCGCCGGGCATCTCTTCGAGACGACCCGACATCTCGCGGAGCGCTTCCGCCCAGCGCGAGGTGGAGTCCGCCATAATTGCGACCGAGTAGCCCATATCTCTGAAATATTCCGCAATGGTTATGCCCGTATAGATGGAAGCCTCGCGCGCCGCGACGGGCATATCCGAAGTGTTTGCGATAAGCACCGTGCGCTTCATAAGCGGCTGACCGCTACGCGGGTCGATAAGCGCGGGGAACTCGTTTAAAACGTCCGTCATCTCGTTGCCGCGCTCGCCGCAGCCCACGTACACGATAATATCCGCGTCCGCCCATTTTGCGAGCTGATGCTGTACGACGGTCTTTCCGCTTCCGAAAGGTCCCGGGACTGCCGCAACGCCGCCCTTTGCTATTGGGAACAGCGTATCTATAACCCTCTGCCCCGTGACAAGCGGGGTGAGCGGCGATAATTTTTCTTTATAAGGTCTGCCCTTGCGCACGGGCCACTTTTGGAGCATCGTGACGTTTTTATCGCCCGCTTCGGTTTCGACGACGGCGACGGTATCGTCAACGGTGAACTCGCCCTCTTTGATTTCCTTGATAATGCCGCTTACGCCGTAGGGAACCATAATCTTGTGCGTGATGAGCACGTTCTCCTGCACGGTGCCGACCACCGAGCCGCACTCCACTCTGTCGCCGACGGCAACCGCGGGCTTAAACGCCCACAGCTTTTCGTGGTCCACCGCGGGGAGATAAACTCCGCGTTCTATTCTGTCGCCCGCCATCTCTTTGAGCTTTGCAAGCGGACGCTGTATTCCGTCGTAAATGCCCTCGATGAGTCCCGGAGCAAGCTCGACAGAAAGCGGTTCGCCCGTGGAAACCACGTCCTCGTCCGGACCTAAGCCGCTCGTCTCCTCGTACACTTGAATGGAGGCTTTGTCGCCTCTGAGCTCGATAATCTCGCCGATGAGCTTTTTGTCGCTCACCTGCACGACGTCGAACATCTTGCACTCCGCCATACCCTCCGCGATGATGAGCGGACCTGATACTTTTACGATTTTTCCTGTTTTCATATTAGTCCTCTTTGTTGTCTGCGAGCACGTTTGTCCCGATAGCCTTTTCGACGTTTGCGTCGATGCCTTTAAGTCCGAGGTTCAAGCTGCCCTCTGCCGACGGTATCGGCACTATGACCGGATAAGCGCGCGCCTTATATCTCTTTATATACATTTCCGCTTGAAGCGCGACTTTTTCCGTCACGAAAATGACAGAGTAATTGCGCGCCAAACTATGCACGGTTTCCCTTGCTTGAATTTCCCCCTCGACGGGGAACACGTCAACCCCAATCGCCTTGAACGCCAACACGGAGTCCTTATCGCCTACAACCGCAATCGCACCCTCACGCATATAACTCACGTATCCTTTCTTTTATTTTGGCTTGGTCAACGCCGTTTTTGATGCCCGCGACCGCGAGCTTTGCCACGCGTATCTGCGTGACTTTGGTAAGATAGTACGCCACGATGGGCGCGACGCCGAAAAGGTCGTCCTTTTCGTCCTTCCACATTTTGAGCAAGGCGTTATCGACAGTCACTTCGAACGCGACAAGATTGTTTTCGTCAACGGCTTTATTCACCCAATCGCCGTAGTAGGTGCGGCGGCACTTTTCTTTGAGCGCGTCGAGCGACTGCTCGTATATGGACGGCAAAAAGTCAAGCTCGCCGCCCTCTATAAAGCCCTCGGCAAAATACGCCTTGGACAGTCCCAAACGCTTGCACCTCAAAAACGCGTTGATATTTGCGGCGTCCGCCTTGACGGTGAAATACTTCCTTTGGATTTTTTCGCTCTTTTTGAAAGTGGAAAAAACGTATTCGTATAACGCCTTATCCGCAATGCAATCTACCTTATGCGGAGATACGCTATCTGTCGTAGCAAGTTTTTTAAGCTCGGCGACAGCGTTTGAAAAATGCGCGGGAACGTCGTGTTTGCCGTCCTGCTCCACCCAGCTTTTCACCTCGTCGAACTCGTATTTGCCGCTCGGAGCTTTGACGGCGGGTTTGCCCGTGACGCTGCTTTTAAACGCGGATTTGAGATTTAAAAAGTCATATTCCGCCAAGAACGCGTCGAGCGCTCCGTCCACGTTGAACTCCTTTAAAAACTCTGCGGCGCGCGTCTCCTCCACGCAAAACAGCGCGTCGAAATCGCCGTCCGCAACGGACGCGCCCGAGCCGAAGCCCATATCCGCAAGCGCCTTAAACGCGGCTTCCGCCGAGGTACAGTCAAGCAGTCTCCCCACCGATTGCGAGGAGAACAGCGAAGTTTCCATACTCTTGACTCTTGCGTTTTGGTATACGAACTTGTCAGACATATCAGCCGAATAATTCCTTTGCTATCTGCATTTCGGTTTCCTCGCGCAGAAGCGCGATTTCCACGTCGAAAGTTAGATTTTTATCTACGCCCTTGCCGCGCAAAATCATTCCGTCGAAGTCGCCGTACTCGTCGGACAGCGTAAGCGAAATGCCCTTGACCGCGCCTACGCCCGCAACGTCGCTTGCGCTTATAAGGTCTTTTTGCCCTTTGCCCAAGGTAACTGCGTCGCCGTCCTCGGCGACCGCGCCGAGCATAGACAGAAGCAGACGGCGAAGCGTATCGCCGTTAAGCGCGGCGAGTTTTTCGGTCGCGCGCGAATACACGCCGTCGAGCAGTTTTGTCTTAGCCGCAAGCATAATCTTTTTCGCGTCAAGTTCGGCAACGGTTTTCGAGCGCGCCTCTATATCGGCGACCATCTTGTCCGTTTCCGCCTTGTATCTGAAAATGTACGACTTGCAGTACTGCGCCGCCTCTGCGAGTATGTCGTCGGCTTTCGCTTTCTGTTCCTGAACAAAGGAATTCGCGCGGGTTTTGGCGTCGGATATGATTTTTTGTACGATGCTTTCTTTGCTCATACTTACATGCCTTTAATGGTGGGAATCATAACCGCAAGCAAAGACACGAGCAGAGCAAGAACGGCGTACGTCTCAACCATAACGGTGAGAATGATTGCCTTTCCGCTTTCCTCGGGACGCTTTGCAATCATAGCGATGCCGCTGCAAGCCGCCTTGGACTGGTAGAGCGCCGACACGAGTCCGACGATAGCCATAGGTAAGCACGCCGCAAAGAGCGAAAGCCCCTCGCCGACTGTCAAAGCCATTACGCCGTCGAACAGGTGGATTTGCACGAACACAAGGAACGCCACCAGCAATCCGTAAATGCCCTGCGTGCCCGGCAGAAGCTGCATAACCAAGCATTTTGAGAACTTATCGGGGTCCTCGCTCGTAACGCCTGCCGCGGCTTTACCGGCGATACCTACGCCGATTGCCGAGCCCATACCCGCCAAGCCTGCCGCGAGCGCCGCGCCGAGAATGGCAATAAAAGTACCTATACTCATTTTGTTACCTCCTCATATCGAGATAAGTGTATTTTGTATTTGTTCCGTAGGGCATAAACGCGTGACCGCCGCCCTCGTAGAATTTCCCGTAAAATTCGATATACTGCAACCTGCAATTATGCACGTACGCCCCGAGCGTGGAGATTGCGATATTGAACACGTGCCCGATGATGAAAATCGGCACGCAGATGATATATCCTATCGCCACGATGTTTGTCGGGAAGAACCCGAGCACGACCGAGCAGATTTGATTGACGACGAGCGCGACTACACTGCCCGAAAGCCCCAGACCGAAAAGACGCGCGTAGGACAGCACATCCGACACGATATTTACGCCGTCGTAGAGTTTTGCAAACCCGCCGAAGAAGCCCACAATCCTTTTTGCGCCCTTTTTGCCGCGTATGCCCGAAAGCACAAGCAAAAACGCGCCGAGACACGCCACCGCAATGCCCGTATACGTGATTGCGGGGATACCTTTTGCAAACAGCAAGCCTATCGCCGTCATCGCAATGCCCGCGAATATGACGTACCAAGTGCCGACCTCGCACAGCGCGTCCATCACCTTGCCGCGGCGGATGAGCTTGATTGCGTTTAGCAACATACCCACCAATATATGGATAAATCCAAGCGCAAAGGATATGCCGAGCAATATCAGCGGTCCGTTGCCGTCGAGAGGACTCAAAACTTGAATTTTTTCAAGGAAAGTCCCGCCGATTTCCAGCCCGAACCAGCCGCCGAATATCGCGCCCCAAATAAGCGTGCTTATGCCGCCCATGGCTATGATGAGAAGCAGTCTGCCCTTGCCGGGGACGGGCTTTTTAATCTTGTAAAGCACAAACGCGCCGATTGCCAAAATCAAGCCGTAGGCGGCGTCTGCAATCATCATGCCGAACAGCAGGAAGTAGAATATCGACATTATCGGGTTTGGGTCGATGTCGGTGCGGTAATTCGGCACGCTGTACATATTGGTCACGTCCTGATAGGGCTCGACCATAGCGGTATTTTTGACGTAAGTCGGCACGACCTCGTTGCGTTCGGGGTCTCTGAACTCGTACACTATTGCGTCCGAAACGTTGTCGAGGACCTCTTTAAGCTCGTCCTCGAACTCCGCGGGATACCAGCCTTCGAGCACAAAGCTCTCCTTTGTCACGGCAAAGCCGTCGAGTGCGCGATTTGTCGATAGCGCAACGGTATAGTAGTCATAAAGCACTTTCAAATCCGCAACGAACATCTCTTTGACGAGCGCGCGGGTCGTCAAATCCTGCGACTCGAAATCGAGAGCGGAAATCTCGTCCTCAATCTGACGGATACAGCCCGCCGGGGTGAGGTCGCTGCCGCAATCCATCGCGGTATAGTCAACGGTCTGCAAAAACGCTTTGAGCGCGTCCGCGACCTCGCTATGCGCGACCGCAACGAAAGGCTGTACCTTTGACGCTTCGCCTACGAGTTTTATATCGGTAAGCTCGTTTTCCTCGCCGTATTTTATAAGCTCCTGCACGCGTTGCGACGGCACGCAGCCGAGCACGACGGAAGTCTTTTGCGTGTCCTTATATTCCGAATAGGGGCTGTGCAGTTCCTCGTAGAGTCTATGCGTTTGAATTTCCGATTTCAACTTGCTCTTTTTTTGAGCAATCTCTTTCATTTTGGAGGAAATATCTTCGAGGTCGGCGACGTTTGCCATAAGCTCGACCTCGCGGCTGCCCACCTCCTCAAACTGCTCGTAACTCAAAGTCGCTATATAGCTGAGCGACGGGACTTTTATCGGAGTATAAACGTAGGGAAACTCCGTCTTTTCCGTCTTTTTCGCAAGCGTCTCGGCGACGCGTCTCTGCTCCTTTAAAAAGTCGAAAGCAAACCTAATCCTTGCCAAGTCGGAAGTGATTTTTTCGGAAGAAGCGGAATTGTCAAGACGCACGGTATTTTCAATATCGCGCGTTTTTGCAATCTCCACGTTTTTTGTTCTGTGGAGCGCCTCGAACAATTTTTCTCTTTCCTTGCGATGCCCTATGAGCACCAGCTTTTTCATTTCAACAATCATTGTCAGTCTTGAACGGTTTGTTCGTCAATAATATATTTGGCAAGTAGAATTTCTACGACCTTATCCGCACATTCCTCGACGGCGGGCTTTTTTTCCTCGATGAAATACTCGGCGTCCTCGGCGCCTTTTTTCAAAATTTCGTCGGTCTTTTCGGCGGCGCGTTCGCGTGCGCTTTGCAGGATATTTGCCCTATCCTGCTTACATTCGCCGATAGTGGCTTTCTTCTCCGCCTCGGCGTCCGCCTCGGCTTTGAGCACGATGTTTTTGCCGCGTTGATAGGCGTTCTTTTGCATCTTTTCCGCCTTTTCCTCGGCTTCTCTCACGTCTTTAAGCACGTCGTCTATCATAGATTACCCTCTTCGATGTCGCTTATCATATCCAATCGCCTCTGATGCCTGCCGCCCTCGTATTCGGCGGTGAACCAAGCCTCAACGATTTTCTCCGCCTCGGCGGGAGTGACAACTCTGCCCCCGAGCGCGATTATATTTGCGTTGTTGTGATTTTTGGTGAGCTTAGCCATATAGGTATTCGTCACGACAGCCGCCCTTATCCCTTTGACCTTGTTTGCGGCAATGGAAATGCCAATGCCCGTGCCGCACATAACTACGCCGAGGTCGCACTCGCCCGAGGCGACCGCCTTTGCAACCTTCTCGCCGTACAGCGGATAATCGACCGAACTTTCGTCAAAACAACCGAAGTCCTTCACTTCCGCCCCCAAGCGTTCGAGCGTACTTACAACGCTGTCTTTCAGCACAAAACCGCCGTGGTCGCACCCGATAGCAACTTTAACCATAACAAAGCTCCCTAATAATTTAGTTTATTATACTACGATAGTTTTTAAAAATCAACTTAAATCGGTTTTCATAGGCTTGATTAAATAAAAATTAAATGTATTATTATGTAATTATATATATAAAAAATATAAGTGATATAGATAACTATATAAGCTGTGCGTCGTGTACTCTAAAATATATAGCCCACCCCTTCCGACTTCGCGGTTTGCAAGGCAATCCCGCTCGTTCGCTTTGGCTACAAACAATCCACTGGATTGTTTGCTTAACGCGTCGCGCCCTTTGGGCTTTCCATTTCACTTTTTATAGCGCGCGCGTTTCGGGGTCCCCACAAAATGTCCCTATTTTGTGGGGTATAGTATCGTCCACTCGACGCTTACAGCGCGAGATTATGCCACTCGTTCGCGGAAATTAAAACAACAATTTTCCGCTCACTTGTACTCATTCTGGCACTTGGCACTCCCTTCCTCCGCGCCCTGCGCGTCGCGTTCTAAACGTCGTAACAACTTTGCGTCGTGCTCACCCTCACTCAAACTTTAAACCTCAAAAGCTCGCGTAAAACTCTGCAATTTAGATACAGTACGCGAAAGGAGCGATTTTATCTTTTTTCAAACCTATAAAAAACTTGCATAAGCGCGATAAATTATAAATATAAAAGCTCGCGTAAGCGCGATATTTAGATGAAGAACGCGAAAGAGGCGTTTGTTAGCTGTCTCAAATCGCAAAAATTATAAAAAGCTCGCGTAAACCCTGTAATTTAGATGAGATGCGCGAAAAAGCCCCGTTTCAAGTCGCCTAGTGTACTAACGTACACGACGACGAAGAAACGGGGCTTTGACAAAGCATATCGCTAAATTACAGGGTTTACGCGAGCTTTTTGAGTTTCGACTTGCGCAACACAAACGCCACCACCGTCCACACAACCGCGATTGCAACCAAACTTGCGCCGACGGCAATCAAGATGATTTGCCATAGCGGCATAACGTTTGCTGTGAACTCGACGAATACGAGCGCGCCGAGGTAGTCGGTGGTATAGGTAATCTTTCCGTCGGCCACGGTGTAGCCTTCAAGGAGTTTGAGCCCGCCGTCTGCGGTGACGGTGTAGATTGCCTTGTCTTTCAAATCGCCGACGGTCTCGGGGACGGCGACGCTTACTTCAACACTTCCGCCGTTGAGCGTGACGGGCGTATCGTCGCAGTAGATTTCAAGTTTGACGATGGATGAGAGTTTGGCTTGGTTGTTGATATGCGGCATATACTCGTTGACGTCGCTCCAAAGCCCCAAATCCGTGCCGCTGCCCTTATCCTGCGTAATCTCTTTTGCGACGAGCCTATTTGCGACGATATTCGAGCCGACGTTGATGCTCGCGTCGGAGGCTTCGACGTTCTTGGTGGTGAGCACGAGTACGCCCTGTGCGCCCACGAGCTTATAGTTGTTTTCGTCGAGGTCGCCCTTTACAATCTTGATTGAGAAGGGGTATCTGCCTGCGGATGTGATTTCCTTATCGAAGGAAAGCACGGTCTGAGATTTGGGCAGTTGCAACGCCGCGTCCAATCCCGACATATTTATGATGTCATATGCGATTTCATAGCTCGTCTTAGCGCTGTCGTACTCGGCGGTCAAGGTCTTGACGGAGGTATTTGGGACTTCCGTATAGCCGACGTTTGAAATAATCACGTCCACAGTAGCCGTCAAAATCTTGTAGGTCACGGCGACCGTATCCGTCGCATAGTTGGGATAATCGTCCGCGAAGCTACTGTTAAGCTCGATTGTCACGCGATAAGTGCCGGCGTTGCGCATCTCGTCAACGGCTTCGTAGTCTTTGCCGCGCAGGACGGCGTAAGAGATATTCACGTGATTTGCGGACAAATCGCAGACGGAGCTAATCATCTTGTTTACGCCCTCGCCGCCGACTTCGTAGGCATAGGGCTTGCCATCGTAGTATTTGGAAGTCGTCACAGCCGAGAGTTGCGCGTTCGCTCTTGCAACGAAGATAGAAACTTCGTCGCCGCTAATCCAGAGATTGCAGTATCCGCGCGGGTCGCCCTCGTCGATTTTGATTGCTCTCCTGACGACGACGTGTCCGACGTACGCGCTGTCGGAAGCGTTTATGACTTCGACGGCTTCGTCGGCGTTGCCCAAGCCTATTTCGTCGCCCGCGGCGAGCGCGCCGAGAATGAGATTTTTCACTTGGTTGCTGCCGTCGTAGGTGAAGTTGAACGCATTGTTTTCAGCGCCGCGCAAGGTCAAGCCCGCCATGTCGGGGAGTTTGATTTCAAGCGTGGACGCGGCGGATTTGAACGGATACATTGCGCCGCTTTCGTCGCCCGCGACAGCGTAGGTCGTCATGACGTTGCCGTCTGCGACCTCGAAGCCCGTGCCGAGAATGACGTTGTAGTTTGAAGATGCATAGTCCGCGTTTTCGGGAGCGAACACGCGAGCCGCGTAGATTTCGTCATCGCCGAGCCCGACGTTGATGCCGTCGCCTTTGCTTATAAGCGCGTATTTGTAGGCGGATTGATAGGTGTTGAGGTCAACGATTTCGTCGGCATTTTCCGCGCCGAGCATAATCCACTCGCCCGTTGTGAGATTGAGTACGCCCCATCTGACTTCGGGCAGTACGCCTACGAAAGTATTGTGCGCGTTTTCGCCTGCCGCGAAGCCCTCGCCGCCGTCCTTATTGAGGTAGAACAGTTCCACGGTCGGGTCGATGTCGCCGTAGGTCTTGGAGTAGTTTTTGCCTATCGTCAAAGTGCCCGTAGTCGTGACGTAGAGGTCCTTTTGAGCGACGGTGAGAACGCTGTTGCCCTCGGTATTCGTCTCGCTGTACTTGGGCTGGAACACGAAGTTATCAATCGCGGTGACGGCGAGGTTGTACGTCAGCGAACTTTCGCCCGCTTTGGGGACGGGGTTTTCAAAGGTGACGTTCACTGTGGGCAACGAGGATACGGACAGTCTTATATAGTATTTATCCAAATCGTTTTGGTTCACTTCGCCGTCGTACTTGTTAAAGCCGTTGAGCGTTTCGCCGTCCTTGACGATGACGTACATGCTTGCCGCAAAGTCCTTTTTATAATCGGCGAATTTAAAGCCCATCATATCTTCGAACTGTTCGAGCGCCAAGTAGAGTTGTCCCTCCCACTCGGTCAACAGATACAAGCCGTCGGAATTGGCTTCACTTGTGTTGTTGCCGTGCGCCAAGTAGGTGACGTCGCCGACAATTTTGTTGAGCGCCGTGCCGTACTCGACGTTGCCGTCGTTGAGGATAGCGTCGATAGGACGTCTTATAATTTCGCCCTTGTGCCTTGCCGGAGTGATATTGTCGTCTATGCTGTAATTGAGATAGTCTTTGCTGGTTTCATTGTTTTCGTCGGCAGGACCGATTCCGCCGGGAGTAAACTCAACGTAGTTTGCATAAGTGGAGGAGTTTTCGTATTTTGCAACGACTCTGACTACGCTTACGTCGTCGCCGGGGATTACGCCTACGACTCCGCCCTCTATATAGCTGTAATCAACGTCCTCTACGCCGTAGAAGTACGTCGTTCCGTCGTACATTTTGGTAAACGCGTCTTCGTTTATCACGTCGATAGCGTCCGAGGAAATGGACAACCCTTTCTGGTTGATTTTGCCGTAGCCGTTGACGTAGGTCATAGCCGCGGGGAGCGATTTGATGACCTCGGCATCGCTATCGTCATAACCGTCGTATGCGGAATATATCGCGTAGACCTCGCCCACGTCTTCGAGCGCGTATCTGCCTGCGACCGCGCCCGCCGCGAACGCATTAGCTATTGCGACCTTGTTGTTGTCGTTGATTGCGATATATTTGTCCGCCGTCGGGAGCGCGTAGTAGCAATAATCCACGTTATAGTAATTTCCCTCATCGTCCTGCGGCGGGACTTCGCCGTAGTGAAGCACGCCCTCAAAATCGACGTATGCCAGATAGTCGCCCAAGCCCAAATAGTTGCCGTCGGCATCCTTATATTTTCCGTTATCGTCGGGGGCAATATATTTATCGGTTGTGATAGCAAGCACGTAGTTGACGATGCGGCTGCTCGTATATGTGCCGAGCTCGGGGTTGAACACAGTGCCCTCTTTGCCGACGACCTGCTCGCCGTCGATGGCGACGTTTTTATCGATATAGTAGGCGGTTTTGTCGTAAACCACTACGTCGTATCCGCCGCGCGAGTCCATGCCGATCATCGTTTCTGTTTTCAGCTCGAACTTGACATTGTTGCTTGCGCCCTCTATCAACGCTTTGCCGTTGTACTCTTTTTCGCCCAAATCGACGGTGAAGCCGATAGGTCTTGGGAGAATGTTTGCGATGCGTGTTCTTTCTGTCGCGGACAGGAAGTAGTTGTTGAGCAAGTGCTCGTGACCGACCTCTGCGACAAGCTCGAACTTATCGATTGTGACGCGCAGATTCGTACCCACGTTTGACCCATTAAACGTGCCGATGGCTTTGATAGAGAGGTACTTTGCCTGCTCCTGCCCATCGTCCTCGATGATGCCGGAGTTTTTAAGGGTAATCTTGACGTCGGCGGTGTTGTAGCCGTCGTAGACCTTATCCTTGATGACTATATTGTTGTCAAGGACTTTGACTTCCTTGCGGCTGATTGTAAGAACGTCGAACAGCTCGTAGTCATTTACTTTGTTTTCCTCGCCGATTTCGACGGTGACGTAGCTTCCGTCAACGGTCATACTGTACATGACGTAGTTTCCAAGGTCCACGCCCTCCGCGAGGAGCTTGACCCCGCGCACGATGACGTCGCGCTTGATGAGATTGCCGTTGTTCTCGTCGATGAGGACGTTTGCATTTTCAACGCCGTCCTTGGAGAGGAAATATTCGATATCGCCTTCGTTTGTGATTTTTTCAAGCTCGTCCATGAGGTCGAACGTATAGTTTTCGGCGATGAACTCGTAGGTATATTCGTGCCCGCGGGACGGTTCGACTTTCGCCTTGCCGTTGTACTCTCTGTCCTTAAAGACGACGTTGGGGATGAGTTTCGCCTTGTTTACGGTGACTTTTAACGCGTTGTCGCCCGAGTAGTAGGCGTTGAGCGCCTCTAAGTCGAGCTTGTAGTTGTCGCTGCTGACGTAAGACTCGTCGGTGATTTCGACGGAATGGTCAATGCCCGCGTTGACGTTGCCGTCGTTGATTTTAGTGAAGATATTGACGCTTACGATATTGACGTCCTCGTCGGCGAGCGCGCCGTGAGCGAGGGTGATTTCGGTACGTTTCACGTCCGCTTTCGAGGTGTAATCTTGCGCGACGGGTTTAATTGACACGAAGTCGTCCGCGCCGAGTATCTTTTGCGTGATAGAGGCGGCGAGGTCCTTGATATTGATGCGCACGCCCTCGTTTTCGATGATGGTGATTTGGATAGTCTCGTCGTAGTACGCGTCGGTATCCTTAATTTCGATACTGCCCTCCTCCTTGATGCCGGGGAAGTCGAAGAAAAGCGTAATCTCGACGTAGTAGCTATTCACGTCGGCTTTCGGGAATGTCGTGCCGCTGATGAGGTGCGAGGCTGACGTACCCCAGAGGCGATACAGCATAGTAGAGCCGCCGTTCGCGTCGGAGCGGTTTTTGATTTGGATATTTTGCGCGTAGATGCCCGTGCCGCCGTCGTAGACCTTGGACACTGAGAAGTCCGACTTATAAATTGCGATTGCGCCCATGGAAATCGTGATGCGAGCGGATTTTTCGTAGGGCTTGTTGTTGAGGTAGTAGATGACGACCTTGACGTTAACGTTTTGGCTGTTGAAGTCGAGTTTAGTAGAGTCGGTGATGAGCGTATCGCCGTTCCACAGCTCGTTTTGGGGGTCGTCGCTCGGGAGGTTGCTGTCGTTGACGATAGTGCCGAGGCGGTAGTTGTTTGCCGACGAACCTTCGAGGCGGAGATTTGTGAAGATAATGCCTACGTTGGTAGGTTCGCTCATCGAGCCTACGCCGGTATACACCGCGTCGAAAGCGAGGCGGAGGTCGTCGATAGCCCTTACGAGCTCGCTCGAAAGGTTATAAGCGAGGGTCGCGCCAAAGTCCACCGTATTTGTGTTGTCGAACGCCCTATTGACGCCGACGAAGTTTTGGACGCGGAGGTTGACGGCTTTCTGCTCGATGACGAATTTCTTTGCGGTATCGAGCAAAGCTCTGACGGTGAAGCCGCTGTTGGAGCTTGTAAACGCCGATCCGACCGCGAAGCTGTAATAGTCGCCGTTGCCGCCGATGATGAAGCCGTTGTTGTAAGTTGCGGGGTCGTACTGCTCGCCGAACGCGCGGAAAGCGCCGTTATTTGCGTAGCGACCTCTGACGTAAGCGCCGGAGATGGTGCTTCTTATATCCGTCCTGCTAATGCCTGCGTAGCTTTCGCCAATGGGGAAGTCCTTGCCGTTGATAGACACGATAACGTAGTCGAAATTAAATCCGCTATCGGAGTTGCCGTAGATTTTGCTATCGTCTCTATTCGTAGGTCTGATGACAATCTCGACGGGGTTTACTCTTATGGTAAACGTGCCGACGACGACTCTATTTTCGAGTTCCTCGTTGCCGTTGAGGAGTTTCGCGTCCGAGACGACGACGTTATAGCTGCCCGCGCCGAGGTATCCGTCGGCGAGGTTGACAGTCCACGAAACGTCTGTGAAATCGGGCATTGTGGGAAGCTCTGTACTCTCGACCAAATAGCCGTTGTCGTGCAGGTATTTATAGGTCAATTCTTTGCCTTGGATTTGTCCGTAGAGGAAGTCGAGGCTGACGCCGTCCCTTATATTGATGATGACAGCGTCGGGATTGCCGATATAGATATAGTAGATTGCGCCCTCGGCGAGGGTGATAATCATCTCGTTTGTTTCGACGACGTTATTATTGCCGAGGACTATATCGTAGGCATATCCGCCGAAGTAGCCATCGTAGCCCGTGCTCCAAACGCCGTCGCCGCTTAGCATAAGCAGACCCGCGACCGCGGTTTTAATAGCGTCGGCAAAGGTCACGTCCTTGCTTTCGAGCGCGTAGTCGAGCGTAATGCCGCTTGTATCGGGAGCGTTATCGGGGTCATACTCGCTATTCAGTTTGACGAGGAACTGCCCGCTTGCGTCGATGCTGACCTGCCTCTTTTGGATTGTAAAGGTCTTGCCCTCGACGGAGAGGACGATTTCGTAGTTATTGTTGTTTGTGGTAATGGCGCTTGACGCGTCGTAGGTATACGAGCCGACCGCCTCGCCCGCTGCGCGCGTAATTCTTCCGCCCGACGAGAAGATGAGGAGTTTATCTTTTTGCTCGATAAAATCATAGCCGTTGAGCAACACCTCTTTTTTGATGAGGTTTTCGATACTGCCTGTGCCGCCTACGGCGGTAAACCAACCGAACTGCTCCGTGCTTACCGAGAAGTAGATAGCGGGGTCGGAGTTGCCGAACTGTTTAGACTGATCTACTGCCGAGACGTTGACCGTCCTTTGCTTGACAGTGTGCTTTATGCCCTCTTTGAACTCAACAGCGTAGTTTTCGCTTACACTCTGATCCTCGTGGCGCACGATAAAGAGCCTCTCTTGGATTATCTCGTAGATGGCGGCGTCTATTTCGAGAGAATTGCCCCAGTAGGCGGCGTCGAGTTTGAGACTGCCGTCAAGATATTCGCCCGTAAGCGGCGCTTCGTACTTGCCGTCCGCGTTCAATTCGCCGACAAATCCCGAGATTTCGAATTTGAGCTCGATTTCGTCGCCGTACACGCTTTCGGTTGCGACAGGCGTGATTACCACAAGCCCTTGGAGAATTGAGAACTGTATCGGGACGTTGAAGCCTAATTTGTTATCCGTCTCAGACGGCGCAAGGACGAACGCCTCGTTATATTGTTTATTATTTTCATCAGTATATATATCATCTAAATATATACGAATATAATAAGTGCCGACGTCGATGGGAATTCCGTCAAACTTTACGCCGCTTTGCGAAGCGTTGTCGAAAGAGGAGTAGAACTCGAATTTGAGATATTCCTTTGCGGCTTCGTCGCTTAAATCCACGTAGTTAAGCATATTGAGCTTGGTCGCGTCGTAGAATTTGTTTGCGCTCGGAGTTTTTGAAACGATCTTTCTTACGGACGCGGTGAAATTGACGTTGTTTTTCGAGCCGTTCGCGTCAACAGGAAGCATGTCAAACTTATCGTTGTCGTCGAGCTTGTAAGTGATAGTATACTCGTTGCTGTTCTCGTCGTGCGTGACGGTGATTAGCGATGCGAAGCTGTCATCCGCGATTGTAAACGTATTGCCGGACGTGTAATTGTAAAGCAAATTGGTCTCGCCTACGTTGAAGCGGAAAGGCGCGTAGCCGCTGTTGGGCGCGAAAGTGAGCGTGACGGTGTCGCCGCGCTTAGCCGCATCTATATCGGCAGAAAGAGTGCCGTTTTTGCCGAAGTTATTATCGCCTATAACCGCGTCGAGCATGGATGCGCTTACTGTATACTCCGTCACGTCAATGAGCACGTAGTACGAATTGAGCTTTGACACGCGTCCCGACTGGTCCACCGACCAAACGTAGATGACGCGCATACCCGCGCCGAGGCTCTGCTTAAACTCGACGTTGAGGTCTACGCTGGATTCCGTGAGTTCGTCGAGCGTGTAAATTTTGAGCGTATCGAGGTTAGTGCTGCTCAAAATCGAGTTTATATATTCCTCTGATTTATCGATCGCAAGCCCTTTATACGCCTTCTCCATATCAAAGACTGTGCCGAATTTTTCAAACGCCTCGACGGTATTAAGATATTTAACCGCTATGAAAACGCCCATTTTCGTATTAAAGGAGCTGTTTGCAACTACTGAATCATAGAACGAAGAAAGCGTGGCGCTTAGCGCATAATTATCAGTTTTCCACTTTTTGTTTGCCGCGTCGAACTTATAAAGCAGAGTATGCGTTTCCTCGTTGCTATTTGCCGCGAGGTAGCCGTCCGAGCCGTCGCTCAGCGTCGGAGTGTCGGGGTCAATGCGGTCGATGAAGATGCTTGCCTTTCCCTTGGATGCCGCTTTTTTTAAAGAGGGGTCGCCTTCCATATCCGCCACGCTCGCGTATGCGACCGTCGATATATCGAAAGCCGTCCTCCAAGCGACCGTCGGAAACGCGCCGCTTTCGTTGCCCTCGAATGTCACTACGATAGTGCCGACGTAATTTTTGGCTGCGGCATAATACTCTACGCTATATGTGAAGTAAACGTCTGTTATATCAAGCTCTGTCACAACGTCCGACAAGGTAATTTGCCCTGTTTCGTCATCTTTATTAGTGCCAATCAACCCGTTCCCTTGGTCGCTTTGGGTATAAAGTTTAAGATTGCCCTCTCTGTCGAAGCAAAGTATATATACCTTTTCGTTTTTATCCGTAAATTTGATTGTATTTCCCGAGAAGTTGATTGCCGAGACAGTGAACGTCAACGTAGTGTCGCCCATTGCCCAAACGCCGTCGGTATCCTTGGTTTGGAATATATTTTCCTGCGATATTGTTTCCGTATTGTCGGTTGTTTTGACCGTTGCATTGACCGAATAATCCGAGCAGTCGTCGTAGTCAACCTTGACGTAGTACGTGCTTGACGTTGAATTAAATCTGCCCGACGCGTCTATCATATAAAAGTCGAAACGATAGTAGCCTGCGCCTGTCGCGCTGACCCCCTGCGGACTGCTTACGTTATAATCGGTTGATTTATAACCCTTTGCCTTGCCTGTTTCAAAGTCGTATTCAAATTTCGAAAAAGAACCGTAGCCTAACGGCAACATTGTAGATTGACTCTTTATTGAGCTATACTTTGTATATCTGGAATTGGTCAAGCCGCTTATTGTGTCGGCGCGTTTAACGGTGTAGAACCACACGTACGGCGCGTCGTCGTCGGCTTCGGGCACAGTGACGGTAGCAGAAAACTTCTTTTGCTTATACCATTTCGTATCTGTCCTTTGAAGCGCGGTAGTAGTGGTTGCCACGTATGAGTAATCGCCCGCAAGCGCTTCGAGCGTGGTGTCTCCTTTGACTTCTGACAAATCGATGCCGCTGAACGTTACGTTAGACTCGCACGTGCCGTTGCCGTAGTCTTTGACCGTAATTTTCAATTCGACGTTTTGCAACGCGTATAGGTACACTCTCACACGCGCCCTGTTAAACTTGGCGACCACAAGATATCCGACAACAGTATTCGCCACTCCGTTTACTTTTCCCTTAATTTCAACCCGATCGCACATATTGGTTGAATCCACCGAGTTTGTGTTAGACGCAGTAATCTTTGTATCGTACATATACTGCGTAGTCGCAGATACAGTATCGCTTCCGATTGTGCCGGAAACCGCAATGGATTTTATGCCGGAAGCCACTTTTGTCGCAGTCTTAACGTCGGTATCCGCCGACCAGCCGTTAGTGGCGTCGTACGTATATCCGCCGATACCCATATACTTCCTTACGTCGGCGGTTGACGTGTACGTAGACGTGTTGAATGCGCCGCTTGACGCCGTGCCTGCCGAGTAGTTATAAGTATCGGCAAAATCTATCTCGGCGCTCTTGTAATACTTTGTAGATACGCTATCTTTTCCGATAGTCTTTGTTAGCTCTTCCGACGTATATGAATTCAAAGTCCAGCCGGCAGACGGATTGCCCTTATCAGCAGCCTTTTCAAGGTCGCTTTGGAGGATTTGATAATAAACGGGCCAATTACTGTTGGGAGTCGGACGATATGGCGTATAAAGCTCGCACGCCTTCTTGGCGTCTACGTCGGTAGCATTGCCCGTAAGCTCGTGCGTCGTCTTGTCCTCGCCAAACACCGTGCTCATTTTGACAGGATGTCCGCCGTCCTTGATTGAAGTTGAAGCACTGTCTGCGGCATTGGATAATGAGAGCGTAAAGGTCAGACTGATGGATTCTATGTATATGTATCTATCATATCCTACACCCAAAGTAGACTTTTTCGGCCAATCCATGCCTATACATATCCCCAAAAACTTGTTTCCTGTGCTGAGCGTTGCGTCGCTTGCAGTATATGTCGTATTAGAAGTTTCCTTTTTAGTTGCGTCAGTTGTATAGCCCCTAAGGGTAGTCTCTAATCCGCTTGACGCCGGCATTTTGTTAATGCCAAACGCTTTGTACCACACATTATTTGTATATCTATTTTCTACTACCTTAAATGAAAATTTTGCCTTGACAGTAATATTGCTATTGTCAATCATTTGGCACAAAAAGTCGCTTAACTCGTAAAACAAGAATAACTGAGCATCATATGGATCGACAGCCTTTTCAACGCGAACCTGCCATTTGCCCTTTTGATTTTCTCTGCCTGTTAATTTTGGATTTCCGCCAGATTTAATAAGGACTTGGTTTGTTTGAGTCGGCGTAACTTCATTAAAATTGTCCGTAGCCGTCCAAGACGTTTTCGTAGTCGTCGTGCCGGGGAAGGTGCTTGTGAAATCTGTATATTTCAACGCGCCTTTTGCACCCGTGATGGTTTCGGGCACGCCGCCGAGAATAGTACCTTTATCTCCCGACGAATAGTTGCCGTCATTATTTTCCGCCGACGCAACGTTGTCTAAGCCGTTATTCGCAAAATCACCGTTATTCGTATTAGGCGCAAACGCCAACGTGAGACTGAATGCCAGCGCAAAACACATTGCTACGGCAACAAGCGCCATCACCTTGATTGCGCCCTTTTTCTTCCACGTCTTGCTTTCTCTCATAATCTTCCCTCCAACAAAATCTCCCCAGATTTTATTTGGCTTTTGCCCTCATTGAGGTCGTCCCAAAACCCCTTAAAATTCGTCACCCAAAGGAGCGAAGCGACGCGGCAATCCAGAGAATTTGCAAGTAAATGATTAACATTCTGGATTGCTTCACCATCGGAGTCCCCGCAAAATGTCATTTTGTGGGGTGAATTCCTCGCAAAGGCGGCGATTGATTGAGTTTTGAAACAACTCTATTGCGGGCTGAATTTCCCTTATCTTATATAATATATACGCCCGTACACGCACGCGTGCCTCACGCATTATATATCATATGCTATTATATGATAAACCTATAACTTTCCAATGTCAATAGTAAATTTTTTACAATGATCCACCTCATCACCGCTCCGCTTGCGCTCTGCGGAGCTTCCCCTCATAGGTGAAGCCATAGTATGGATATTGTGTCCCTCTGTCCGTTAGCCCTCCCCTTCGGGGTCCCCGATGACGAAGCAATCCAGAAAAGCCCTCCCATTGAGGGGAGGGTGTCACGCAGTGACGGGTGAGGTGTCAATTTAATCCACCTCATCACCGCTCCGCTTGCGCTCTGCGGAGCTTCCCCTCGTAGGTGAAGCCATATTATTGATAGGGTCTATCGGCTACCGTTAAAATCAGACAAAGTCTGCGACTTAAAAATGCGTATTTACGCAACTTTGCGACATAAAGTCTTGACAATGCCACTAAACAGTAGTAAACTGTGTACGACTTAAAAATGCGTATTTACGCAATTTTAAAACATAGGTGTTTTATGGTTATTGAAAGAGAACGCTATTTAAACAAGCTGATAAAGAAAAAGGAAAACGGGCTTATCAAGATAATTACGGGCATACGCAGGTGCGGCAAATCGTATCTGCTGTTTGAGCTTTACAGAAAGTATTTGCTTGAAAGCGGCGTTGATGAAAATCATATCATATCGCTTACGCTTGACGACGACGAAAATATAAAATACAGAAATCCGTTTGAGCTTGGCAAGTATATCCGAGGCGAAATCAAAGACGAAAAAACCTATTACGTTTTTATAGACGAAATACAAAAGGTAGTGAACGTGCAAAACCCGTATATCGAAAACGCCGAGGACAAGGTGGGGTTTGTCGACGTGCTTTTGGGACTTATGAAAATAAAGAACGTCGATTTGTACGTGACGGGCAGCAACTCGAAAATGCTTTCGTCGGACATATTGACGGAATTCCGTGGCAGAGGGGACGAGATAAGGATAAATCCATTGAGCTACGCGGAGTTTTATTCGGCGACGGAGGATAAGCGGCACGCTTGGCGCGATTATTATACCTATGGCGGAATGCCGCTTGTGCTGTCTAAGGATACGCACGAGGAGAAAAGCAAGTATCTGAAAGACCTGTTTGCAAACACGTATTTTGCAGACGTGTTGGAGCGCCATAAGATAAACGACCCCACCGCGCTTGACGACCTGCTCAATATAGTTGCGTCGTCGATAGGGTCGCTCACGAACGCAACAAAGCTGTCCAAAACGTTTAAGAGCGTGAAAAACGTCAACATATCCCCCAAGACGATAGACGGCTATCTAAACGACTTTATAGACGCGTTTTTGCTTTATAAATCTTTCAAGTATGATATTAAAGGCAAAAAATATATAGAAACTCCGCTCAAATACTATTTTTCGGACGTGGGATTGCGCAACGCGTGGCTGAATTTCAGACAGCTTGAAGAAAATCATATTATGGAAAACGTCATATACAACGAGCTCCGCGTGAGAGAGTTTGACGTTGACATCGGCGTTGTCGAATACAATTATAAGGAAAACGGCGCAAGTAAACGCAAGCAGTTGGAAGTGGATTTTGTCGCCAACAAGGGAAGCAAAAGATACTATATACAATCTGCACTGACGGTTGCAGACGAAAGCAAGCGTGCGCAGGAAACTAATTCGTTGAAACGGATTGCCGATTCTTTCAAAAAAATAATAGTCGTAAAGGACGATATAGTGCCTTGGCACGACGAAAACGGCGTACTCTATATCGGCATTGAGGAATTTTTGCTTGATGAGAATGCAATGGATTTTTAGGCAGTTTTCGTATATCTAAACAAGTAAAAATGCGCTATTTGGCGCACTGCTTCGTTAGACGAGCACGCGAGCAACCCAACGTACAAACCAAACGCAACTTAAAAACACGATATTTTGCGTCAGACAAAACAGTTAGTTTGTAAAAACGCGATATTGAGATGAGTGACGCGAAAGTGCCGCCTGAATTACAAGCCTAACGCACACACTTTACATAAGTAAAAACGCGATATTTACGTTAAACAAAGTAATTAGCTAGTAAAAACGCCACTCTTTCACGCCAATTCTCTGGATTGCTTCGCCAATAAATTAGCTCGCAATGACGACGTAAAAACGCGATATTTGGATGCAGTACGCGAAAGGGGCGATTTTTTATCTCGCCTAACGTACAAGTCGTACGTGACGAGTAAAAAATCGCCCCTGACAAAGTAATGCGCCAAATAGCGCGTTTTTACTTTAAGTTGGATTTTAGCGTATCCAGTTCTGCGCGAAGCTCCTTCGGCAAATCATCGCCGAATTTGGCATAGAACTCCTCAATACCCTCGGCGTCTTGCAACCAAAGCTCCTTGTCAACGCTGAGCAGGTTCGCAATATCGGCTTCGGTCATATCCAAGCCTTCGAGATTGATATCCGCGGGGTTGGGGACGTATCCGATAGGCGTTTCGACCGCTTCCGCAGTGCCTTCCGTGCGGCGGATAATCCAATCGAGCACGCGCAGGTTGTCGCCGAAGCCCGGCCACAGGAAGTGACCCTCGTCGTCCGTCCTAAACCAGTTGACGTTGAATATCTTCGGGCGTTTCTCAGCCTTTGTGCCCATCTCAACCCAGTGCGCGAAGTACTCCGCCATATTGTAGCCGCAGAAAGGCAACATTGCCATCGGGTCGCGCCTTACTACGCCGACTGCGCCGCTTGCCGCCGCCGTCGTCTCGGATGCCATAATCGAGCCTACGAAAACGCCGTGGTTCCAATCTCTCGCCTCGTACACGAGCGGAGCAGTCTTTGCGCGACGACCGCCGAACACGATTGCATCGAGCGGAACTCCCTGCGGGTTTTCAAACTCGTCGGACAGGCACGGGCAGTTGACCGCAGGCGCTGTAAAGCGGGAGTTCGGATGCGCGCCCTTTACGCCCTCGGCTTGCTCCTTTTCTCCCCAAGGATTGCCCTGCCAGTCAATGGCTTTCTTGGGCGGATTTTTGTCAAGCCCTTCCCACCAAACCGTATTGTTTTCAAGATTGTGGCATACATTAGTGAAAATCGCGTTCTTCCTCGTGGAAGCGAGCGCGTTGGGGTTGGATTTCACGTTCGTGCCGGGTGCAACGCCGAAGAAGCCGTTTTCGGGGTTGATGGCGTACATTCTGCCGTCCGCGCCCACTCTTATCCAAGCAATGTCGTCGCCGACGGTGTGGACCTTATATCCCTTCTTCGCAAAGACCTCGGGCGGAATGAGCATAGCAAGGTTTGTCTTGCCGCACGCCGACGGGAACGCCGCCGCGATATATTTCGTCTCTCCGTTGGGCTTTTCAAGACCCAAAATGAGCATATGCTCCGCCATCCAGCCCTCGTGCCAGCCTTGATAGGACGCTATGCGCAGCGCGAAGCACTTTTTGCCGAGCAGTACGTTTCCGCCGTACGCAGAGTTGACCGACATAATCGTATTGTCCTCGGGGAACTGGCAGATATATCTTTTTTCCGCGTCAACGTCCGCCTTGGAGTGCAAGCCGCGCACGAAATCGTCGCTTGCGCCGAGCTGGTCGAGCACCTTTTGCCCTACCCTCGTCATAATCGCCATGTTGAGCACGACGTAAATCGAATCGGTAAGCTCGATGCCGATCTTCGAGAACGGCGAGCCGACCGCGCCCATCGAGTAGGGGATGACGTACATCGTCCTACCCTTCATCGCGCCTCTGTAAATCTCTTTGAGCATCGCGTAAGCCTCGTCTTTTTGCATCCAGTTGTTGGTTGGACCTGCGGTCTCCTTCTTCTCTGTGCAGATAAACGTACGACCCTCTACGCGGGCAACGTCGTTGGGCAGAGTGCGGTGCAAATAGCACCCCGGCAACAGCTCTTGATTGAGCTTTATCATCTCGCCCGTCGCAACCGCTTCCGCGCGCAACGCTTCGAGTTGCGCCTCGCTGCCGTCGATAAGCACAACCTTATCCGGCTGACAAAGCGCGACGCTTTCGTCTACAAATTTTTCAACGCCTTTGCTGAGAAATTGCATAATACCTCCTGTGCCTTAGCACGAAAATTATTTTCTTTATTTCTTTTGTTATGAGATAAATAAACTTTATATATACTTTATTTATCGCACGTCTAAAATGATACAATATTTTCCATTTAATGTCAATATAAAATTGCATTTCACCACTGCAACTTGTGGCTCGAAATCGCAACGTACACAACTAATTGATTTTCTCAAAATTCGCGTTTTTTCGCTTGTGTTTATTTCCGCCCGAGTTTAATATAAATATTCGCCGACACTTTGCGGTTTATTTTTCGGAATGCGGGGTTTTATGTCAAACGATTTGATGTTAGCTAAAACGAATAAGCTCGACAGCAAGGAACAAAAACTTGTCATTCTTTTCGTGTTCGACAAAATGTCCATTCCGCTATCCGAGGCGACCGTGCTCGATATGTGCACCTCAGACAACAACTGGCTCACCTACATGGAGTGCAAGCAGTACCTCGCCGAGCTTCTCGACACAAACCTCATCTACCGCGTGCCAAAGGCGAATACGCTCAATCTAACGCAGGACGGCGTTTCCTGCCTAAGTCTGTTTTATATGCGCATCCCCACGTCCATACGCGACGAAATCGCCGCCTACGTGCGCGAAAACCGCATGCGTTTCAGAAAAAAACAGGAGTATTTTTGCGACTACTCCAAAAACGCCGACGGCACCTATACAGTAGTCATGCGCATCGACAACAATACGGGCGCGCTCATGGAGCTTAAAATGGTAGTCTCAAACCGCCAGCGCGCTATGTATATATACAAAAATTGGCTGGATAAGGCGGCTGGGGTTTATACGATGCTCCAAGAAAACCTCGTAGAGTAAAACGTTATAATTTGCGTTGATACTGCGTTAGGAGCGCTCATATTGAGCGCTCCTAAATTATTTTTTCGTCGTACACTCTAAATAAAAAACCCACCCCTTCCCTGCGGGCTTTCCCCTCCCACTCAAACTTAGACGGGTGCAGTAGCTCCCTCTTTGCTTATTTAAGTGTTCGTCGTTCGCGGGATGGGAAGTCGGCGCGCGCACGCCTGTTATCGTCCGCTCGACGCTTACAGCGCGAGATTATGCCACTCGTTCGCAGACCAAAAACAACACGGTCTGCTCACTTGTACTCGCAGTAGAGGTGCGACGCGATTGAGCCTTTGGCTAACAATCGCTACACCCCAACTGCGTCTGGTGCTTGGCACTCCCTTCCTCCGCGCCCTGCGCGTCGCACTCCGAACACAGTGTGCGTCGCGTAACACTCTATCAAACCGACGTTATTCTAAACTGCGTAACAGCTGTGCGTCGTGTATGCCAGCTCTCAAACTCTCAGTCTCAAAACCTTGTAATTTAGATGATAGGCGCGAAAAAGCGCTCAAACTTAAAGCTCGTAAAACCTCGCAATTTGCGTTCAGACAAGGAAAAGCCCTGTTGCAGACAAGCCAAGTGTACTAAACTGTACACGACTTGTCGGCAACAGGGTTTTGACGCAGTATCAACACAAATTGCGAGGTTTTAACAGAATTGCCAGGAGAAATTGTCCCTCCCCGCGCCCAACTCAAAGTGATACTTGACTATGCCGAGGTCAACCTTGACGAAAAACCCCTTGCCTGCTTTTGCGAATACGTTTCTGCCGTTCACGGAAAATTTGAATTTCTGCTGATTTAGCGCAGTGGGCGCAAGCAGGGCGCACTTGACCCCGTTTACAAACCATTCGGGGACGTTTTGCACGTCACTTGTGACGTCGTCGAATTTTTTGCTTTTATGCGGCTTGCCCTGCGTTTCGCCGTAGCCTATCGCAATCACAAGCGCGAGCTTTTCCTCCTTGCTGATTTCAAACGCGCCCTTCACCTTTGAAAACGTCGCGCCAACCCAACAGGTGTTAAGCCCGAGCGTCTGCGCCAGCAGTACGATTTTCTCGCCGTAGTAGCCGCATTTTTCATATAGGTCGCGAGTATTCTTGCCGACGAGCGCGATATAGTTTTTCACTCCGCTAAACTTGCCGTAGCGCGCCTTGATACTGTCAAACGCCTTAGGCTCGTCAAGCACGAGCTGTATGTTCAATCCGCTTCGCTTATTGCACTCGTCGATACACTCCAAAAGGCGCGACTTTACTTCGCCGTCTATGGGTTTATCCAAGTATCTGCGCACGGAGTGACGCGCGCTTACAGCCTCTAAAATATCCATATTTACCCTCTCTTTAATTACAACTATATTTTGCCCGTATCGGCACTTTATCTTTCAATTTGCGCGCTTAAACTCTCGATTTGAAAAATTCGAGCGCTTCCTTATATCCCTCGAAGCCCTTGCCGCAAATTGTCTTTTTAGCCGCCATAGACACGTATGAAACGTGCCTGAACTCCTCGCGTGCGTAGATGTCGGTTAGGTGCACCTCGACGGTCGGAATATCAACGGCTTTAAGCGCGTCGAGTATGGCAATCGACGTATGCGTATATGCTCCCGCATTTATTATGATGCCGTCGTATTTTTTATACGCCTGCTGTATAAGATAGACTATCCTGCCCTCGTGATTGGATTGTTCGACGGTGACTTTAAGCCCCGCGTCTTTGGCGCAGGCTTTGATATACTTCACCAAATCCGCGTAGCTTTTTTTGCCGTACTTGTCCGGCTCGCGTATCCCGAGCATATTCAGATTTACGCCGTTAATCACCAAAATCTTTTTCATACTTTCCTCTCTTTCCCGCAAAAATCCGAGACTATTTGCTCGACCGTTTTTTCAATATCGCCGTTGTTGTCAACCGCCGCGTCCGCCGCGGCAAGGTATAAAGGCTTGCGCTTTTCGTAAAGCCGCTTTGCGCTTTCTTTATCGGGAGACAGCGGACGACCGTTCGTCGCAAGTTTATCCGCGTCGCGCTCGATAAGATAGCAGACCCCGTTAGACTTCATAAAAAACACGTTTTTATCGTCGAGTATCACTCCGCCGCCCGTGGAAATCACAAGCCCTTGGCGCGCGCATATTCTCTCGACTACCTGTCTTTCAATCTCTCTGAAATACGCCTCTCCGTTCTCCTTGAAAATCTCGGGAATACTCTTCCCCGCTACGCTTACGATTTCCCCGTCGGTATCGACAAACTGCCGTCCCAGCCTGTCTGCGACGAGCTTTCCTATGGCGCTTTTTCCGCTTCCAGCCATCCCTACGAGCACGATGTTGAGGCGCGACTTCGCAAGCTCGCTTATGACGCGTGCCGTCATATCCTCGCCGACTGTCGGCAGATTTCGCGCTTCTTGAAAGAGATTATGCGCAACTCGTGCCTGCTCTATCAGCATAGCAAGCCCGTTTGCCGCGTTGACGTTCAGCGCGCGAGCGTCGCGTATCAGCATCGTTTCGAGCGGATTATATATACAGTCGAACACTCCTTCGAGTTTTGAGTATCTATTTAGGTCAATCGGCTTATTTAGGGAGTTCGGCATCATTCCTACGGGCGTGGTGTTGATGACGACCTGCACGTCTTTTAAATCGTAGCAGTTACCGTAATTTATTTCGCCGCTGCGCGAAACCACGTCTACGCGCGCCGCGCCCTGCGACTTACAAACGTATTTTGCAGTCTGACACGTCCCGCCGCTTCCGAGTATCAACACGTTTTTCCCTTTTAGGCGGATATTGCCGCGGCGAAGCGCGTAGCTCATTCCTGCTACGTCCGTATTGTAGCCGACGAGTTTCCCGCCCTCCGTCACAACCGTATTGACCGCGCCGACCTCTTTCGCGCTATGCGAAACTTCGTCTATTAGAGGCATAATCGCCCGCTTATAAGGTATAGTCACGTTGTAGCCGTCGTATTCGCGCGACCTTACGAACTCTGCAAGCGCGTTTTCGTCGGGGAGTTCCGTCACGCCGTAGTTTTCGCGCCCGAAAGCCTCGTGTATCTCGGGCGAGAGAGAATGCGGCAAGCTCTTGCCGATGACGCAGTATTTTGACATCACATCTCCTCGTATGCGCCGAGGAAATTGAAGTTTTCCGCTTTGAGCGCGATATTGGCAAGCAAATTCTGCACCGCTACGTTGCGCACGTCCGCCTCGAAGTCGAAGTAGAAAGTAAACTCAAACGGGCTGTTTGGGATTGGTCTTGATTCGAGCTTTGTAAGGTTGAGCCCGAGCGCGCAGAACTTGTTTAGCAACTTATTCAGACTGCCCGCCTCGTGCGCGAGGTTCAACGTGATGCTTATCCTGTTTGAGCCGTCGTAAATGCGTAGCTTATTTGAAATCGCAATAAACCTCGTGTAGTTGTTATCGCTGTTGCTTATCTCGGATTTGAGCGTTTGCAAGCCGTATAGCTCGGCGCACTCTCTCGACGAAATGCAGGCTATGTCCTTACGTCCGCTCTCGGCTACGATTTTCGCCGCGACGGCGGTGTTGTCGCATCCCGTGATTTTTATATCGCCCAAGCCCGCGAGAAACTCACTGCACTGCGAAATCGCTTGATTGTGCGAGACAATCTCTCTTATGTCCTCCATCTTCACGCCGGGAGCGGCAAGCAGATAGTGCTTAATGCGTAGCTTTATGCTCTTGACAATGAAAAACCTATGCTTGCGCATGAGATCGTAAACGTCGATAACGCTCCCCACAGTGCTGTTTTCAACAGGCAAAACGCCGAACTCGCAAAAGCCCTTCTCGACTGCGGAAAACACTCCGTCCCAGTTTTTGAAGCAGGATATGGAGGAAATAGGGAAAATCTTTTCGGCGGCGATACAGCTGTACGCGCCCTTCACCCCTTGACACGCCACGCTCGCCTGCACGGGAAACGGTTTGAGTCCGTCTGCAATCGCCAGCTTTATTTCGTCCTTGATTGGGGACGACGCGTCCACTACGCCGTATTGATAAGCCTTGCTTGTCTCGAACATAGTTTCAAAAACCTGCTTGCAATACAGCTTCAAATTGTCCGGCAAGCCGACGGTCACGCGGTTTATGATTTCCTTTTCGCGCTCCACGTTGTCTACGGGCAAGCCCTCTTTGATTTTGTTCTGCGCGATGTCAACAGCGAGGTTCATACGCTCGGCGTACAGCCCTGCGATTTGGTCGTCGATTGCGTCAATCTTTGCACGTACTTCTTGTAAATTCATATATGTCTCCACTTAAAATTATTTCGTTTTTTATTTATAAGGTTTATTTTAACCGTTATCCTTTATATGTGTCTTTGTGTATTGTTTTTTTGCACAAAAGGCACTTAAAAGTACGATTTTGCATAGTTAAACCGCCTATTTTATGCTATACAACTCTATTCCGTCGCGCAGTTTAAGCAGTTCGTCAAGCAGCGCAAGCGACACCGCGCTCTCCACGCAGGGCACTGCGCGAGGCACTATGCAAGCGTCGTGTCTGCCCTTTATTTTCAGCTCCCGCTCGGTCATAGTTTCAAGCTCGACCGACCTCTGCGCTTTTGAAATCGACGGCGTAGGTTTGATTGCTACTCGCAAAAGCAAGGGCATTCCGTTTGAAATCCCGCCGTTTATCCCTCCGCTGTGATTGGTGAGAGTTTTCACGTTTCCGCCGCGCACTTCGTATTCGTCGTTCGCTTCGCTTCCGAGCAGTCTCGAAAGCTCGAAACCGCTTCCGAACTCCACGCCTTTGACCGCGGGGATTGCATAGACCGCGTATGCGATTTTACTCTCCAAGCCCTCGAACAGCGCGTCCCCGAGCTGTCCCGTTTCAAGCCCCGTCACAACGCATTCGATAACTCCGCCGACGCTGTCGCCCTCGGACGACGCACGCGAGATAGCCTCAATCATTTTGTCCTTTGCACCCTCGTCCAATAGGGGGAACGACGAGGATTTTATTCGATTTTCATCGTCGAGGTTGATGCCGTCAAGCGCAACGCGACCGTCTTTATAGCTCTCGCCCTTTACGCCTGCAATCTCCGATATATAGGCGCAAACGCGTATGCCCGCGCTTTCAAAGAGTTCCTGCGCAATGCCGCCCGCTATGCACAAAGGCGCGGTCATTCTGCCTGAAAATCTTCCGCCTCCGCTTGAAATTTTGCCGTCCTTGGCGTACGCCGCATAGTCCGCGTGCGACGGGCGCGGCACGCTTGAAATATTTGCGTAATCGCCCTGTCTAACGTTTGCGTTTTTTATGCGCATCTCGATTGTGCCGTCCACGACGTAGCGGTCCGCGCGCTTTGTCAAGCCGCCGACTATTTCGGGCATATCGTCCTCTTTACGCGCAGTAGCCCACGCGTCGCCGTGGCTTCTTCTGCGTTCGAGCAAGCTGTCCACGCATTTAAGCGTAAGCTCGCATCCATATGGAATTCCGCCGATTTTCACGCCGATTTCCGGAGCGTGCGATTCGCCGTATATTTCAATTTGAAGTTTTTCAAAATTCGCCTTCATTGCAAGCTCCTATTAAAACGTGCACGAGTATTGTTTTGATATTTCTATCGTTATGTTTTGCGTTGAAAATAGCACAATCGGCGTTTTATCATTGCAAAATCGACATATTAACCCCGATTTGTGCTAAATCCGCAAGGAAGCTCGGATAGGATTTATCTATACATTCCACCCCTCGTATCCTGCTTTCGCCGTTTGAAGCAAGTGCGCAGACAATCGCGCTCATCGCCATTCTATGGTCGTTGAAACCGTCAATCTCGCAGGGCTTATGCTCCCCTCCTCGCACCGTCAATACGTCGTTTTCATACTCCGTTTCAATCCCGAACGAGTTTAGCATCTTGCGCACGGCGGCGAGCCTATCGCTCTCCTTGACGCGCAGTCTATCTACGTGATATATGTGCGAGTCGCCCTCTGCAAACGACAGCGCGGTTGCCATAATCGGCACTGCGTCCGGACAGTCCTTAGCGTCGAAGTCTATCGCGTGCAGGGTTGATTTTTTTGCGATATAAACGCCGTCACGCTCCGCTACATCCGCCCCCGCTTGCCTCAATAAGTCAACGACGACCTTATCCCCCTGCAAGGATTTTCCGTCTAAGCCTTTGAGCCTCGTCTCGCCCGCAAGCGTTCCGAGCGCAAGCATAAAGCCCGCCGACGACCAGTCGCCCTCCACACTCAAATCCGAGGGCATTTTGTAGCTTTGATTGCCTCCTACAAAATATCCCGTCTCGGTGACGGCTATCTCTATGCCGAACTCTTTAAGCACGCCGAGCGTTATATCCACGTAGCTCTTTGAAACGAAATCGCCCTCGACGACAATTTTACTGTCGCCGTCAAGCAGAGGCAAGGCGAAAAGCAACCCCGTTACGTACTGCGAACTGACGCTTCCGTCTATCCTAAACTCGCCCGCGCGCAATGCTCCGCTTACCCTCAAAGGCAGTTGCGAAACTCCCATTTTTTCGACGACCGCGCCGTGGGCTATAAGCGCGTCAATCAATCCGTCAAGCGGTCTTTCTTTCAGCCTTCCCTCGCCGTCGAATACGACGTTCGCGCCCAATGCGCAAGCAATGGGCAGTAAAAATCTCAAAGTCGAGCCGCTCTCCCCGGCGTTCAAAACAGGCGGCAAATCGCAAAACTCCGCTCGGGCGTTTGCATATTCCCGCCCGTCCGATTTAAGCCGCGACGCGATATAGGGCGCTAAACCTTTCAAGCATCTCTCGGTCGCAAGCATATCCTTTCCGCCGCCGCTTATATCAAGCGTACAGCCCGCAAGCGCCGCGCCTATCATCTTTCTGTGCGCAACTGATTTAGACGGCGGGATTTGCACTTCGCCGCATACTCGGGATTGGGATATTTTTACGTCCATATGCCTAAATCTACACTTTATCCGCCAAAAAACGCACTGTTAAACTGCGTTTTTGCGATTTTATATTATTCCTATATAACTTTCAAAGCTATCGAACGTCAGTTTTTTGACGGCGGGATTTCCCATTCCCCTCAAAGTGACGACCGATATTTCGTTTGACCCCTCCGCCTTTTTATCGACGGCGACCAAACTCATAACGCTTTTATCTATCCGCGGCATCTCGCCGAACCCGTATTTCAAAAGCAATCCGTCAATGCGGTCGCAATCGTCTTTTGAAAGTTCCCCGTATCTTAAAGCCGCGTGCGCCATAACCGCTATGCCCTTTGCAACCGCAACGCCGTGAGAAACCTCAAAATCGCTTTGCTTTTCTATCGCGTGCCCGAGCGTGTGCCCGAGGTTTAACAGCTTGCGCAGACCGCTTTCTTTTTCGTCCTCGGCTACTATGTCGGCTTTATACTTTGCGCACAGCCGCACGAATTCTTCGAGGTTGCCGTTATCAAGCCCGTCTTTCAATATGTCGTATATTTTTCCGCCAGCAAGACACGCGTACTTTATGCCCTCGCCGATGCCGTTCTCCCACTCCTTTTCAGGCAGAGTATCAAGCGCGGCAATATCCGCAAGCACGAGCTTGGGCTGATAAAACGCGCCGAGCAAGTTCTTTCCGAAAGGCAAATCCACGCCGGTCTTTCCGCCAATCGAGCTGTCTATCATCGCAAGCAGAGTGGTAGGCACTTGCACAACGTCTATGCCTCGCATATAGGTAGCGGCGGCAAATCCCGCAACGTCGCCGACGACCCCGCCGCCGAGCGCGACGACCGCGTCCGTCCGTTTAAAGCCGCTTTCGCCGAGCGCGGATATTATGCCGAGATAGGTTTCGGCTGTCTTGGAACGCTCGCCCGCCTCGAATACGAACGAATGGACTTCGTATCCCGCAAGCGACCGCTTTGCGCTTTCGAGATACAGCTTTTGCACGTTAGTATCGGTGACTACGAGAATTTTGTTTGCGCGCGTAACCTTTTTAAGCTCCTCGCCGAGCCTTGCGAGCGCGCCTCTTTCTATCAAAATACTATAAGGAGAATTTACTTTGACTTCTATACTACTCATTGTTTTTCTCCTTTAACGCGCTATCGGCGATTTCCTTACAAGCGCTCCCTTGCGCCAAAATCTGTTTGAGTTTTGCTTCGTCGCCGTCTTTTAGCGCGTCGCTCATCTCTTTTAGTCTGCCCGCAATATCGTCGATGCAGTTTATAAGATTGTCCTTATTTTGCAAAAACAGCTCTGTCCACATATCGGGATTTAGCCTTGCAACCCTCGTGAGGTCGGCAAAACTGCCCGCCGAATAACCCGCGTGCTCCTTGGAGTGCGGATTTTGTACGTAACAACTCGAAACCGCGTGCGCGAGTTGTGAGGTGTATGCAATCATCTCGTCGTGGCGTTCCGCCGAGCAGACCTCAACGCCCTTAAACCCTATTTCGAGCGCCAGCCTATTGAGCAAAGCCACGGGATAAGCGTCGCCGTCTATCGGCGCGAGTATCAGATACGCGCCGTTAAAGAGGTTGGGCTCAGAGTAATCTATCCCGCTATACTCCCTGCCTGCCATCGGGTGTGTGCCGACGAAATGCAGGGTCGGATACTTCTTTCTAAGCTCGGTCATCTCGCCGCAAATTATACGTTTAATCCCGCAAGTATCGGCGACGGTCGCGCCGTTTTTCAAAAGCGGACAAATCCGCTTCATCTCGCTTATCGCAATATCGGGATTGAGCGCGAATACGACCAAATCGAGATTTTTAAAGTCGCTATCGGCAAGCGCGCGCGTATGCGCGCTAAGCTCATCCGCCCTTTTCAGCACCTCGGTGCTAACGTCGTATCCGTACACCTCGTGCGAGGTGTATTTCAATATCGCTTCTGCAAGCGACGCGCCGATGAGTCCCATTCCGATTATCGCAATTTTCATATTTATCAGTCGAGCTCTTTGCCCACGACGGGTAGCATCGGGCTAATCGAATCCACAACGTCCTTAAACTGCTCGGGGCGTATGGACTGCGCGCCGTCGCAGAGAGCGTGCGCGGGGTCGTTGTGCACCTCTATCATAAGTCCGTCCGCGCCTGCGCCGACGGCGGCAAGGCTCATCGGCTTTACAAATCTCGATATGCCGAGCGCGTGCGACGGGTCAACGATAATCGGCAAATGCGTGCGCTCTTTGAGCACGGGGATTGCAGACAAATCAAGAGTATTGCGGGTGTAGGTTTCATAAGTCCTTATCCCGCGCTCGCAGAGAATGACGTTCGGATTGCCCTCGGACATAATGTACTCTGCGCTCATAAGCCACTCCTCTATGGTGGCGGCGATGCCGCGCTTTAAGAGGATTGGGGTTTTGAGTTTGCCGAGCCTTTTGAGCAAATCGAAATTCTGCATATTGCGCGCGCCTACTTGAATGAGGTCAACGTCGATAAAATCGTCGATATGCTCCTCGCTCATAATCTCGGTGACGATGGGCATACCCGTTTCCGCCTTGGCTTTTTTGAGGAGCGCCAAGCCGTTTACGCCCATGCCTTGAAAGGAATAAGGCGAGGTGCGAGGTTTAAACGCGCCGCCGCGCAGCAACGTCGCGCCCGCGTTTTTGACTGCGGTCGCCACCTCTATAATCTGATTTTCGCTCTCGACCGAGCACGGACCGGCGATTATCTGAAAATGCTCCCCTCCGAATTTTTGACCGCCCACGTCTATGACGGAATCCGCAGGGTGAAACTTGCGGTTGGCGTTTTTATACGGCTCTTGCACGCGGGTGACGCTTTCGACAATATCGAGAGTGCGGATAAGCTCAATATCGACCTTCGTCGTATCGCCGACAAGCCCGATGACCGTCGAGTTTGCGCCCTCGCTCATATGTACTTTAAGTCCCAATCCCTCAACCCAGTTGACGAGGTTTTGAATCTGTTTTTGTTCCTGATCTTTTTTTATAACGACTATCATAAATCCTCTTAACGTCGCGTTTAACGGCTTAGCGAATGTTTATATAATAATATAATACATATAAAGTATTATAGCAAGATAATTATTTTAATTGAAGCTAAAAAATTGCAAAAAGGCTTGAAAAGTCCCTGATTTGTAAAAAATAAAGCTGTTTTTAAACGTTCTCGCTGCTATTTTCAAAATTTGCAAATCATCCGCGTAAAAACTAAAAACGCACTTTATCGTGCGTTTTCGTCTTATAAAGCCGTTGTTTTGGCAGCTTCGATTATAGTTTGTTTTTGAAAATACTGTTTCCGCAAGCGTCAATTCCCACGATAAGAGGAAAGTTTTCGACCTCGAATCTATACATAGCTTCCGTGCCGAGCTCGCCGTAGGCTATAAGCGTGGAGCTCTTTATACAGTCCGCATAAGTCGCGCCCGCGCCGCCGATTGCGCAAAGATACACTGCCTTATTTCGTACGATTGCATCGTACACGGCTTGCCCTCTGTCCCCCTTGCCTATGCTTGCGCCGACGCCGTTATCGTACAAGGTAGGCGCGTATTTATCCATGCGCATAGAGGTGGTAGGTCCTGCCGAAAGCGGCTTGCCGTTTTTGTCGAAGCACGCCCCGACGTAGTATATCGCCTGCCCATCGAGATTGATAGGCAACGCCCCGTCCGACAGTATCGCGTCGTACATTCTCTTATGCCCCGCGTCGCGCGCGGTGTAGATTGCTCCGTCGAGAAGCACCCTGTCGCCTACGCGCAGTTTTGCAAGCTCCGCCTTATCGAATGGAGCGGTCAAACGTATATATCCCATATTTCACCTCTCAAAGCGCGACGCTCGATAAGCGCTCCGCATTGCACTGGATATTTACAGCGACGGGAAGCGCCGCTATATGCGTCGGATACTTGCCTATATGCACCGCGAGCGCGGTCGTATCTCCTCCGAAGCCCTGCGCGCCTATGCCGAGGGCGTTAATATCTTTAAGCAGTTCGCGCTCTAACTCCGCAAGGGTTTCGTCCTCGCTCGGCGCGCCGATTTCGCGCAAAAGCTGTTCCTTTGCAACAAGCATCGCTTTTTCAGCCGTGCCGCCTATCCCTACGCCGACGACTATGGGCGGACATGGCTTTGACCCCGCTTGTTTTACAGCATCTAACACGCTGTTTTTCACGCCCTCGATGCCCGCGGACGGAGTAAGCATATATAGACGGGACATATTTTCGCTTCCGAAGCCCTTTGGCAAAAACGTGATTTTGAGGCTGTCGCCCTCAACAAGCGTGACGTGCGTGACGGCGGGAGTGTTGTCGCGCGTATTTATGCGGGTGATGGGGTCGAGCACGCTTGCGCGGTAGCCGTTTTCAACGTAGCCCCTGCGCACGCCCTCGTTCACTGCGTCTTGAAGCAATCCGCCCGAGATATGCACCTCTTGTCCAAGCCTTATAAACACGACCGCCATGCCGGTATCCTGACATACGGGGAGTTTGCGCTCCTTTGCGACCTTTGCGTTTTCGATGAGCATTTCGAGCGCGAATTTTGCGTTTTTGTCGTTCTCTTTGTCATATGCCTCCTGCATCGCGCGCGAGCAAGACGGAGTGAGCCGCGTGCACGCCTCGGTGAGCCCGTACACCGCATCGACTATTTGATTGTAAGTTATTTCTCTCATATCGAAAATTATAAACTAAAAAACTTATATTTTCAACACATTTCGATAATGGTTGTTTTATTTTGCGGATTGTAGTAAAATCTATCTCGGAAAACAAAATCGGAGAAAGCTATGGATTATCAAAAACTCTCGCTTGAAAAGCACTTTGAATGGAAAGGCAAACTCGAAATGACATCGCGCGTCAAGGTGGACGGCAAGGACGCGCTTTCGCTTGCGTACACCCCCGGGGTCGCCGCGCCCTGCCTTGCGATAAAGGACAATCCCGATTTGTCCTACTCGCTGACCCGCCGCTGGAACACCGTAGCGGTGGTGACGGACGGCTCGGCTGTGCTCGGGCTTGGCAATATCGGACCGCTTGCGGGAATGCCCGTCATGGAGGGGAAATGCGTGCTGTTTAAGGAGTTTGCAAATATCGACGCAATCCCGATTTGCCTCGACACGCAAAACGTAGATGAGATTGTTGCGACCGTCAAGGCAATATCGCCGAGCTTCGGCGGCATAAACTTGGAGGACATCTCCGCGCCCCGTTGCTTCGAGGTGGAGCGCAGGCTAAAAGAAATCTGCAACGTTCCCGTCTTTCACGACGACCAGCACGGCACGGCAATCGTACTTGCCGCCGCACTCAAAAACGCACTTAAACTACTCAAAAAGGATATATCAACTGCCCGTTTGGTCATAAACGGCGCAGGAAGCGCAGGTATCGCCATTGCGGAATTTTTGCTTCTTTTAGGCGCAAAAGACCTCGTTGTGTGCGACAGGCTCGGCATAATAGACGAGACGGATAAATTCAACTGCGCGCAGAATGCGCTTGCAACGCGTACAAATCCGCGCGGAGTAAAAGGCACTCTTGCAGACGCTGTAAAGGGCGCGGACGCGTTTATCGGCGTAAGCACCAAAGACGTACTCTCACAAGATATGGTTCGCTCTATGGCAAACGAGCCAATCGTATTCGCAATGGCAAATCCCTCGCCCGAAATCATGCCCGAGCTCGCGCTCGAAGCGGGCGCACGCGTAGTCGCGACGGGGCGTAGCGACCTGCCAAATCAGATAAACAACGTGCTTGCGTTCCCGGGGATATTCAGAGGCGCACTCGACACGAGGGCAAGCAGTATAAACGAGCAGATGAAAATCGCCGCATCCCAAGCACTTGCCGAACTGGTCGGCGACGAGGAGCTTTGCGACACGTACATTTTGCCAAAAGCGTTTGACCCGCGCGTAGCTCCCGCAGTTGCAAACGCGGTCGCCGCCGCCGCAAAAGCGAGCGGAGTAGCAAGAATATAAAAATATATTTTGATTTAAAAGTAAAAACACAGCCGATTGCGACTGTGTTTTTTTGTTATCTCATATCTTTATTATCCGTTCATTGCCTTGGCAAGTTTTTCAGCCTGTCTTTGAATTTGATTCTCGTTATAATTTTCAATTGCGCTGTTTATCATATTTTTAACTTTGGCGCCGTTTTTAATCCCATCAAAATTGTGAACGTTTTTATCTCCGCTACCCGATATATGTATGCTGTTATAGTTTAAAAGTCTGCCCCAGAACGTAGCGTTTATGGTGACGGTATCAATCTTATCTAAGCGCAAATCCACGACGTGTATTGCCACTACACCCGACTTACCTATTATTCGCCTGTCCGTAATTGCAAGTTCATTGCACTTAATACGTATGACTGCAACCAAAACGGGCAAAATTGACAGTATGAGCAAAACCACGCCGAAAACCGTGGCAATAGTATGGATTTCCCCATTATTAGCCACTACAAAGCAACTAATAGCAAATATCAGTATCAGCACCGACCAAATGATTTTAGGCACCGCTTTAAGTAAACTGAATTTTACTGTTCCGAGAATTTTTTCATCGGGCATAAGATTGTTTTTTGCATAACTCATAAAAAGACCTCGCTTGTTTTTTTATAATTATATTAGGTCATTTGACCTATGTCAAGACTTTTGACCTAATCGCTAATATAATTCGATTATGCCGTATATTGAAATAATAAAGCAGTTTATGATTGAAAACGATATGAGTCAGCAAAAATTTGCGGACGCTATCGGTGTTAATCAAACGACCGTCGGTCAGTGGTTGCTCGGCAAAAAGAAGCCGGGATATGACAGCATTATGATGATGTATGAGAAATTTAAAATCGAACCTAACAGTTTATTCGGAATAGAATAGTAAAAAGCCTCGCGTTTTGCGAGGCTTTAATTTATAGATTTACATTCAGGAGCTTTGCAAGTTCGCCTACGTCGCGGGCGAATATCTTTCCGCCGTGGGCGCGCAAAAAATCCTCGTCGCGATAGCCGTAGCAGACGCTTATGCACTTCAACCCCGCTCTGCTTGCGGCAAGTATATCCGCGTCGCCGTCGCCCACGTACACGGCTTCGCTTTTGTCAACCGACAGCTTTGCAAGCGCGTCGAGGAGCATATCGGGCGCGGGCTTTAATCTGACGCCCTCCCTATCGCCTTCTTGCGCATCAAAAATACCCGAAAACAGCCTGTCGTTGAGCCTCTCGACCGCCTCTTGCACCTTGTTGGATACGACGGCGGTCTTGATACCGCGCTCTTTCAACGCGTTCAGCAGTGGTACTATTCCGTCGTAGGGATAGGTATTGTCCTCGCCGTGTTCGATATAAAAGTTTCTGAATTCCTCGCCGACGGCTTTGCACGCACTTGAAAATTTCTCTTGTCTGTCGGGACTGTCGTCGTCATTGGCTTTTAGGCTATCGGGAATTGCGCGAGCAATGAGCAATCCCACCCCGTCGCCGATAAAAGACTGCACTTCCTCGCGCGTGCGTTCGCCGTAGCCGCAAGCCCTAAGCGAATGATTTAGCGCGATATGCAAGTCTTTTAGCGTATCGAGCAAAGTCCCGTCCATATCGAAAATAACCGCTTTAAAGTCCATCATAGTTCACCGTCCGCACTTAATATACATTTGTACAATAACTTATTATAGCATTTTCTTCATAATCGTCAACAGGCGGGCATAATTTTTGTAGATGAAAAAGTCCTTAAAGACAACCTTTTTATATATAGGGACGGCGATAGGCGCGGGATTTTCGTCGGGCAAGGAGATAGCGCTGTTTTTCGGAGACGCGTCGCCTTTCAACGTAGCGATTTCGTCGGTGTTTATGGCGCTCCTATGCGGGCTTTTTCTGATTGTAGGCAAGCTGGGGCTTATGCCCAAAAACAGACTTATGGGGCTATGTATATTTTTCTCGGCAGGCATATCGCTATGCTCCATGTGCGCGGGCGGAGAGTTTGTGATGCGCTCGATGACGGGCTTGCCGATGCTGGGGCTTGCTATGGCGATACTCGGCGCGATAATCGTAATCCTCGGCATAGAAAAGATAAAGTTTGTAAACACGATTATAGTCCCCCTCATCGTCGTATGCGTGGCTATGATATTTTTCAAGCTCGACCCGCAAAATCACACGTTGCCCTTCAATATCGCAAAGCCGATTTTGTATAGCGGACTCGACGTGCTGCTTGGCGGAGTGATAATCTCCGAGGAAGGCAAAAAGATGAGCTATAAGGAGATATTTCTCACCTGCGGATTTATCTCCGTTTGTCTGTTCGCCCTGCTGTTTATGCTCCAAACGGTGGTTTTAGCTGACGAAATAGGCACTTCAATGCCCGTTTTAGCGGTTTCGGAAAAATTCGGACTTAAAGCCGCGTGCGGAGTTTTGATTGCGGGCGCGATATTTACGACGCTTGTATCCTCCCTAAAAATCGCGTCCGACCGCATATCGGGCGCGCTTGCGAGCACGAAAAAACTCGCCAGATTCGGCGAGCGAGATTATCGCGCGATAATAGTATTCGGCTGTCTTGTTATCGCCTATCCAATAAGTTTCGTAGGCTTCGACAATATTGTAGACACTATGTATCCGTTTATAAGCTGGTGCGGAATAGCGCTGACCGCGATAGTGTTTTTGCGTCTGCTTGCAAGGTGTATCAGGCGCGCGCTGTCAGTGATTGTAGTCAAAAGAAACGTCAGTCGTGACAGTCGCACCCGTCATGATGCGAATGGTCGTGATGACAATCACACTCGTCGTAGTTGTGGTGGCAGTCGCAATCGTCATCGTCGCAGTCGTCTTGACGCTCGTCGTCTGCCCAAAGCCCCTCGAAGGGCGATTTGCGGTCGTCCTCCTCGTCCAAACCTTTGAGGTAGCGATAAAGCGGGTCGTCGGAAAAATCCTCTTTTAAGTCGAAATCTCCGCCGAGCTCCTCAACGGCGTTGCGCAGTTCCATATACTCGTTGTAGTTGGGCTCGTACTCGTCGCAGAACGTCTTTAAAACCTGTATGCCCTGTTCGTCGCCGTAGCTCCCGATGAGCTTTGCAAACAGCGCGACGTCCTCGCCCTTATAGAGGTAGCTTACAAGCCCCATAAAAATCGCCTTGTTGCCCTTGTACTGCGCAAGCACTTCCATGAGCATCTTGCCCGTGTCGCCGTCGAGCGAATAGGATTTTTTAAGCATCTCGTCCACGATTTCGTCGCAGTCTTCGAGCAGATATTCGTACGCTTCGAGGCGCACGTTATAAGGAATACTCTCGTCGAGCATAGTATCGAGCATTTCAAGCATTTGTTCTCTATTCTTTTCCGTCATCGTCGTCTCCGAAAACTATTTTATAATATTTGTCATAGAGTTTTTCGTTAAGGTGGTATCTTTCGATAACGCTTTCGCGGGTCTCGTCCTCCTCGTAGACGTAGGCGAGGAACACCCCTACGAGCGTATCCGCACTGCGCACTGAGCTTAGCTTTTCTCTGGATTTATTGGAGTAGACAGCCTTGCCGTCGGCGTTTTTATCCACTATGCCGTTGATGAGCCTGACGAGCCGTCTGAGATAAAAGTTGGGGTCCTCGTCGGTGAAAATAATATCCGCTATGCTCAAAAGCGTTGCCGATTGCACGGTGGACGGCATATAATGCATCGCCCTTGGCAACATAAACTCGATATGCTTAAATCTATCCTGCGCAACTATATCGAATTCCACAGGATGAATCCCGTCGTTGAGCATTGTAAACGCGTCGATTATCGCGTTCATCACGCCGTAGGGCAACTCGCCTAAGACAAGGCAGTTTTGCAAAATCTCGCTCGCCCGCTTATAGAAAACGAGGCGCGCGAGCAATGCGTTTTGCAGGGATTTATTTGCGTTTTCAAACGCCCACAGCACGTAGTAGTCGAGGTTGTCGCCGACCGCGGTATGCGTCTTATCGAACCTTGCGAGTTCGTCGTCGCTCATAAGCATTATTTCGCGCAACACGCTAATATTGCGCATACAGCCGCTTTGAGGGAGGATTAGGCTATAATCCACCTTGTCGGGATTTTTGGCGAACTCTTGAAGATAGTAAAATGCGGGAGCGTCCTCGCCGTAAATCTCGTTCAGGTCGCTCATGACAGCCCTTGCCGCGTCGCGCTGACCGATATTGTAAAGCGCCTGCGCGTACCAAATCATAAGCCGCCTCGAACTGTGAAATTTTGGGCGTTCGTTGAGGGTCTTGATGATTTTGACGATGTCGCCGTGCATATTGAGGCTCACCGCCACGGGAAGAACCATAAACATACTTTCAATGTCGTCGTCGGCGATTTTTTCGAGGACAGGGCGCACGACTTCGAGCGCCTCTTTCTCACGATTTTTCATAATATATGCGCTTGCGAGAGTGCATCTGATTGCCGTACTGTCCCGTCCCTCGTCAATCTTGCGCTCCGAAAACGCTATAAGCGCGTCCACATCGTTAGCCATAGAAAACAGCACGAGCTTGGATTTTGCCGACAAGTCGCCGTACTCCTCGGGAATTCCGTCTATGATATTCATAGCCGCCGCCACATCGCCGCCGCTTCCGAGCTCGTACGCCTTGGAAATCAGACGGTCGTAATACTCCTCTGTCGGAGGATAGGAAAGATATAGGTCGGGGACGGTCTCCATATCCTCGTCGAGAATACGGTCGAGGGTGTCGATAATGTCAATCTCTTTGTCGTCGGTGTAGTACATTGCGACCTCGGGCAAATCGAGGTGCAAAAAATTGAGCGCGAGCTGACGGCGCAGATGAGTATTTTCATAATCCCTGCTTTCGTGCAAACCTTTAAAGATGGTTTTGTTTGCGAGCTCGAATTCGCTATCGTCGCTAAACAAACAACCCAGCACGCCATATGCGATCACCGAGCGCTTATTTTCTTTAAGCGCGCTTCTCGCGTAACGTGCCGAGCCGATAATATCGCCCTTCTTGTACTTTTCAAGCGCAAGGTCAACGAACTGTTTCGAGCTTAGATTGAAGTCGAGGATTTTTGCCATTTGTTATTTTTTCTTTTTCTTTTTTGGGTTTTGATAACGTACCTGCTGCTTTTTTTGCTTTTTCTTTGCAGTGCCGCCCGCGCCGACGTAATCGCTGTGACCGCTTTTCTTTGCGAGCTGACGCTGTTTTTGAAGCTCCGCCCTATCGGTCGTCTCCTTGCGGATATGGCACTTTGTCATTCCGCGATTTGCCATTGCGACAAACACCTGCGCGTAGAGATTGCAACCTATAAGCGCCATAACGACGTATACGACTATGCCTACGACCGTGCCGCTGACGCCCATTATCAAAAATGGGATTGCCGAGGCGATGCCTACGATAGCCACCATTATGGGATTGTTGACAATGAGCACTATCGCGTTTTTAATCGCGCCGAAAAAGGACAGCTCGTACGTGCAGATGAGAGACAGCGTCACCATAGGCAAAAGCATAAGCGGCGCGCCGAATATCCAGCTGAAAACGACCGCGCAGTACGCGCCCGCGTCCGCAACGCCCAAGGTCTGCTGAGCAAGCAGATACATAAGCGCGGTTATCATCGCGCAACCCACGAGCACCATCACTGTGACGGTGATTAAAAACTGCCACCAATACTTTGCCACGCCGTACCAAAACGTCTTTACGGTCTTTGAATAGTAGTTTTGAAAATAACTGCGTTTTGCGCAATAGAAATTGCCCGCAAGCCCTATCGACCCTAATATCAACGCCGCGCCGAGCATAAGTATAATCGGCTCTTTGACCTCCCAAATGAGGCGGGCTATGCTGTTATCGAGGCTGTCGCCGCCGCCGGGGAAGCCTATGCCCACGTTGCCCATAAAGTTGAACGAGCCGCCGAGCACCAAATCCTCGAAATAGGACGCAAACCAAGCGAACAGCACTATGAACGGAAGCGTAAAAAGTATGAAAAACAGCGAGCTCTTAAACAGAGTGGAAAGCTCCCCTCTTAACACCTTAAACGCTCTGCCGAAGAAGGTATCGGGATATTCCTTGACGGGACGCGCCTCCGCAAGCCCCGCGACGAGTATCTTTTGCGGCTCCTCGGGCTCGGTGCGCACGGGTGCGTCGGTATATAATTTTGCGAGCAACAGCTTTTTTGGCGCTCGCGCCTGTGTAGGTGCGGTGTTTTGGTTTGCCATAGCAACTCCTTTATACAGTAATAACTATATATAGATAGATTATACAATAAAAAGAGACGCTTGGCAAATCAAATAATCATTATATTTGCAAACGCGCCAAGCACCTTAAAAGATTGCGAGGAATAGTATACATTGATATATGAAAAAGCAAACGCGACGTAAACGCGATGTTACGCTGAATACATAAATAATCGACAGGAGTGAATATGAAAAAATTTAACATCGCAGTCGTAGGCGCTACCGGAATGGTAGGCGGCAAGTTTCTCGAAGTATTGACGGAGCGTAAGCTCCCCGTTGAAAATTATTATCTGTTTGCGTCCTCAAAAAGCGCGGGCAGGCAGATAGACTTTATGGGCTCGCCCCACACGGTAATCGAACTGAACGAAGAAAACGTCCTTGCGCTTAGCGGAAAGATAGATTTCGCGCTATTCTCTGCGGGCGCGGCGGTGAGCCGCGACTATGCTCCGCTATTCGTAAAGGCGGGCGCGACGGTCGTGGACAACAGCTCGCAGTGGCGTATGTATAACGACGTGCCGCTCGTAGTGCCCGAGGTCAACCCCGAGGACGTATTGTGGAATAGAGGCATCATTGCAAATCCGAACTGCTCGACGATACAGGCGGTCGTCGCGCTAAAACCCTTGCAGGACGCGTTCGGGATAAAGCGAGTGGTGTATTCCACCTATCAAGCGGTTTCGGGCGCGGGAGTCGCGGGATATAACGACCTAAAAGAGGGCGTAAACGGCGTCCCGCCAAAAAAATTTCCTCAACCCATAGCGTACAATATGCTCCCGCATATCGACGTGTTTATGGAGGACGGCTACACCAAAGAGGAGTGGAAAATGATTGCCGAAACCCGAAAAATCCTCCACGACGACGCGATGAAAGTCACCGCTACGGCAGTGCGAGTGCCCGTGTATTTCGGACACAGCGAGTCGATAAACGTCGAGTTTGAAAGACCTTGCGCGAGAGAGGATATTTTGAACGCGCTAAACGCCGCGGCGGGCTTAATCGTATTGGACGACCCCGCGAATAGCGTATATCCCACGCCCCTGCTCGCAGAAAATCGTGACGAAGTATTTGTGGGGCGTATCCGCATAGACGACAGCTTGGACAGCGGCGCAAATATTTGGGTCGTCGCAGACAATATCCGCAAGGGCGCGGCGACTAACGCCGTGCAGATTGTGGAACTTCTCATCAAAAACGCATTGGAGGGTTAAAATGTTTAAAGGCGTGGCAACCGCACTGATAACACCTTTTACAAACGATAATAAAGTGGACGCAGACAGCCTGAAAAGGTTGCTTGAATATCAGCTTTACGGCGGCGTAAACGCGGTCGTTGTCCTCGGCACTACGGGCGAGCCCGCGACGATGACGCAAAGCGAAAAGGCGCAAGTCGTCGAGTGCGCGCTAAAAACCGTGGGCGGAAAGATACCCGTAATCGTAGGCGCAGGGTCAAACGGCACGCAGTCGGCTAAGGACGCGTGTAAGTTTTTTGAGGGACTTGGCGCGGACGCACTGTTGGTCGTAACGCCCTACTACAACAAATGTACGCAGGACGGGCTAATCTGCCACTATACGGAGATTGCAAACGCTACGAATCTGCCTATAATCTGCTACAACGTTCCGGGGCGCACGGGCGTGAATATGTTGCCCGCCACGTTTAGCAGAATTGCGGATATAGACAACGTTTGCGCGATAAAGGAAGCGAGCGGAAATATGGAGCAGATTTGCGAATGTCTGCGGCTTGCCGAGGGCAAAGCGGAGGTATATAGCGGAGACGACGCGCTGACAGTGCCCGTAATGGCGATGGGCGGCGCGGGCGTGATAAGCGTAGCGAGCAACGCCTATCCGAAATACGTATCCGAAATGACGAAAGCGTTTTTTGAGGGAGACTTGAAAAAGGCGAGCGCGATGCAAAAGGAGATGCTTCCCTTTGTACGCGCCCTGTTTGCAGAGGTCAACCCTATCCCTATAAAGCGCACGCTTAGCGCGCTCGGATTTTGCGAAAACGTACTGCGCCTGCCGCTTACGCCCTCGAAAAGCGATAAAGCGGCGCTTATGAATTAAGTGAAATGACGGAATGCCGACATTAAAACACCCCCTTAAAGATTAAGGGGGGTTGGGGGTTTTGAGGAGTTTTCGGGTAAAGGGGTTGTTAAGGGGGTTAAGGGCGGACTCGGAAAACAGCCCTTACCCCCTTAGTAATCTAGTCTTGATTTGTCGCCGCGCCCGAGATTTGCGGTTTTTGGGCGAGCGAGGTGCATCCGTCAAACGCCGTCGATACGATTTTATCAAGTCCGTTAGAGTCGCTGAAACCGAATATCGCAAGCCCCGAGCATCCGCTGAACGCACTTGCGCCAATCGATTTGAGCGAGGACGACACAATCACCGACGTGATATTTGCATTGTCGATAAACGCCTGTCCGTCAATCGAAGTGATGGTATACTCAACTTCATCGTCACCCTCGCCGAGCGTAATTGACGCGGGTATCACAACGTCGCCGCTGAACGAGGACGCTTGTCTTGCGACAGCCGCGGTATTGTTTGAAGCGTCAAGCACGTAGCGAATTCCGCTTTCATTGTCGATATAATATATCCTGCCGTCGTCGGCGACTTCATTCGTATCGCAATTCCAAACGATAGGACACTTATAGCCGTTCCAGCTGTCCCAATTTTCGGAGGGCTTATCGAAGTGGCAGTAAATCGTAAGCGCTCTGCACACTGCGAACGCGGCAAGCTCTACTTTCAAACTACCCTTATCGTCGTTATAGAGGTCGAAGCGCGTGAGGCTTGTGGCTTTATTAAACGCCCATTGCGCTATATATTTCACATTTTTGAGCTCGCCCTTTACGGTTTTCAAAGCGTAGCACTCCTTAAACGCATATGATTCAATCTCGATTATGCCGCTATGCAAAGTGACCTCTTCAAGCACGTTACAGCCGTCGAACAATCCGCTTTGGATTATTGTGACTTTCGTATTTTTGCTGAGGTTTATCTCTTTCAGTCCCGTGTTTTGGAATGCCATAGCGCCAATGTTTTCAAGCGAACTCGCCTCGGAAAGGTTTATCCTTTCGAGGGAGATACAGCCGCTGAACGCCTGCTTGCCGATAGTAACGAGGCTTGACGGCACGCGGCTTCGCGCCTTTATCATAAAGTTGTTCTCACTCTTGTAGAAGTGCGGCGTGACGCTATCTTTTGCGTCCTTGACTGTGACGGGATAATAAATCGTATCGGGCAGATAGATATCGAGATCTTTTACGACTATGGCTTCAAATGTGAGGTCAACGGCAACAATCCTATAAATCAAGTTGTTGACGTTTTCGCCGTCGCTTTGCGCGTCGACATCCGACTCGTCGGGCGTATCGACCTTGAAATCGGCAACCTTATAGTCGCTTGCGATAATCAGCTCTTTTACGTCGGCATTGTCATACTTGCCTATCGAGGTGAGCTTGACGGGTTGGATTGTCCGAGTGACGACGTTTCCATTATCGTCGGTGATATTCTCTTGATATCTGTCGCCGAAAGGAGTGAAGTATTCCTCCCTATCGAGGGTCACTGCGGTTGAATCCGCTTGGACGGCGGTATATACGTTTTTAAGATTTTTACAGCCGTTAAACGTGTTTACGCCTATACATTTGAGGGTTTCGGGCAGATACACTGCGGTGAGCGATTCCATGCCCTCGAAGATGCCGTCGGCGGTATTCATATCGCCGATTTGGGTGATGATATACTCTGCTGTCTCGTCCTTATTCGTAAGCAGGTTTTTAGAGGTGATATTGCACTTGCTCGGCAAAACGAGGGTGAGTATTTCCCTCTTTTCCTCAGCGCTGACGCCTTTTGAGAAGCCCGTGATACAAGCCTCGCCCGGAGCGCCGTTGAAAGGATCTTTCTTAATCTCGTAGTTGAACATAGTTTCGTCCGCTTCGAGCACGACCGTATAGTAAACCGTGAGCGAAAGCGGCTCGACCGCGTCTATATCCGTATACTTGACCTCAGCGGTGTGCATGCCGAGCGTCGTAGTGTTGAACGGCGACACGCTGCTGAATACGCTCGACTCGATTTTGACGGCTTTTTCGTTGCCATCCTGCCCAACGAGGTTGAGCGGATAGTCGAGCAGATATGCCGAAGCGTTTGCGTTGACGGGGATATTTATCGTCTTTGTCTGCCTAATCGCTTTATAAAGCGGCTTATATACTGAATAGGTGTAGTTGAACTTAAACGTGCCTATGCCGTAGAAATTCACCTCGATTTGCGCGGTGAACCCTTCGCCCTCCGCGGTGGTGATAAGCCCGCTCACTTTCGAAACGGGAAGCGTCCTTTCCTCGCCGATTATGTCGATATAGTGGAAAGATATACTGCTGTAATTGTTGTTTTTAAACGCGGGATAGGAGGTGTAGTACGACGGCAATCCGTCTTGTTTGAGCTGTCCGTCAAGCCCCGTAAACCAACACTTGATATCCTTCTTGTTTTCCACCGTTTCTCTGTCGAGATTTATAAAGTCGTTGGCGTTTTTATCCTCCACGCCGTCAACAAAATTTTCGTAATTGGTATCTTGATAGCCGTCCTTCAAACTTGTGAATTTGAATTTCGCCAGATTTTGGATAGCATTGTAAACTGTCACGATAAACACGTCGTCTTTGGCGGGGTCAATCTTGCACTTGTCGGGCGCGGCTTCGTAATAGTAGTACACGGCGTAGTGCTTTGCGTCGGAGTTTTTCCACTCGGGTTTCCACAAATTCGAATAGTCGTATACGACATCCTTATTGTTTTTATCCTTTACGACGTAGCGGTTTGCGTCCTCGGGAGTTGCCTCGTCGTCGGGGTCTTGAAGCAGAATGAACGCGAGCTTATTGATGCTTACGTCAAGCGCGTCGTATCTCGTAACGCCCGTCTTGCTCGTGATGACGAGCGCGTCATTGACGCAACCGACGGGCTTGGGCTTGTCCTTGTTGCTGTTGTCCACGTTTCCGTACGCGTCGGTGAACGGAAGCGTAAACGCCCCTTCCGACACGTCTGTTTCCTCAGTCGTCTGCATAAGGACTTTTGAAATCTTGTTTGTGTCGATAACTACGGACTCTATGCCCTCTTCTTCAAAGACTTCCTCGTGGAGCGTAAACAGATTGACCCACTCCGCCGTAACGCTGTCGCTCGGCGTTAGGTTGGCGTTCGACTTATAAAACCTCAAAGCGCTCATAACGTTTTCGTTGAAGTAGATTTTCATGCCGCTTCTGAGCGTGCCGTTTGCGTCGGCAAACGCGTACTCGCCTATCGAGGGAGCGTTTCTGAGCTGGGGACGTTGCGTGTTTCCGTCGGTGGTTACGCCCGTAAGGATGACCTTGCTTAGCATATTCGCGCCGCTAAATGCATAGTCCTCAACGCGCTTCACGCTCGCGCCGATTTGCACCGTCTCGAAGTATCTTCCGTACTGCCCGAACGCGCCCGAGGCGATAGTCTTTACGTTGTCGGGGACAATCAAATTGACTGCGTTTGCGTCCTGCAAATTGCCGTAGTAGTCCGTAAGAATGTGGTTGAACACAGTATAAAGCGTCGGATTTTCGGGATTTTCCTTATTTTTTCTCAAAATCGCGGTTTCGGTAAACGCGTTTTTGCCTATGCTTTTTATATTTTCCTCGTTGCCGAAAGTGACTTTTTCAAGCAGCGTGCAACCCTTAAACGCCTGCGGAGCGATATGCGTGATTGCGTAGCCCCCGTTGTCGGCGGGAATATCCGCCGTTGTCGCGGTCTTGTCGATAAATCTGTAATACACGTTGCCGATGACGACCGCTTTTGCAGTCGTGTTATAGAGGCTTCCGCTCTCGCTTAGGAATGGCGTATCGTCGAAAGCGCTCTCGCCTATATTCAAAAGATTGCTCTGCTTTTGCGCGGAATCCGCCGAGCCGCTTATGACGAGCGTTTTGAAATGCTCCAATCCCGAAAGCGCATTGTTGCGGATTGTCGTGATAGTTGACGGCAATTTGAGCGTAGTCAACGCCGTGCATCGCTCAAACGCGCCGCTTTCTATGCTCGTCACGGCTGCCAGCGCGTCGTTATAATCATCCATGCCCTCGCCCTTGTAGTAATGCGCGAGGTCGGATAGGTCGATTTCGGTTTTCTCGGCGTCGCCGACGTATTTATAAATCATTCTGCCGATGACGATAAACTCCGCGCCGTCGTGGTTGTCGGAATATTTATCCTCGTATGCCGTGCCGTAAAACGCCCTGTCGCCGATATTCTTTATGGCGTTATCTCTGAGGGGCGGCATCACAATCTCAGTGAGATACGCGTCGCGCGCAAACGCCTCTACGCCTATCGTCGTGAGGTATTTCGCCGCGCTCAAATCGAGCTTTGTAAGCCCTCTCGCGTTGGAGAGTGCGCGCTCGCCGATTTCGATAATCGGAAGCACTTCGTAGGAGTCGCCGCTCTTGTTGTAGACCTTTATCTCCTTGGGGATAACGAGGTCGTTGACCGTCCAGTCGCTGATTTGGTCGAGGCGTATGCCGCCCGCAACGCGAGTGTATCCGTCTTTAAATACTACGTCTATATAGTCGCTTATTTTGTCGAGATATATATCGTCGTAACCGGTTATGCCATTGGCGGGTGCGTCGAACAACCACTTTATGTAAGTCACGGGTTGGTCGTCGTTGACCTTGCCGTCCTTGCGGTCGACCTTCTGCGTGCACTGAAAATCCGAGTACAGCTCGTCAATCTTAAACGAGTATAACTCGTCATCATCACCGTCAATCTTAAAGTAGTCGCCCTTGACCAATAGCTTTTCTGCGGTCTCGGCGGTGGGATTATAGAGGTCGCTGACTTTCATCATCACCTGTTTGCCATTGCTGTTGACGGTGACAAGCGCAACGCAGTCGTTGTAGTCCATATCGTACTTGAAGCCCGTAAACGTAATGCGGTTGAGCTTATGGTCGGACTGCGAAAAGCGCGACGTGCTCTCGACGAGATGCATATTTATCCCCTCCGCAGACACATTGTCCACGTTTACCACGTTGTTGTTTACTTTGAGCACATAGTCCTCTATGCCCTCTCTAAACTCGCCGCCCATCGTGTAGACCGTAAGCGAATATTCCTTCAACAGCCAGTGCGCTTCGAGGTTTATATCCTCAGTGCCGACCGTGCTCGAAAACCTCCAAAGCATTCCGTTTGCCTTATTATACCAGCCTGCGAAAGTGTATCCGTGATAGAGGTCGATTTGCTCGTTAGACGGTTGAGGGATAAAGCCCACGCTGCGTTGCACGGCGACGTTGCTATATTTGCCCGTTCCTCCGATAGCAAACACCTTTTCGGGGTCGTCCTCGGGGTCTACGTCATCTCTGAGTTTCAGATCTTCTTGGGGGAGTTTTATGTCGTAGGTGACTGTAATCACGTCGTCGGTGAACCCTACGCTGAAAGTCTTGTCGCCGTCCACCGTAAAGGGGAAGCCGCTGCTATTGGCGTTGTACTTCTTCTGCGCAGTATCGTCGTTTATGTACTCGATTGCCTTTTTGTCAACGCGCATTTGGAAAGCGCGCGTAAACTCCTCCCAACTGTCGAACGTCACGCCCTTTTCGACGTTGACGACAACTTCATCCTGCGCCTTGTTGAGCGTGCCGAAATAGGGATAGGCAAGCCCGCCCCCGTTTTTGTCTTGAAGTTTAAAGGTGTATTTTGCAAGCGAAAGCGCGCCGCGGTTTTTGAGGTGGAGGTCAAAAGCGCCCGACGCCGTCGTATTGTCGTTTAACTCTGCCGTAACGTGAATTTTGTGATGCCCCGCAACGGATAAATATTGCTTGTCCTCCTCGGCGATCATATCCTCCGAAACTCCGCCGTAAGGCACTTCTTTGAGCGCCGCGCCTTCCGCGTTGTAGTAAACGACGGAATACTCCACGTATTTGTCCAGTTTAAACTCGTCTACGTAAATGCTGTTGAAAATCGAGGACATCTCGACAGGGAATGTAAATTTAAGTCCCGCCGACGCGTTTGCGGGCAAACTGCCCGCCGCGGACCCGTTGCCGCCTATGTCGGGATTCGGCTTTGTCAAGGACTGATTGCACGCGACCAGCGAGAACAGCATAACCAAGCCCAGCAACAAAATAAAGACCAAATTGTAGCGTTTTCTCATATTTCCACCTTACAGTATACGGGCACACGCGCGCCATACGCGCATATGTGTATATATACTAATACACAATTATATTACAATACTCCAAATAAATTGTCAACAGCGATATTGCCGCCAAATTTTGGGCAATCGCAAAATCGGCAATCTAAACGCCTGTTTTTAATATAATTCGCCAATAAAATTTTAAAAATAACTAAAAAATCACCGTGTTTTCAGCATAAATCAACCCCGCAAACTTGACGTTTGCGGGGCGCAGTCTGTCCTATTTTGCCTATTTAGGCGATAGCTTTCGCTTATAAATCAGCCGAATATGATTTGTCTTATTTCCCCGTAAATCCTGTCGTTGTTGTCGAAGTCCATCGCGGATATAAAGTATTTTTCCATACCCAGATGGCGCTCCCTCGCGTTTTCGAGCTGTTCCTCGCAAAAAGCGATTTGAGTTATGACGCCGTTCTTTTCCTCCTCGATTGCCGCGTTCGGCAAAGCGCCCTCGTACACTCTGAGATTGACGTTTTCGCTCACCTCGTTTTTTAAGTGTCCCGCGTCCGCGACTATTGCGACCGAGCCGTGCACCAATCCGTCAATCACGTTCGGGTCAAGCGGATTGAGTATCACCGTGCCGCCCTCCGTGTGTCCCGCAAGCTCGTCGAAAAATATTTTTTTCGCCGCCGCGCTTCCGTCCACCTTGAATATGGTTTTGCCCCTCAAATGGTCGTAGTATACGTTTTCGCCCTTGGGACAGATTGCGTGCGTAAACACCTTTCTCCTTGCGAGTACGTCCTTGCACTTAGCGCGCAAATCCGACGCAAGCACCGCCGCGTAAGCTCTGACATTTTCGACTTTCAAGCCCTGCATTTCAAGTTGTATTTGATTGTTAAAATGGCACAAAGCCGACTTTAAGTGCTGATATGCGCGCATAAAGTACCATTTTTTGTCTTTTGTCAACTTTTCGATGACCTCTTTATGCTCTTTGAGTTTCGCGTGGGAAAGGCTGCTTGCAAGGTCGTACAAAAAGTCCTTTATCTTCGGCAAATCCGCGCCCGACGCGTGCGGAGCGGTCGCGTCTACGATAGCCGTATCGAGCTGTTTGACGTAAACTCCGTCAAGGCTCGCGGGGTCGCCCGAGCAGTACCAAAGTTCGTAGTCCAGCCCTCTGCTCTTTGCCTCCGCCGCCACCTTTTTGAGTATGGACGATTTGCCCGTCCCCGGTCCGCCCTTTAACAGAACAACTTTGTTTTTATTTCTCAACTCCTCGTCGTAGTTGCCGAAAAATCCGTATGCGGTATTGTTTCCAAGAAAGTATCTTTCCATATTTCACCTCGCAATATGCTATGACCGCCGCGCGAAAAATTGTGAATGTCTTGCGCGCTCCAAGCCGTAACCTTTGCGGCGCGTATTTGCATAGCATACCGTATGGATAACAATAATCTCACTGTGCATCAATCCGACGAAAGAATGTTCTTCCTCGAACGCCTGCTTTTAAAGACGCGCTTCGACGTTCCCACGCACGTATTCGCGCCCAATATCAACGTTGACGAGGAGACCCTCAAAGGTATAGAGGACGGCGCTCGCATTATCCTCGGCAAATGCACCGACGAGGCGCGCTCGATTGCCGAAAGCCGCAATATAAAACTGTACAATATAATGAAAGACGAAAAGTTTCAAGCCGTCAACTCCCGTCTGACCGCCGAGGGCGCGCTGATGGTGATGATTGAACACTCCGTAAAATCCATAAGCGACTGCAACGTGCTCGTGCTCGGCTTCGGGCGTATGGGCGCGGCTGTGGCTAAGCTGTTGAGCCTGCTAAACGTCTCGCTCGATATAGCCACTACGTCGTCGCTACGTCCCGCCTACGCGTTTGCGAATAACGTAGTCCCCATGCGCGATTTCGACTTCTCTAAATACGATATAATCGTAAACACCGTGCCCCTCGCCGTAGTGAACGACGCGGAGCTTATGTCTATGCAAAAGAACTCCGTCTATATCGACCTTGCCTCCAAACCCGCAATCAACCTCGAATACGCAAAGTATCTCGGCGTCGATGCAAACATATATCCCGCCCTGCCCGCAAAAACCTGCCCGTACAGCGCGGCTAAGGCTATGCAGGAGTACATCTCGGAGGTGATAAAATGACAAAATTAGGACTTTGTATAACCGGCTCGTTCTGCACGTTTAAAAGCATACTCGATGCCGTTGACGACCTTATCGCACACGGCTACGACGTTACGCCTATATTCAGCTACAACGTATCAACCCTCGATACGCGCTTTTTCAAGCAAGCGGATTTCGAGCGGATTATAGTTGAAAAAACAGGCAAACAGCCCATAAAGACAATCCCCGATGCCGAGCCTCTCGGCACTTCAAAGGCGCTCGACGTTATGCTCGTCGCGCCGTGTACGGGCAATACGCTTGCCAAAATCGCGCACGGCATAACGGATACTCCCGTGACGCTTGCCGTCAAAGCTCATCTTCGCAACAATCGTCCCGTCGTAATATTCGTATCCACAAACGACGCGCTCGGCGCAAACGCAAAGAATATCGGATTGCTTCTCAACACAAAAAATATCTATTTCGTGCCCTTCGGACAGGACGCGCCCCTTAAAAAGCCCAACTCGCTCGTTGCGGACTTTTCCCAAATCGTCCCCACCTTAGCCGAAGCATTGAATGGAAAACAAATACAGCCTGTAATCACCCCATCAAATGCGGAGGTTTGACAGGGACCCCGTAGGGGATGGCTTTTATAATTTATACCATGTTTCCCCTTAAAGAATAAGGGGGCAGGGGGATATGAGGAGTTTTCAGGCAAGGGGGTTCATAAGGGGGTATAGGGCGGACTCGGAAAACAGCCCTTACCCCCTTAATAACGTGTGGTTACACCTCACTCGACACTGCGTGTCACCCTCCCCGTATTTACCCCACAAAACAGGGACGTTTTGCGGGGCCCCCGAATGGGAGGGCTTTTCTGGATTGCCGCTTCGTTTCACTCCTCGCAATGACGAGTTTCATTCAAGTTGTCTTTGGGTGACGAACGTTAGCCGTTATAACCCCAAACAATTTCGGGGTCGTCATCATAGCTGTAACACCAATCATCATCCCAACCCGCAGGCTTACTTGCCGCCGCGCAATTTATGGTTGCACTCCTAATTCCGTGATACTCGATTACGGTTATACTTGCAGGAATTGTTATGCTGATAATATCATCATTATCAATAGCATACTCGTTGATTTTGATTACGGGCTTACCGTTGTATTCGCTCGGGATAACAACGTTTCTACCCTCCTCCGTTTTGAAATGATAACCGTCAACAGCATATCCGCCGTCTATTTCTTCAAATATAAATCCTTCCTTGGTATTTAAATACATATAAACACCGTCATCTTCGTCACGGATATAGCTGTCAGAAGTATATATTCCTCTTTCTATCTCGTCTCTACACGACTGTAATAAATTATCGGCATCTGCTACATATGTCTGATTTCCATACATATATTCTTCAACACAATTACCCACACTCTGACGAGAAAGCATACTAAAAACAATTCCGCGACTATTAGATGACATAAGTTCGACCATTATGTATTGAGCATTTTTCGGCGCTTCTAACTTCAAGTTTGATTTGATAAAGTTTAATGCGTTTTTAGACAGCACATTCGACGGAATGGTAGACTTCTTTATCGCGTCATACATTCCCGCTCCCGATTGCTTAATCATTATGTTTTCGTCAAATATATATTCAAATTCTCCATCATTGTCATCATGATATTTTTCATAAAATGAAGATGCCTTTTCAGAAGTTTCAAAAAAGCACAGCGAACATTCTACTTCATCTTCATAATCTATATCGCTTAACAAAACATTAACGAAACCTATCATCTCTCCATCGTATTCAGCATCATTATTTTTGTTATACATAGCACACCTAAGTTCTATTTCCGTATAAGAGGTATCATGTGTCAGAACGTAGCCGATTAGATTTTCTACGAGCGGGTCAATGGTAGGCGAGTCGTCGTTGCCGTCGTTATCTTTATCGCCGCAAGCGACAAACGTAAAGAGGCTGAAAATCAGCACAAGGCATAAGATAATTGCTACAAGTGATTTTTTGTGTTTCATAAAGTTTTTTCTCCTTTATATTTTTTTTGATATACGAAAAAGCGGTGACCCCGACGGAATCACCACTGTCTTGGATACGCCCCACTGTATTCCCATAAAATGTCACTATTTTATGAGTAATTGTTGCGGAGCGGAGATTCTTATATAACAAGTGCGCTCCGCGAGTTCACCACAAACTTCATGAATTAAAATCAAAATCCACTTATACGGAAAACACACTTGTTACCTTATGGTAAAAGCAGACCTTGATTTTAATATGAATGTTTGTGGTAAGCCCATAGTAGCACAATACAAGGACATTTGCAAGCGACTTTTAACGTTTCCCCGCCGTCATTGCGAGGAACGAGCAATTCGGAACGTCACTCCTGTCGAGGAGGCGTGACACACAGTGTCGGGTGTGATATAACCACGTTATTAAGGGGGTAAGGGCTGTTTTCCGAGTCCGCACTATACCCCCTTATGAACCCCCTTACCGAAAACTCCTCATATCCCCCTACCCCCTTATTCTTTAATGGGGAATTAGCGGTAATATTTTCAACCGCATATACGCCCGCAGGGGCGTAGGGTCCCCATCAAACCTCCGCGTTTGATGGGGCGTAACACCAAGCAAAAGATTTTTGCGTAATGTTTGTAAAACCTTAGCGAAAATGTTTTGCGCGGTAGAAACTCGAAAATGCTCGTGGCATCTTCGTGCTTTTCAAAAAGAAAAGCACGTCATGCCGACGTGCATTTTCGAGTTATCTTGCATCTTTCACGCCTTGCTCCGTGCCGGCGTAAACAATCTTTTCATATCTGTGAACTGCGGGCGTAAGCAGGGTCATTGTTTTAAACGACTCCTCTGCTTCCTTTGCCGCGTCAAGCGTCTCATACCAAATTACCGCAACGTAATTTTTGCCCTTGGTCGCCCACACGCCCTCTTTAAAGTCGCTGATTCTTTTTGCAGCATTATAAATAAGTTTGCCGTCACTGCCCGTATTTTCGGTGAGCGTCACAACGCGATAATCTTTATTTTTAAGTTTGTTGCCAACGCTGTCGGCGTTACAGGCGACGAGGCATACGCCGAGGATTGCGACAAGCGTAATGACCGCGATAACCGCAATAAACTTTTTGTTGCTGATTGCTTTGCTCATAGGAAATATCCTCCCAAATATTTTTTATCTGCCTCTATTATATTCTCTTAAAATCGCACAGTCAACCGAGTAAAACCATTTTAATGAACAAATGTGCGGTTAAAATTTGATTTAACCGCACACTTTTCGAAATCGTATTGCTAACAATACACAATCAAAATTTTGCTTATTTTGCATCCTTCACGGCGTTTTCAGTGCCTACAAATACAACTTTGCCGTCGCGGGCGGCAGCATATCCCTCGATATGCATTTGCTCGAAACTCGCAAGCGCTTTGTTTACGCAGTCCTTCGCATCGCTCTCTTTTTTAAACTTCACTATGCTGACATATTCGCCCTCGCCCGACGTCATATCGCCCTTGGTTGCGACGATTGCCCAATCGACCTCGCCTACGTCATTGCCCATAGACTGCGCAATTTGTTCGGCGGTCATTGCGGCAACTGTATAGCCCTTGTCTTTCATCTGCTTTTCATACGTATCTTGATTGTTGCAAGCCACAAGACACACTGCGAGTATCGCCGCCAAAGCGATAACAGCTACTATTGCCACGATTTTTCTGTTGACAGTTTTTGTTTTCATTTTATCCTCCCCACACGGATTGCCCGCGTTTATGGCTTAATTGTATTCTAATTTTATTAGAATGTCAACAATTATTATCTAACTAACTTAGAATAAAATTATGTACGGAAAACGGATACGCGATTTGCGCAAGGAAAGCAATTATACGCAAAAACAGCTTGCAAACATATTGCAAGTTGATTTCCGCACCGTTAGTTTTTGGGAGACCGAACGCTTTGAGCCGAATATCGAGCAGATTATAAAAATTTGCAACACCTTTAACGTCTCCGCCGATTACATTATCGGCAGGAGCGATTTTTAATAATATAATGATATTTTTTCGCTATTTAATCCAAAACACTCATACTTTCGCATGAGTATTTTTGATTTGCTTATTTTACATTTTTTATGTTTTTATCAGCATTCGCAGTACAGATGACCAATCTGCATAAATTTAATATTACTCGCCAATATTATATTTCCAACCATTATAATAATAACTCATTACATCTCCATTATTACAAATAATTTTATTGGCTTTAAGTCCGCTAAATGCTGAAACACCTATTGCAATTTGAGCAAATTCTTCAACCGAACCATTATATGTTATAGTCTCTAAATTTAAGCAACCATAAAATGCTTTGTCTCCTATTGATTCTATCGTATTGGGAATTTCAACACTTGCAATAAATGTTCCATCCATAAATGTCGCTGCATTTATGGCAACCGTCCCATCATCAATCACTACATTGTTACTAATTTCATTCATGTCGGCATGCAATAATAAATCTGTTATATAGCATAATCCGTTTTTTGCCACGGTGTTGTTAAAATACGGTGTGCCTTTAAATAAATATTCTGCATTTCCACCTTTATTGCTTGTTACGGCATCACAAGGTATATATCTTATCATACCGCTTTTTAAATTGACGTTTAATAAGCTGGTGCAATTATAAAAAGCATTTGACTCTATACGCATATCACAGCAGGTATCATCGAATATTATTGTCTCTAATGTGCTTTGGCTGTCCGCATCGGGATTCCAAATTCCAGTACCATTAAATAGCATATCAAAAATGTTTTTTATATTATCATGAATAATCAAGGTCTTAATATTTTGCGCTATGCCTGAAAATGACCAGCTCGCTATGCCGCGAACCACCAAAGATTCATATTTCCTTGGGACTTCAAGCTTACCATTTACAATAGTTTCTGTGCTTGCATTTGTTATTACATAACAAGCTTCTCCATTATTGTAAGTCGCTAATCTAAAATTAAAACCCTCGCACTCCGATTTTCCACACTTACTGCAATAGTAATTTCTTGAACCTTCTATATAATTATGACCAGTTGCTAATGTATATGAATCCTTGAAGCTATCATTGCATTTTGAACAAGTATGTAGTATATACCCCTGTGTCGAGCATGTAGAGGCAACGGTTTGAGTTGTGTACAGATGTGAGCATTCATTTAAATCATAGTTTGGAACACCATTGCCCCCACAACCCGCCAAGCAGACACAGCTAATAAGTGTAAATATTAAACATAAGGTTATCAACTTGATTTTTTTCATATTTTAGCCTCCTATTTATTAAATTGATAGCTTAGTGCGCCACAATCCTCAAAAGTGTTATCTTCAATCATAATGTTAGAAAATTGCGTTTCATCACCTTGATAATATATATCGTGCAAATTCATACACTGTGAAAATGCCGATTTTCCAATGTAGATTACAGATACTGGAATATAGACGCTTGTAATATTTGTATTTTGCTTAAATACTTGATTCGCAATCAATCTCGTTCCATCTTTTACCACCACATTGCTCGCAACAGTTGATTTATCCGAAGAAAGCAGTAGATCTCTTATATAATATAAACCATTCTCTTTTACTACATTATTATTAAAGAATTTTGTATTCTCAAACAGATAATGATTTCCAATAAGATCATCATGATTAAAACATGAAAAGCATTCGTCAGGATACAAAACTTCTTCTAAGTAGTTACAGGAATTAAAAGCTGTGTGCGAAATATTTATATCTTTACAATCATTATCGAATATAACTAACTTTAAAGCTGTTTTAACATTATCAAATTGTCCACCATAGGTAAACAATGACGAGCCAATATAGTTTATATTGGATTTTATTTTTAAAGCAACCAACGATTTTCTAATATTATATAAACAACCTCTATTTAATTTTGTTACTTTTAACCCTAAATGTTTTCTAGGTATTTCAATTACTCCGTTTTCAATTGCAGAACTTGAAACGCTATCAACTTGATACTCATTATTGCTCTGATATACTAAACTAAACGTAAATCCGCCGTCTTCGTATTTGTCACATATTGAGCACTTATAATTTTGAGCTCTCTCTATGTAGTTATGACCTAAGCAATCAACATAATTATCTTCATAACTTTTATTGCACTTTGAACAAGTATAAATCGTGTAGCCTCTTTGAACGCAGGAAGGTTGAACAACTTGACTGTCATAAGAATGTGAACATTCGATTGATGGTTGATGAGCGCCATCATTATTATCACACCCAACGATAGCAATAGAAATAACTAACAACAATAAACAAACTAAAAATAAGTTTTTCCTCTGCATATTTTACTCCCTAATATTACTCAGTGGTTCAATAAGGCATTTCAGTGTCATATTATTGCCAATTTTTATCGCCTCGATAAGTTTTTGTTTATCATGTAATTGAATAGCAACAAAAATTAAACAATTAAAATAGAAGCTATCGACAATACCTAACGTATTGAAGTTAATATTCGTTGTCATTAAAAAATCACATAATGAATCAGTATACGCTTCAAACTTTTCTTCCTTATATAATTTCCCAAGTTTATTATCTAATTCGATAAAATCATTTAACATATACGCTTCCTTACTCTACATTTGTACAAATAATTATAGTACATATGTATTGCAATGTCAACTCATATGGGGTTTATACAGAGTACAAATGTATAGCATAATATGTCTATGAGGGCACTTATATGGATATATTGAAAAGAATTAAGCAATTACAAAATGAACGAAACTGGACAAATTATCAGTTATCGGCAGAAACGGGAATTTCTCAATCAACAATAAATAATATGTATAGCAGAAATACACTACCCTCAATGACAAGTCTAATTGCCCTATGCAAAGCCTTTGAGATATCCCTATCAGAATTTTTTTACGAAAGCGATACTAATATAATTTTGTCTGATAACGAACAATCGCTTATACTATCATACAGAAAATTGAATGGGAGAAATAAAAATATTGTAACCACCCTAATAAAAGAATTAAATAAATAATTGCAAATTATACGAAATATCATCATTCTATCCGTTTGCCCTGTTTCGTGCGATATTTATTTTGCTTTATGGCTGGACACGCCCCGAGATAAACCGACGCCAGTATTTTAAAACAAAGAACACACTCATTTGAGTGTGTTCTTTGTTTTGGAAACCGGCATCGACATATCCTCCCGGGCCGTGTCCAGCCAAGTACTTTCTGCGCGGCTGAGCTTAACTTCTGTGTTCGGTATGGGAACAGGTGGGACCTCAGCGCCATAGACACCGGTATTGTTGAAGGTCGTGCGCGAGATGCGCTCGTACATTCACAACTGCATAACTTTCAGAGAGTTTGCTGATTAAATCATTTAGGATTAGGCAAATTGTATTTTTTGATTGAAGCCCTCGACCTATTAGTATCGGTCAGCTTAACGCATTACTGCGCTTACACACCCGACCTATCAACCTTGTGGTCTACAAGGGGTCTTACTTGATAGAAACTATCAATGGGATATCTTATCTTGAGGCTGGTTTCACGCTTAGATGCTTTCAGCGTTTATCCAATCCGTACATCGCTACCCTGCTATGCCACTGGCGTGACAACAGATGCACCATAGGTACGTCCACTCTGGTCCTCTCGTACTAGGAGCAGAGCCTCTCAAATATCCTACGCCCACGATGGATAGGGACCGAACTGTCTCACGACG
>JAMPEA010000007.1 GCA_023665365.1 Bacillota bacterium
GCGCGTGCATGAAGCCGCGCTTTCATACGGCGTTAAGGTCACGGGAGCTACCGTCCATTTCGTCAACGAAATCCCCGACGGCGGCGAGATAATCATGCAAAAGGCGGTTGCAATCGAGGAGGGCGATACCCCCGAAATACTGCAAAAACGCGTTATGCGCGAGGCGGAGTGGGTCATTTTGCCGCTGTCCGTCGAAAAGGTGTGCAACGAGCTGATTTCGCTAAGCTGAAAACCTGAAAATATGCGCATTTTCGCGCAAACATAAAGATATTATCCCGCAAATATTACTGCGGATATGAAAAACTCAAAGGAGAATATTTATGAACATCTACAAACAAGATGACGTGCGCGCGCTCATAGAGGGCAATTCGTACGTCGGCAGAGGCATCATCGTCGGCAAGAGCGAGGACGGCACTAAGGCTTGCGTCGCATACTTCATTATGGGCAGAAGCGAAAACAGTCGCAACCGCGTCTTTGTCGAAAAAGGCGACGAAGTCGTGATTTATCCCTTTGACGAGAGCAAGGTCGGCGACCCGAGCCTCATCATTTATTCTCCTATCAAAAAGATAAGCAATCATCTTATCGTCACAAACGGCAACCAAACGGATACGATTTACGACGCGCTGGAAGTAGGCGGCACGTTCAGCGGAGCGCTTGCGACTCGCGAATTCGAGCCGGACGGACCCAATTTCACGCCGAGAATAAGCGCTATGCTCACGTTTGACGGGGGTGACTTCACCTACGAAATGAGCATTTTGAAGAGTATCGACGAGGTCGGAAGCGACTGTTGCCGCTATACCTACTCATATCCGTCAAAGGCGGGGCTTGGACACTTTATCCACACTTATATCTGCGACGGAAACCCAATCCCCACGTTCTGCGGCGAGCCCGAGCGCGTCAACGTGCCAAACGACATTGACGCGTTTACAAACGAGATATGGGAGTCGCTCGACGAAAATAACAAGATTTCGCTTTACGTGCGCTATATCGACTTGCATAGCGGCGTCGTAACCAACAGAATGATAAACAAAAATGTCAAATAGGCGGAGGAATTATGAAAGAATTTGAACTTAAATACGGTTGTAACCCAAACCAAAAGCCCTCGAAAATCTATATGAGCGACGGCGCGGAACTTCCTATCGAGATTCTAAACGGCAGACCGGGATATATCAATTTTCTCGACGCGTTCAACAGCTGGCAACTCGTAAAGGAACTTAAACAGGCGACCGGACTTCCTTGCGTGACGTCCTTTAAACACGTCAGTCCTACGTCGGCGGCAGTCGGCGTAAAGCTCCCCGAAAAGCTGAAAAAAGCGTGTTTTGTGGACGATATAGAGGGGCTTGACGAATCTCCGCTTGCTTGCGCCTACGCAAGGGCGAGAGGCGCGGACAGAATGTGCTCCTTCGGCGATTGGGTTGCGCTATCTGATAAGTGCGACGTGACGACCGCGCTCATGATAAAGAGGGAAGTGTCCGACGGCGTTATCGCGCCCGACTACGATGACGAGGCGCTTGAAATACTCAAATCCAAGCGAAAAGGCACTTATAATATCGTAAAAATCGACCCAGACTACGTCCCGACCGAAAAGGAAACCAAGCAGGTGTTCGGCATTACTTTCGAACAGGGAAGAAACAACTTCAAAATCGACGCAGAGCTTTTGAAAAATATCGTGACTGCAAATAAAAATCTGCCCGAAACGGCGGTGCGCGATTTGATTGTCGCGCTCATCACCTTGAAATATACGCAGTCCAACTCCGTCTGCTATGCTGTGGACGGTCAGGCGATAGGCGTGGGCGCTGGTCAGCAGTCGCGCATACACTGCACGCGTCTTGCGGGCGGAAAGGCGGACACTTGGTTTTTGCGTCAGCACGACAAGGTGCTAAACCTGCCGTTTAAGCCCGAGCTCGGCAGAGCCGACAGAGATAACGTCGTGGACGGCTACGTCAATCACAACGAGGAGGACGTTTGCGCCGACGGAAATTGGCAGAAGTATTTTACTAAGCAACCCGAACCGTTTACCGACGAGGAGAAGAAAGCCTATCTTGCGACGGTAGACGGAGTTGCGCTCGGCTCGGACGCGTTCTTCCCGTTCAGCGACAATATCGAAAGAGCAAAGCGCAGCGGCGTGAAATATATCGCAGAGCCCGGCGGGTCTATCCGCGACGACCTCGTTATTGAGTGTGCGGATAAGTACGATATGGTTATGGCGTTTACGGGAATGAGACTGTTCCACCATTGATTATATGCGCAGTTAATCGTAACTTATAAAACATAATAAAAAAAATCCAATCGAAATCATAATACTCAGAGGTGTTAAAGTGAAAGTATTGGTCGTAGGCGGCGGCGGCAGAGAACACGCCATCATCAAAAAAATCAAGCAAAATCCCGACGTGGAAAAGATTTATGCGTTGCCCGGCAACGGCGGAATTTCCGCCGACGCGGAGTGCGTAAATATAGGAGCAAAGGACATTGACGGCATCGTCGCGTTTGCAGTGGAAAACACTGTTGATTATGCGATAGTCGCTCCCGACGACCCGCTTGTGCTCGGCGCAGTGGACGCGCTCGAAGCAAAGGGGATTGCCTGCTTCGGTCCTCGCGCAAACGCGGCGATTATCGAGGGAAGCAAGGCGTTTGCAAAACGACTGATGAAAAAGTACGGGATACCTACCGCTAAATACGAGATATTCACCGACTGCGAAAGCGCGCTCGAATACGTTAAAACCGCGCCTATCCCGACCGTCATCAAGGCGGACGGACTTGCGCTCGGCAAGGGCGTTATCATTGCAAATACCCGTGAAGAGGCGGAGAGTGCCGTCAAGAGTATGATGCAGGATAAGGCGTTTGGAAAGAGCGGCGATTGCGTCGTAATCGAGGAGTTTTTGACGGGTCCCGAAGTGTCCGTGCTTGCGTTCACCGACGGCAAGTCAATCGTGCCTATGGTGTCGTCGATGGACCATAAACGCGCGCTTGATAACGATATGGGCTTGAACACCGGCGGAATGGGCACGGTCGCGCCAAATCCCTACTATACCGATGAGATTGCGAATGAATGTATGCAAAATATATTCCTGCCCACCGTCAACGCGATGAATGCCGAGGGCAGAACCTTTAAAGGCTGTCTGTACTTCGGGCTTATGCTAACCAACGACGGCGCAAAAGTTATAGAATACAACTGCCGCTTCGGCGACCCAGAAACGCAGGTCGTTCTTCCGCTTTTAAAGACGGATTTATTGACTGTTATGAAAGCGGTCACGGACGAAAAGTTGAGCAGTATCGACGTGGAATTTGCACGTTCCAACGCGTGTTGCGTGATTATGGCGTCCGAGGGCTATCCGTCGCACTATGAAAAGGGATTTGAAATAAATATCCCGAGCGGCATTGCGGATAAGGTGTTTATCGCGGGCGCGAGCAAAAAAGACGGCAAACTGTATACTAACGGCGGCAGAGTGCTCGGAGTGACCGAGACCCACGATACGCTCATCGGCGCAATCGAAAAAGCGTACGCCGACGTAAAAGAGATAAGTTTTGCAAACGCTTACTACCGCAAGGATATTGGCAAGCGCGCTTTGCTTGCAACGGAGGGAAAATAATGGTTTTCAGAGTTTTCGTCGAAAAGAAAGAGGGTCTTGCAAACGAGGCGAAGTCGCTGCTGAACGACGTTCGCGGTTTGCTCGGCATAAAGGAGCTTAAAAACGTCCGCATTATGAACCGCTACGACGCGGAAAATATCAGTGAGGAGCTATTCGATTACGCTATAAAGACGGTGTTTTCAGAGCCTCAGTTGGATATTGCAACAAACAGCATCGACGTTGAGGGGGCGATCGTATTTGCGGTGGAATATTTGCCCGGGCAGTTCGACCAGCGCGCGGATTCCGCCTCGCAGTGTATCCAAATAATTTCGCAGGGCGAGCGTCCGCTTGTCCGCACGGCAAAGGTTTACGCGCTGTACGGCGACCTCAGCGACGCGCAGATTGCAGAAATCAAAAAGTACGTCATCAACCCCGTCGAGGCGCGCGAGGCTTCGCTCGAAAAGCCGTCCACGCTTCACGTCGAGTATCAAATTCCGACCGAAGTCGCAACGCTCGACGGCTTTATATCCCTCGATAGGGACGGACTTGCCGAATTTATCAAACACTACGGGCTTGCTATGGACATCGACGATATTGCGTTCTGTCAGCAGTATTTCAAGTCCGAACACCGCGAGCCTACTATAACCGAAATCCGCATGATTGACACGTATTGGTCGGATCACTGCCGCCATACGACGTTCCTCACTACGATTGACAGCGTAAAATTTGAGGATAAACTCCTCGAAAGCGCTTGGCAGGATTATATCGCAACTCGCGCCGAGCTCGGCAGAACTAAACCGATTTGCCTTATGGATATAGCGACTCTTGCCGTGAAATATCTCAAAAAAGAGGGCAAGCTCAATAAGCTAGACGAGTCGGAGGAGATAAACGCTTGCACCGTCAAAATCGACGTGGACGTAGACGGCCAGACGGAAAAGTGGCTGTTGCTATTTAAAAACGAAACGCACAATCACCCGACCGAAATCGAACCTTTCGGCGGCGCGGCGACCTGCATCGGCGGCGCAATCCGCGACCCGCTGTCGGGGCGTTCATACGTGTACGGCGCAATGCGCGTGACGGGCGCGGGCAATCCGCTAACTCCCGTAAGCGAAACGATAAAAGGAAAGCTCCCGCAACGCAAAATAGTCACGACCGCGGCGGCAGGATATTCCTCATACGGCAATCAGATAGGGCTTGCCACGGGCATCGTTGACGAGATATATCACGACGGCTACGCCGCAAAGCGCATGGAAATAGGCGCGGTTATAGCGGCAACTCCCGCTCAGAACGTTCGCCGCGAGCGTCCGAGCGCGGGCGACGTGGTGATTTTGCTCGGCGGAAGCACGGGGCGCGATGGTTGCGGCGGCGCTACGGGGTCGAGCAAATCGCATACCGCTCAATCGCTTGAAACTTGCGGGGCGGAGGTGCAAAAGGGCAACGCTCCCGAGGAGAGAAAACTCCAACGTCTTTTCAGAAACGGCGAAGCCTGTAAGATGATAAAGCGTTGCAACGACTTCGGCGCGGGCGGCGTATCGGTTGCGATAGGAGAACTTGCCGACGGACTTAAAATCGACTTAAACGCCGTGCCAAAGAAGTATAAGGGGCTTGACGGCACCGAGCTTGCAATCAGCGAATCGCAGGAGCGTATGGCGGTCGTCGTTGAGGCTAAGGACGTAGAAAGATTTTTGCAACTCGCCGAGCAGGAAAACCTGCAAGCGTGTCAAGTTGCCGTCGTGCAGGATTTGCCTCGCTTGCAAATGAGCTGGAACGGCAAAACGATTGTTGACGTCAGCCGCGAATTTTTAAATTCCAACGGAGCGGAAAAGCATATCGACGTTATCACAAGCAAGGCGCAATACTCCCAAAAGCCCGCAGTCGGCGGATTTAAAGAGGGCGTACTCGAAATGGCGGGCGACCTCAATATCTGCTCCAAGCGCGGGCTCGGCGAAACGTTTGACTCGACTATCGGCGCGGGCACGGTGCTTATGCCGTTCGGCGGAGCGCGTCAACGCACTCCAATACAAGCGATGGTGCAAAAGATTTCCGTCGAGAAAAAGCACACGGACGACTGCTCGCTTATGGCGTGGGGCTACAATCCCTTTATCTCGGAGCAAAGCCCATATCACGGCGCGTATCTCGCAGTTGTGGAGTCTGCCAGCAAACTGATAGCTTCGGGCGCGCAGTTTAAAGACGTATACCTCACTTTTCAAGAGTATTTCGAGCGTCTAAACAAGGACGGCGAGCGTTGGGGCAAACCCTTAGCCGCTTTGCTCGGAGCATTCGAGGCTCAAAAGAATTTGGGCATAGGCGCAATCGGAGGCAAGGACTCCATGAGCGGATCGTTTGAGGATATTCACGTGCCGCCCACGCTCGTCTCGTTTGCCGTTACGACCGACAAAGTGAAAAATATTATTTCGCCCGAATTCAAAAAGGCGGGCGACAAGGTAGTTATGTTTGCGCCCGAGTACGGCGAAAACGGATTGCCTAAAACCGCGTCGCTCCTTGCCGTTTACGATAAGGTTTCAAAAATTTTGCGCGAGGGCAAGGCGGTCGCGTGCTATACGCCTACGCTCGGAGGCATTGCCGAGGCAGTGATTAAATCCTGTATGGGCAACGGATTAGGATTTGAATTCGACAAAAATTTGAGCGTGAACGAGATTTTCGCATACAACTACGGCGCGTTTTTGCTCGAAGTAGCCAGCGACTTTGACGAGGGCGGAGTCACGATAGGCAAAATCACCGCCGAAAGGACGCTGTCCTTAAACGGCGAAAGCGTCGAGTTCGACGAAATCGAAAAAGCGTATGAAGACAAACTAGAAAGCGTGTACTCCTGCAATATCGAGCAGGGCGACGGCAATATGGAGACGTTCTCTTACGACCTTAAAGAGCGCGTAGCTCCCGCGATTAAAGTCGCAAAGCCGAAAGTGCTTATTCCTGCGTTCCCCGGCACGAACTGCGAGTTTGACAGCGCAAAGGCGATGCGCGACGCGGGTGCGGAGCCCGAAATCATCGTCATCAACAATCTCAGCGCGAGCGGAATTTCCCGCAGTATGGAGAAGTTCGCCGAGGCGCTTAAACAGTCGCAAATCGTGTTTATCCCCGGAGGATTTTCCGGCGGCGACGAGCCGGACGGAAGCGGCAAGTTTATCACCGCATTCTTCCGCAACGCCATTATTAAAGAGGGCGTCACCGATTTGCTCGAAAGGCGAGACGGGCTTATGCTCGGCATCTGCAACGGCTTTCAAGCACTTATAAAGCTCGGACTTGTGCCGTACGGCAAGATTATCGACACCGACGAGAATTGCCCGACGCTTACTTTCAACACAATATCGCGCCACCAATCCAAAATAGTCAGAACGAGGATTGCGTCCAACAAGTCGCCTTGGCTTGCGGGTACAGCGGTCGGCGAGGTGTACAACGTGCCGATTTCGCACGGCGAGGGCAGGTTCTTCGCAGATGAGAAGCTCATTCTCGAACTTGCAAAAAACGGACAAATCGCCACTCAATACGTGGATTTTGACAATCGCGCTACGAGCGAGATACAGTTTAACCCCAATAACTCTGCGTACGCAATCGAGGGCATCACGTCCTTCGACGGCAGAGTGTTTGGCAAAATGGGACACTCCGAGCGCATAGGAAGCGGTCTGTATAAAAACGTCGTCGGCAACTACGATATGAAGATATTCGAGTCGGCTGTCAAGTATTTTAAGTGATAGGTGAGCTATGCAAATCATCGACGGAAAACTCGTCGCCCGCGAAACTCGCGCACAGATTGCAAACGAAGTCGCAAAACTAAGGGCTAAGGGTCTTAAACGCGAAATAGGGCTTGCGGTCATATTTGTGGGAGACAATCCCGCGTCCGAGGTTTACGTGCGCAACAAGATAAAAGCGTGCGAGGAGGTCGGCATAAAATCCTTTTTATGCAAACTTCCTAACGAAAGCACGTTTGAGGAAGTAGCAAGTACGATTGAAAGCCTCAACCGAAATCCCGACGTAACGGGAATGATTTTGCAACTGCCGATACCCAAACATCTTGACGAAAACAAGCTCATCGACCTTATCGCGCCCGAAAAGGACGTGGACGGTTGTACTGCGACGCAAAAGGGCAGGCTTTGGACGGGGCGCGACAGCCTTATCGCGTGCACTCCTTATGGCGTGATGAGGCTACTCGATTTTTACAATATTCCGCTCGAAGGCAAAAGCGCGGTCGTTGTGGGACGCTCAAACCTCGTCGGCAAGCCGATGGCGCAACTGTTGCTTGACAGAAACTGCACGGTTACGCTGTGCCACTCCCGCACAAAAAACCTAAAAGAGGTTACAGGGAGTGCGGATATTGTCGTCGTTGCGATAGGCAAAGCCAAGTTTTTACAAGCCGATATGGTGCGCGAGGGCGCGGTCGTCGTAGACGTAGGCATGAATAGAGACGAAAACGGCAAACTCTGCGGCGACGTGGATTTTGAAAGCATAGCGCCAAAGTGCTCGTATATCACGCCCGTCCCCGGCGGAGTAGGTCCAATGACGGTGACGATGCTCATTGCAAATACTTTGCAAGCGTACAAAAACTCTTGTTTATAAACGACAAAATAAATTGTAATAAATAACGAACCTTGTGAGTTCGTTTTTTATTTAACAAATAATCAGTTGATCACTTGTTTTTTTCGCACCTCGCGCACGAATTCCTCTATCAAATCAAACGCTTTTTTTATTACGTCAAGCGAGTAGGCATAGCTTATGCGAATGAAATCCTTTCCGCTTTTCCCAAAAGCGTTGCCGGGGACGACCGCTACGTTTTTCGCGTCGAGCAAGGCGTAGGCAAATTTTTCGCCGTCCATACCCGTGGACTTTACGCTCGGAAAAACGTAAAAAGCTCCGCGCGGCGTAAAGCAATCAAGCCCCATTTTTTCAAGGCGTTTAAGGACGTATTTTCTTCGCGTATCGTAAACTTGCATCATTGCGTGCACTTCTTTAAATCCGTTTTTCAGCGAAGTGTTTAACGCCTCGTAGGCGGTGTATTGCGCGGCTGTCGATGCACACATGACAGAATATTGGTGAATTTTGTGCATAACTTCGATTATCTCGCGCGGGGCGCAGACGTAGCCCAGTCGCCAGCCCGTCATTGCAAAATATTTTGAAAATCCGCTTATCACAATCGTGCGCTCGCGCATATCGTCAATCGACGCAATAGAAGTGAACTTCAATCCGTCGTAAACGAGCTCGCCGTAAATTTCGTCGCTGAAAACGATTAGATTGTGCCGTTTGATTGTCGGGACGAGCGCTTTCAAATCGTTTTCGTCCATAACCGCGCCTGTGGGATTGTTGGGATAGGCGAGGAGTAATCCCTTTGTCTTGTCTGTGATTTTAGCTTCAAGCAATGCGGGAGTGAGTTTGAACTCGTCCTCTAATTTGCACTCGACAGGCACGGGAGTCGCTCCGCAAAGCGATACGAGCGGAGCGTAGCAAACAAAGCAGGGCTCGGGTATCAAAATCTCGTCTCCCAGTGCGCAAACGGCGCGGAACGCCGCGTCTATGCCTTCGGACGCGCCTACGGTGATGAGTATTTCGTCTTGCGGGTCGTAGTCAACTCCTATAAACCGCTTTGTGTATTTTGAAATTAGGTCGCGGAGTTCAAAGAGTCCTGCGTTTGCGGTGTAGTGGGTTTTGCCTGCGTTTATACTCTTTACGCCTGCTTGACTGAATATCGTAGGCGTAGAGAAGTCCGGTTCGCCGACCCCGAGAGATATGCAATTCTTTCTCGCGGCGGCAATCCCGAAAAACTTTCTTATTCCCGACGGCTTTAAATCCATTGCAACGGGATTGAGTATGGAGCGATAATCAATCATAAAATCCTCTTGTTCAAGCTCTGACGATATATTATTTTATATAAAACTGCGCGCTAAGTTGACAAATCTGCGGCAAAACTTTCATTCGATATTGAAATTGTGTCAAATAGGTGCTATGATTTTTGTGGAATTTGAATAACTATGTGTCGGAATACGCCGTAAAAATCGTATAATGAGCGTGTGCATAGTTTGAGGTGAATATGAAAAAACTGATTTCTATTATCGGCGACGCTGTCGTGGACGACAGCAATAAGCGCGCATTTGCCTACGCAATGGGCAAAGCGCTCGTAGATAACGGCTATCGCGTCGTATCGGGCGGGCTCGGCGGAATAATGAAAGCGGTGTTCGAGGGCGCGAGGGCTTCCGAGTTCTATCAAGAGGGCGATACGATTGCGATACTTCCGTATTTCGACCGCACGAGGTCGAACGGCTATGCGGATATAGTTATAGCCACGGGTCTTGACCTATATCGCAATATAATCGTAGCCAATTCCGACGCGGTGATTGCGGTGGGCGGAGGTGCGGGCACGCTTTGTGAGCTGTCATCTGCTTGGACTTTGAAACGTCTGATATTGGCTTACGAGGACTGCGACGGTTGGAGCGCCAAGATTGCAGGCGAACGCCTCGACAATCGTATCCGCTACGAAAATATCGAGGAAGATAGGGTGTTCGGCGTGAAAACTCCCGACGAGGCAATCGCCATACTCGAAAAGTATATCGGGCAGTACGACAGGTGGTATCAAGGTATTAAACCTTAATTAAATCCGACGCTAAATAAAAATAAATCCAGCCGTTCGGTTGGATTTATTAAATTTGCTATTTATGAGGAAATTCTATTTTAACTTTCTTTCCGCCTTTCTTTCGGCTTCCGAGGATTTCTTTTTGGTTATTTCGATTGCGATGAATATGCCTATTCCCGCAACCGCGACAAAGCAGGCGACGACAATGGACACGATTTGCACAGTCGTAAGACCGCTGAGCACGACCTCGTTTTTGAGCATATAGCCGATTGTTTCGTTATATCTTATCATATAATATCCGTCAAGCTCGTCGAGCACTTCGATTTTAGTGCCGTCTACGATGCTGAAAAGCGCTTCTGCGTCGGCGCTTGCGCCGCCGTACACGTTTACGAGACCGCCTACGCGCTTAGCCCTGGCTCTGCCGATTTCCTTTTCGCCTTCGCCGGCAATTTCCGAGAATGCGCCGCAATCGCTCGCGGGAACGAAATAGATTTTCTCGTCGTGCGCAACGCGTAGCCATTTGGCGTTTTCAAAATCCGCGCAGTCGCCGATAAGAGTAAACCTCGTACCGACTGGGGCGGGGATTTTTCCGTTTGCTACGTTTGGCAACGCGTATAGCGCGGTGTCGTTTTTTGCCGCGTAATCGCCGTCAAGCTCATTGACGGGAACGATCTCGTAATCCGCCTGTCTGATTTTAAAGAAGTTGCCGTTGAGGAGCGCGTATGCCCAAATCTCATCGGCGTTGTCAAGCACGAGTATCGTCTCCGTCGGCGCGGGAGTGATTGCCTCCATACGCCCGTTTGAGGGGACTGTATACGAAATCGTATTGGCTTTTAGCTTTGCAAAATGATAACTTGCGTCCGCGCTCGGCACGAACGAAGCCGCTTCATAGCTTTCCTTAGTGTAGGCTTGCACTGCGGATTTTCCAATCAAACACTCCAAAGTGGAGAAGTAAAGCGAATTGTTTTCGATGCAGAGCGAGTTTGCTTTCGCGTACGCAGTCGCGTTATAAAATTCGGTTGAGGATAACTGTGTAAGCATCCCCAAATCGTTTTGATAAATATCGAAGCCGTCCTCGCGCAACGCGATGATTTGACCCGCGTAATCGACGGATATATCCGTCACGTCAGCGAAGTCGTGCCGAAGCGTACTGAGCAACGTTCCGTCCGACGAATACACTTCGACGCAATCGTCTTTAAGCACGTAAAGGTTTAAGCCGTCCTTTGCCGAAGTCAGTCGTCTTGCGCCGCTCGTATTTGCAAGTTTAAAGGCCTCGCCGCCTATCAGCGTATATAGCCCGTCGGATTTGAGTAGATAAAGTTTGTCGAGATATGTTAAGTCTGTCACGTCGTCGGCGGAAATGGTTTGCGCAATTCTGTCGTTTTCGATTTTGTAAACGAAGCCGTCGTCGCAAAGCGCGTAAACTCCGGTGAGGTCAGCAGTCAGTCGTAGGGGAGCGGAATTCAAATCGACCGCGCTCATGACAGAGGCGGAATTGATAAATCCTACGCGTTTATTGCCCGTGTCGGCAACTGCGAGATTTTCGCCCGCCGTCACAACGTCGCTCGGGTTGTCGAGGTGCGAGGAGTCGTTGCCTGCCATGCTGATTGTGGACATCTTTCTAAACCCCGTATACTGTCCGTCCGCCGACTTTGCGAGCATGTAGGTCATAATCTGCTTGCCCTCGATGGTGTAAATTCTGTCGCCGTACACGCAGAAGCTGTCGGGTGTTACGTCGGACGGGAATAGGGTTTTGCCCGTGTTTTTGTCAATGCCGACAAGGCGGTTGTCGCCGAGCGCAAGTTGACCCACTATCACGTTCGCGCCGACGTACGCCTCGCTAATGTAGTTGGTCATGCCCTCGTTGACGAGTTCCTTTTTCAATACGGGGTCGTACACGATGAGATACGGGTCGCTTTTGTCGGTGGCAAACAAGTAGAGCAGGTGATTGTTGCCTGCGAGCACCTGTTTATTTGAAAATACAGGGTCGCCGTGCTCGTCCTCGTAGGTATGATTGTCAACTGTGACTTCGCCGACGTCGCCGTCCGCGTCGAAAGTCACGATTTGGAGATTTTCATCGTAAATGGACACCGAACCGTAGCCGTTTTTCGCATAGAGATATGTGCCGTCGCTGCGGAAGTAGTTTGCGTTGCTCGGCGATGTCAGCTCGCGCTTTTCGGGCGTGGCGGAAGTATCTTTCAAATCGACGGTGTAGTTTTCCTCGTCGGCGTGGATGAAGGCGATATTGCCGACCGCTTTGATATACTCCACGTTTTTAAGGTCGAGGGGGAAGGCGTAAGTGCCTATCCTGTCTCCTCCTCGCACGAACATAGTCCTTGCCGTCTTGTCGTAGATGATGAGATAGGAATCGTTTGCCGCGATAAGCGTCGGGTCGTCGGACTGTATGTAACTGACCGTTGGGAATAAAACCGAAAACGTATCGTCCGAAGGCGCAGGAGAATCCGCATAGGCAAAACGGCTCGCCCCAAGAGAGGAGAACGTCGCAAACGCCGTCAATATCAATAGCGCGACGGCGGTCGAGATAAGATAACGCATACTGCTTATTTTGCGAAATTTAGCCTTTTTTGACGATTTCATAGTTATAGTATAACTATACTGCGAATTAAAGTCAACTTAATGTGCGCTTTGTGCGTCGATATTGTGCCGTATTGCTTGAAATAATGTCGCAAATGTGTTAGGATAGTTGCATAGGTAAATTATGGCTAACAAGAAATTCTATTATAAAAATAAGAGCAAAAAACAGCAAAGCGTCGAGAACGAATCCGTCGCGGATACGCGATATACTGCGGAACAGCTTGCGCTTAGCATAGAGAGTATGGGCATAAGCGAAAGCACCTGCGCATTGCTTTTGAAATATCAAATATCCACCGCAAGCGACCTTGTCAAGCGTTGCGATAAGGACATGTATAAAGTGCAGGGCTTCAATAAAAAGATGCTTTTCGAGGTCAAGGACGCGCTTCGCGCTCACGGAATGGCGTTGAAAGAAGAAGTCAAAAAGCCGACGAAAAACAACGCGCAACAGTCGTCCAAAAATCAAAAACAGGGCGCGGATGATGCAAAAGCCGACGGCAGGGAGCACAAATTCGGACTTGCCGACAGACGCTCGGATGGCAAAAATATAAAGCAACAGCCTAAGCAGCAACGTCAGCAGAAGCCCGAGAGACTTACTGAGCCGCTTACGATAGAAAACTGGCGCAAGATTATGAAGGGCGGCAAGTGGGGGTTCAGCGACGGCTTTAAAACCGTTATCCCCGCAATGTACGACGAGGTGTTCTGTTTCAAAGAGGGGGTCGCTTCCGTCGAAATCGACGGCAAATGCGGCTATATCGACGGCGAAAACAATATAACCATTCCGCTCGATTACGACATAGCGATGAGTTTTTCCGACGGGCTTGCTATGGTCGCAAAAGGCGAGAAGTGCGGCTATATCAATAAAAACAACGAGATAATTATTCCGTTTGAATACGACGCGGCAACTCCGTTTGAGGACGGCGAGGCAAAGGTCAAAAAAGACGGCAAATGGGCGACCGTCACAAAAGACAACAAACTCACTTGGATTTGATTTGAAAATATCCCGCAACCGCGGGATATTTTTTGCTTACAATGTTAAAATAACCGATTAGATATACGAAAATCGCCGTTTTGACATTTTGAAAAAATTTGGATATGTACAAGCTCGGCTTTGTGTACTATAATATTAAATAGCTTATGAGCAACTTGAATAATCGGAGGAGCGCGATATGTTTGGAAAACGCAAAATAAACGCGATAGGCACTTTTATATGCGCGATTATTTTGACGTTGGTTTTAACTTTTGCGTTTTCTCTTTACGACGTTGCCGATGCAGTTTCGCCCGCGAAATACGTTGCGGACGTTTGCAACAATGACTTGGAGTGGTGGTCGCAGGACGATTACCTTGACATCGGCAGATTGAAAACCACCGTGCAAGGTTGGTTCAGTGATGATAAATACGACTTCGACTACCTCGAAGAAAATCCCATAATCGTCGCGGTTATCGACAGCGGCGCAAATATCGAGCACGAACTGTTCAGCGGCAAGTATGGCGCGGACGGCGTTTACGACGAGGGCGCAATCGACTCAAACGGAGTGGGACTATACGACGTTATTTTGCGGGACGCAGACGGCAATCCTATTTTGAAAAATACGGCAACCAACCGCGGATACAGCGATGACGATATAGCCGACGACGAAAACAGAAAGCACGGCACGCACGTTGCGGGGATAGTGGCTACTCTTATCCACGCGCTCGACCTCGAAAGATATATAAAGATTTTGCCCATAAAAGCGTCATATCACTACGTCACGTCTATATTTGAGGGGAGCAAAGAAAAGGACAGCTTTGACGGAAACGCCGTCAAAAAAGCCGTCGAGTTTGCAATAGCGCAGGGCGCGGACGTTATAAATATGTCGCTGTCGTCCGACAGCAGAGGCTTTGCTGGACTTGATACGTCTGACGCGTATAAAAAAGCCGTCCTTGTCGCCGCGGCGGGAAACGACGGCTCAAAGACGAGATGCTATCCTGCGGCGTTGCCAAACGTAATCGGAGTGATGAACTACACTCATACGGGTAGCGGCGAAATTGTTTTGAGCGACAGCTCCAACTACGGCAAATGGAGCAACGGCGGATACGACCTGTGCGCGCCGGGGAGCGATATATTCAGCGCGAACGGCGTTTTCAGTCAAGAAAGCGGCTATGAATACAAATCGCTGTCGGGCACGAGCATGGCTTCACCCATCGTATCATTCGGCGCGGCGCTTTTGGCGATGAAATATAAGGCGCTCGCGGGAGAGTACGGCGAGGAAATAAATCCCGAGGAACTTGCGGGGCTTGTAAGATACGCTTATACGAAAACCGTCACGCGCAACGAAAGCGGAACTCAGACGGGCGAGTATAACGTGTTCGATATAAATAAGCTCGTCGATTACGTGTCTTATAGCGCGCGCATCGACGTTGACGACATATCTCTTTTAAATCAGAGGCTGGGCACAATCCGCTCGATAAACTTCAAACTGAGCGTCATGCCGACGAGCGAGTACGGCAACGGCGACGTGGAGTGGTTTGCCGACGACGAGAAAATCGGCGAGGGGTTTGAAATAGAGTACCTGCCGCCGTCCGAGGTCAAGGAGACTACTATACAAGCAATTTGGAAGTATTTAAGCCCCGACGGGCAGGTTTACGAGACTGCGACTTCGACAGTATCCGTTGACTATATGCCCGTCACCGCAAGCACGGTCGCAAATTTTGATTTTGTCATCAGCGATGGCGGCGACGCGCGCGAAGATATTTCAGTATTAAACGCAGGACATACTTATCGCTTTGACGTTAGCGGACTGCAAAACGTATCCGAAGCCGACGCTCGAAACTGCGTGTGGTTTGTAAACGGCGAATACGTACACATGGGCGCGTACTTTGATTTTTCCGCAAGCAAAGAGGGCAACTACGAAATCAAGATAAAGATAAACGGATACGAAAGCGCTTCGACGCTCGTAAGCGTATCGAGTGACAAGCCCGACGCGGGACGAAAACGCGAGTTGCAAATTTTTACGATTGTCTTTTGCTCCGTTGCGGGAGCGACTGCGCTAATATTGGCGATTACGATAATAGCAAGACACAGAAGTAAGCGTAAAAACAACTATTGAGGCGGCGTTTTGAAAGACGATAGGGGCTATAAAATTCAGATACGAAAAAAAGGCTGTGCAAAGACAGCCTTTTACTTTTCAAATAAATTTATTATTTTGCGGCTTTAAGCGCGTCGAGAGAGCGGCAAATAGTAGCCTTTTTCCTTGCGGCGGTGTTGGATTTGTAGATGCCGTCCTTCATTGCGCAGTCGATGACCGACATGGTTTCGGGCAAAAGTTTTTCGGCAAGGGCAACGTCTTTCGCTTCGATGGCGGCGTTGTACTTTTTGATAGCCGTTCTTACGCGCGACTTTTTGGCGGTGTTGATTTCATTCTTCTTCGCGGAAGTGATGACTCTCTTTTTTGCTGACTTTATATTTGGCATATTTTTCTCCTCGTACCTTGTACTGACTAAATATCTTTGATATATTAACACAACGCGAAATAACTTGCAACCGTTTTTGCATTGATTTTTTTGTAATATCCATAATAAGAGTATGAAAAATTCGGAATTTATCTCGGATATGGCGATAGAGGCGGCAGAGGCGAACGGACTTAAAGAGCTGTCTAAGCGCACGGAGCTTTCCTGCGGCATAGTGCAACACTATCTGAATATCAAGAGCTTGGAGCTTGCTAAGCAGGTCGGCAGGGAAAGAGGCGTTTATATCACCTTCGACTGCAATAGGAGCGTATACGACAGCGAGCGCGCAATGAGGGCGCTTGCAACTTATATATCCACGGCGGTCACAGGACTTATAGGCACTGTGCGCAAGACCACTCCCATACTTGTCGTAGGGCTCGGAAACGGCGGAGTGATTGCCGACGCGCTCGGCAAGCGCGCGGTTGACGGCATAGAGGTGACAAAGGAGTATCCAACGTCGATGACCAAGCAGTGCGTATACGCTATGACTACGGGCGTACTCGGCACTACGGGAATGCAGTCGGCGGATATAGCGGGCGCGGTGGCTGACAGAATAAAGCCGAGCACCGTCATACTCATCGACAGCCTTGCGACGGGAACTGCGTCGAGAGTGGGAACGTCCTTTCAAATTTCCACCGCGGGGATTTCGCCGGGCGGAGGCGTAGGACAGGACAAACAGCGCATAGATAAAAGCGTACTCGGCGTGCCGGTCGTCGCAATCGGCGTGCCGCTTATGCTGTCTATGAGGACGGCGGTTTACGGCATAGTCAAGGATTACGTGTCAAAAGTCGGCGGGGTTGTGGACGAGTATAAACTGCGGGCGGAAATGGCGGATAAAAATCTGTCGAATCTCGTAGTATCGCCAAAGGAGATAGATTTTTTGGTGGACGCGTCCGCGGGAATAATCGCAACCGCGCTAAATAAGTCGTTTGCGTGATTTAGCCGATTAGAATATCGAAAACTTCATATATTAAAGCATACAGCGCAGTTATTTTTCGGCGTCGATTGTATTCGCGTTAAGCAGCAGACGCAAGACGTTATCGTATTTTTTGCTTTCGTTTTGAGCGGTGAAGTCAAAGGTGATTTCAGAGGGGAAATCGGGTCGTTTCGTCACGACGCTCGACAGTTCGCATAGCAGACGGTCGTTGCCGCTTACAAGTTCCGCATCTCCGATGACGTCGGTTATTTGTTTTTTGCAATAGAGATAGTGCGAGCAACCGAGTATCACACGTTTCACCCCTTTAAATGGTGCTAAGTGCGCGTTAAAATACGGGGCGAGCTCGTCCATATTCAAATTGCCTTTTAGGTGGTTGAGGTTTGCTTGAACCTCGACGAGAGTCGCAAGTTCGGGCGTATGTACAATCCTATATCCGCTTAAATACAATATCGCGCTAAGCGTGCGGTCGGTCGCCATAAGCAGAGTGTCGTTTGCCTCGGCGCGGAATAAGTCCACGGGAGGGAGCAGCCTTATAATCTCCTTGTCGTCGCTGATACTCGACGCAGTGTTGCAGGCTACGACCGCTACGTCCGAATGGGCGCGGACCTTTTTTATTCCGCTTGCCACTATCTCTTTGAGTTCGCTTTCGCTTTTAGTGCCGAACGGGTGATTTAGATTGTCCGCAAGATAATAAATATCGTTTCCCTCGAAGCGGAGGAGAATTTCCGCTACGCTTGTAAGTCCGCCGATGCCGCTGTCATAAACTCCGATAACTGCCATAGCAAAAATATATGCCGTTCGACTTTCGTCTATGAGCGTTGAAAAGTTGTTTGCAACGCGCTATTTTTTATTGCAATTTTTTCGCGTATATGGTAAATTTATTATAAAATTTATTTAACTTTAATTTAACAATAGCGGGAGATAATATGCTTGCAAAGATAAAAAGCTACGCATTAGAGGGATTAAACGGTTACGCCGTGGACGTCGAGACGGACATAAACAGCGGAGTTCCCGGATACGAGATGGTCGGATTGGCATCCACCGCCACCAAAGAGAGCAAGGAACGCGTGCGCTCGGCGGTTAAAAACAGCGGATTTCAGTATCCGGCAAAGCGTATCACCGTCAATCTCGCTCCCGCCGACGTGAAAAAGGAAGGTCCTATTTTCGACCTCGCAACGGCAGTCGGCATTCTCGTAGCGTCGGGACAGCTCGAACACAAGCTGTACAAGGAGTTTGTGATTATAGGCGAACTGTCGCTCGACGGCAAACTCAGGCACGTAAACGGCATAATGTCGATACTCATATCCGCAATGCAGGACGGCAATAAAAAGTTTATCATTCCTACCGCGGACGCGAGAGAGGCGAGCTATATAGAGGGGATTTCGGTCTATGCTTTCGATAATCTGCGTCAGACGATAGAGTTTTTGTCGGGAGCGGAGTCCGAGCCTATAAAGACGTCGAGCTACGAAGCGAGCTGTCAAGGACACGGCTACGGCGTGGACTTTTCGGACGTAAAGGGGCAGATACGCGCAAAGCGCGCGCTTGAAATCGCGGTCGCGGGAGGGCACAACGCCATTATGATAGGACCTCCCGGCGCAGGCAAAACCATGCTTGCAAAGTGCGTGCCCACTATCATGCCCGAGATGACTTTCGACGAAGCCGTCGAGGTGACGAAGATACATAGCGTAGCGGGCATTCTCGATAGCAACGTCGGCATAGTGACGACGCGCCCGTTTAGAACTCCGCACCATACGACGACCGTCCCCGCGCTCGTGGGAGGAGGGGCAAAGGCAAAGCCCGGCGAGGTCAGTCTCGCAAATCACGGAGTGCTGTTCCTCGACGAAATGCCGGAGTATTCCCGCCGCGCGCTCGAAACTCTGCGCCAGCCTCTCGAAGACAGAAAAGTCACCGTATCGAGGGTTCAAAACACCGTGGAATATCCCGCAAACTTTATGCTGATTGCAAGTATGAACCCCTGTCCGTGCGGCAACTACGGCTCGAAAACGCAGGTCTGCCGCTGTACGCCGTCGCAGATACATAACTACGTATCAAAGCTCTCGGGTCCGCTTATGGACAGAATAGATTTGCAAATAGAAGTTGATAATATTTCGTACGGGGAGCTCAGAGGTCCCGCCGCAAAGGCGGAAACTTCCGCCGAGATAAAGGCGAGGATAAACGCCGCTCGCGCGATACAGCTTGAAAGGTTTAAAGACGTAGGCATACTTACGAACGCCGAGATGGGCTCGCGCGAACTGAACGAATACTGCAAAATCGACGCGGATTGCGAGCGCCTGCTCGAAAAGGCGTTTGAAAAACTCAATCTGAGCGCGCGAGGCACTACGAGGGTTTTGAAGGTCGCTCGCACTATTGCCGACCTCGAAGGCAGTGAAAACATATTGCCTCAGCATATAGCCGAGGCGATACAGTATAGGGGAATTGACAGGAAATACGGCTGATGGACAACATTGATTCGACAACTAAAATATTGCTTGCGCTCGCGTACGTGGAGGAGCTTGCATATAAGAAAAAATTCGCGCTTTTGAAAGCTGTGGACGATATTCCGAGCGAAATCTTGAAGGATAGAAAGGCTGTGAGCGGGATACTCGGCGCGGACAAGGCGAAGGAGTTTTTTGACAATCTCGACAGAATGGACGACATCATTGCCGAGATGAAAAAGAATGACGTGCATTGGATTTCTTATCTCGACAAGGACAGTTATCCCGAACTGCTTGCAAATATTCCCGACCCGCCTATAATGCTGTTTGTAAAGGGCAACGCGCAGATTTTGCAATCGAAGTGTATCGCGGTCGTAGGCTCGCGCAAAGCCACCCGCTACGGAGAAAAAGTAGCCGAGGATTTTTCGAGGGAGTTCGCGCGTGCGGGAGTCACGGTGGTATCGGGCTTTGCAAGAGGCATAGACGGCATAGCTCATAAGGCTTGCGTGGCAAGCGGAAGCCCGACGGTCGCGGTGTTTGCGTGCGGTCTCGACGTAATTTATCCCGCCGAGCACAAAGGGCTTATGGAGGGCATTCTGACAAACGGCGGCGCAATCGTAAGCGAATATCCGCTCGGCACGAAGCCTCTGCAATATCACTTTCCCGAGCGCAATCGCATTATCAGCGGACTTAGCAAAGGCGTATTCCTCGCGCAGGCGGCAAAGAGAAGCGGCTCGCTCATCACTATGCGCATCGCAAACGACGATCAGGGACGCAGCATTTTCGCAGTCCCCGGCAACGTGTACGCCGCAGAAAACGAGGGCGGAAACGAGCTGTTGAGAGAGTGTCCTCACGCGCTCGTCATCTCTCCCGACGACGTGCTTGACGGACTTGGGATAAAGCGCGAGGGCGTAAAAAAGCAGGTGGTTGAAGTCAGCCTTGTCGAAAGTCAGATACTCGAAGCGCTCCGCGACGACGAAAAGCACTTCGAGGAGTTGCTCGAAATCACCGAGCTCGGCGTGTCGGAGCTTACGTCCACTCTTTTCAATCTGACAGTCAACGGGCTTATTCAGGAGACGGGCGGAAATTACTATTCGCTGTCGGGAATGTAAATAAGAAAAAAATTTGTAAATCAATATATCGTTACATCAAGGAGATTACATGAAACAGCTTATCATTGTCGAGTCACCTCATAAAGCAAAGACAATACAAAAGTACCTCGGCTCGGAAGCGCAGGTTCTTGCGTCAAAAGGACACGTATGCGATTTGCCGCAACGCTCGTTGGGCATCGACATCGAAAACGGCTACAAACCGCAGTACGTCGTATCGGAGGACAAAGAAGCGACGATAAAACAACTCTCGCAAGCGGTCAAAAAGTACGACAAAGTTTATCTCGCAACCGACCCCGACCGCGAGGGCGAGGCTATAAGTTGGCATCTTAAAAACGTGCTCGGGATCGACGAAAAGGAAGTCCGCATAGAGTTTAACGAAATTTCTCCCAAAGCCGTGCGCGCGGCAATGAAAAAACCGAGGGAAATAAATATGGACCTCGTGGACAGCCAGCAGGCGCGCAGAGTGCTTGATAGGCTTGTGGGCTACAAAATTTCTCCCATACTTTCAAGAAAACTCAAACCCAGTCTTTCGGCGGGTCGCGTACAGTCGGCGGCGCTCAAAATGATTGTGGACAGAGAAAAGGAAATCCGCGCGTTCGTGCCCGAGGAGTATTGGAATATCAACGCCATTCTCTTAAAGGCGGGGGCGCAAAAGACGAAAGCCAATCTATTCAACGCCGCGCTCAACGACAGCAACGGCAAAAAAATCAAGGTTGTAAACGAAGAGGAGGCGGGCGTAATTACGAGCTTTATGCGCAGGTGCGGCTACGTCGTAGACGAGGTGAAAAAGAGCGTTTCTATTTCAAAACCCGCGCCGCCGTTTACAACGTCAACCATGCAGCAGGAGGCGAGTCATAAGCTCGGCTTCACGGCGGACCGCACGAGCAGAATCGCGCAGTCGCTGTACGAGGGCGTCAATATCGAGGGCGAGGGCTTGCACGCGCTCATCACGTATATAAGAACGGACAGCGTGCGCATTTCTCCCGACTTCGCAAGGGCAACGCTCGGATTTATCGCCGATAACTACGGCGAGGAGTACGCCCCCAAATCTCCGAACGTCTACAAAACGAGCGAAAACGCGCAGGACGCGCACGAGGCTATAAGACCTATCGACCTCTCGTTTACGCCCAAATCTCTTGAAGGCAAAATGGATAAGGACGCTTTCCGCCTCTACAAACTGATATACGAAAGATATATGGCTTCGCAGATGTCAAATGCGCAATATAATACGATGCGCGTGCACATTTTAGGGTCGAGCGGCTCGGAAAGCCTCGGCTTCGTGGTCAAGGGCAAGAGCATAAAATTCAAGGGCTACACGGCGGTCTATTCCGCAACGGTCGAGGAGGACGAGGACGAAAAGGAAATAGATACCATGCCCGACCTCAACGAGGGGGACAGACTCTCGCTCGAAGACGTGCTCAGCGAGCAGAAGTTCACAAAGCCGCCCGCGAGATACAACGACGCGACCCTCGTCAAAGCGCTCGAAGAAAACGGGATAGGCAGACCGTCCACCTATGCGTCGATAATATCCGTGCTCGCAAAGCGCGAATACACTGAAAAACAGCAAAAATCCATCGCTCCGACTCAGCTCGGCGAAGCCGTTTGCGAGTATATGGAGCACAATTTCCCCGATATTATGAGCCTCGATTTCACCGCGAGGCTGGAAGGCGCGCTCGATAAAGTCGCCGAGGGCAATCAGCAGTGGCAGGAGCTTATAGGCGCGTTTTATCCGCGTTTGCAGAGGTTTTTGGACAGAGCCGCAAAAGCGAGCGGCGGGAACTATCTGCCCGACGAGGAAAGCGACGTAGTGTGCGATAAATGCGGCGCGAAAATGGTCGTGCGTCACGGCAAATACGGTCCGTTCCTTGCGTGTCCGAATTATCCGCGTTGCAAAAACATAAAGAAAATCGTCGAGGTCGTGGGTAAGTGTCCCAAGTGCGGCGGCGACGTAAGCAAGCGGGTTTCCAAAAGCGGAAAGACGTTCTACGGCTGTACGAATTATCCAAAGTGCGATTTTATCAGCTGGGATATTCCCGCGCCGTATTTCTGTCCCGATTGCGGAAATACGATGAAAGTCGTCAAGCGCGACGATAAAACGTACTACGTCTGCACGGACAGACAGTGCAAACATAGAGAACTCGTCAAAACAGACGGCGAGGACGAATAAGCGATGCGAGTTAAGGTGATAGGCGGAGGGCTTGCGGGCGCGGAGTGCGCTTTGCAGTTGCTAAAAGCGGGTTACGCGGTGGATATGTACGAGATGCGTCCTAAGAAAACTACGGGCGCGCATAGCACTGAAAACCTTGCGGAGCTTGTATGCTCCAACTCCTTAAAATCCGAAGAGCCTACCACTGCGTCAGGTCTTTTAAAGGAGGAGCTCGACGCGCTCGGGTGCGAGCTTTTGCCTCTTGCAAGGGAGGCGAGAGTTCCGTCGGGAAGCGCGCTGTCGGTGGACAGAGTTAAGTTTTCAAGGCTCGTCGAAGAAAAACTGCGCTCCTACGACGCGTTTACGCTGATACGCGAGGAGGTTACGAGCCTCGACGATACGCCGACCGTCATCGCAACAGGTCCGCTTACGTCGCAGGCTATGGCGGATATAATAGGCGAAATAAGCGGAAAGAAAAGACTTTTCTTTTACGACGCAATAGCGCCGATAGTGTCCGCCGACAGTATCGATTACGACAGGGCGTATTTCGGCGGAAGATACGGCAAGGGCGGCGACGATTATCTCAATCTGCCCATGCGAAAAGAGGAGTACGAGATTTTCTACAACGAGCTTATAAACGCCCAAACCGTCATTTTGCACGACTTTGAAAAGAGCGAGCTGTTCGAGGGCTGTATGCCTATCGAGGAAATGGCGAAGCGCGGAAGCGATACGATTAGGTTCGGTCCGTTGAAGCCGATAGGGCTTACAAACCCCAAGACGGGCGAAAAGGCATATGCGGTCGTGCAGTTGAGGCGCGAAAACTTGGCGGGAGATTGCTTTAATCTCGTGGGATTTCAAACCAATCTCACTTACGCCGAGCAAAAGCGCGTATTCGGGCTTATCCCCGCGCTCAAAAACGCCGAGTTTTTGCGATACGGCATAATGCACCGCAATACGTACGTTGACGCTCCGAGCGTGCTTAGCGAACTGTTTAGAGTGAAAAACTCAAAAACTCCGCTGTACATAGCCGGTCAACTTTCGGGCGTAGAGGGCTACGTCGAAAGCATAATGAGCGGAATGATTGCCGCGTACTCGATGATTTGCGAGCTTATGGGCGACGTTTACGAATTGCCGAGGGATATAACCATAGTCGGCGCGCTTTGCAGATACATAGCGACGTGTCCTACGGATTTCAAGCCTATGAACGCAAACTTCGGGATACTCCCGCCAATCGAGGGCGTGCGCGATAAAAAGGACAGGAAGCGCGCGTACCACGATAGGTCTATTGCGAGTATACCTATGCTGCTTGACGATTAAAATACGCGCGCATATACGCGCACGTACAAATATATTGTGCTTTGCACTTAAAACGAATACTTTTGGAGGTATAAATATGGAATTTCGCGGAACTACTATTTGCGCCGTTAAGCGCGACGGTATGACCGCAATCGCCGGCGACGGACAGGTCACTATGGGCGAAAGCGTGATTATGAAAGGCAACGCCGTAAAGGTGAAGCGTATATACAACGACAGAGTGGTCGTAGGCTTTGCGGGGTCGGTGTCGGACGCGTTTGCGTTATCCGAAAAGTTTGAGGCTATGCTTCAAAAATTCAGCGGAAATCTCATGCGTTCGGCGGTGGAACTCGCAGAACTTTGGCGCTCGGACAAGGGCGGAAGAAGATTGGAGGCTTTGCTCATCGCGGCTGATAAGACTTCGCTTTTCGTCATATCGGGCACGGGCGAGGTCATCGAGCCCGAAAACGGAATCTGCGCTATCGGGAGCGGCGGCAACTACGCGCTCGCGGCGGCGCGCGCGCTGGCAAGCAATACCGATATGGACGCAAAGAGCATCGCTCACGCCGCGCTCAAAATCGCAAGCGAAATCTGCGTCTATACCAACGACCACATTACGGTCGAAACCGTTTAAGAGGTGAATTATGGACAACAATGTTATGACTCCTAAGCAAATCGTCGCCGAGCTCGACAGATTTATCATCGGTCAGCACGACGCAAAGGTCGCCGTGGCAATCGCGCTTCGCAACCGCTATCGCCGCAGTAAACTCTCAGAGGAAATGAGAGAGGAAATCACTCCCAAAAATATCATTATGAAAGGACCTACCGGCGTAGGTAAAACCGAAATCGCCCGCAGGCTCGCAAAAATCGTGAAAGCTCCTTTCGTCAAGGTCGAAGCCACCAAATTTACAGAGGTCGGCTACGTCGGCAGAGACGTAGAAAGCATCATAAGAGATTTGGTCGAAGCGTCAATCCGTCTCGTGCGTGACGAGAAATATAAGGAAGTCCTGCCTCGCGCGACCGAAATCGCCGAGACCGAGCTTGCAAAAATCATTCTTCCAATGCGCAAATCCGCTATGAACCCCGAGGATAACGACAAGAGCGACGCGGAGCTCAACGAGGAAATCATCAGCGAGATTAAAGCTGGGCATCTCGATACGCTAAACGTGGAGATGAAGATGGCGCAACAAGCTCGCCCGATACAAATCCCAATCGGCGTCGGCGCGGACAACTCCATAAATCTCGGCAACATATTCGACAGCATGAAAAACAGCTTGGGCGGCGCGCCTGTCAAAAAGCGCAAAGTCACCGTCAAGCAGGCTATGGATATGATTATAGCAAAGGAGTCCGAAAAGATGGTTGACGAGGACGCTATCGTCACCGAGGCTTTGCAACGCGCCGAACAGGACGGCGTGGTGTTTCTCGACGAGATAGACAAAATCGCAAATAACAACGGCGGAATGCAACAGGGACACGACGTCTCCCGCGAGGGCGTACAGCGCGATATTCTGCCTATCGTCGAGGGTAGCACGGTGCAGACTAAGCACGGCGCAATCCGCACGGATTTCATTCTCTTTATCGCCGCAGGCGCGTTTCATATCTCGCGCATGGAGGATTTAATCCCCGAGCTTCAAGGCAGATTCCCAATCCGCGTGGAGCTTGACAACCTCACCAAAGAGGATTTCGTCAAGATTTTGACCGAGCCCGATAACGCCGTCCTTAAACAGTATAAGGAATTGCTTGCCGTTGACGGCGTGGAACTCGTTTTCTCGGACGACGCCATCGAGGAAATCGCGCACGTCGCGTTTGAGGAAAACGAAAACAGCGAAAATCTCGGCGCGCGTCGTTTGCACGCGGTTCTCGAAGCACTGCTCAAAGATATTCTCTACGAGGCGGACGACAACACGACGAAGAAAATCTCCGTCGATAAGGCTTACGTCGAAAAGCATCTCTCCTCAACGCTTAAAGAGCGCAATTTGAGAAGATATATCATCTAAAATAAAATCGCAACAAGAGGGTCTATGATAAATATTCCGAAAGGCACAAAGGATATGTTGCCGCAGGACGCCTATAAGTGGCACTACGTCGAAAGCGTCGCGCGTAAAACGGCGGCGAAGTTTGGTTTTAAAGAAATCCGCACGCCTATGTTTGAGCATACCGAGCTGTTTTTGCGCGGGGTCGGCGAAACTACCGACATCGTGACTAAGGAAATGTATACCTTCGATGACAAGGGCGGCAGAAGCATGACGCTTCGCCCCGAGGGTACGGCAGGCGTAGCGCGTTGCTTTGTGGAAAACGGGCTTTTTCAAGGCGTTATGCCTATGAAAGCGTACTATATCGCGTCGGTGTTCAGATACGAAAAACCGCAAAACGGCAGACTGCGCGAGCATCATCAGTTCGGGGTCGAGTGCTACGGAAGCGACAGCCCCTACGCAGATGCCGAGGTCATCGCGCTTGCTTCCTCTTTTCTTAGAGAGGTCGGGCTTAACAGCCTCGAACTCAATATAAACAGCATCGGCTGTCCGAAGTGCAGAGCGGAATACAACGCCGCGCTAAAAGCGTATATCGGCGAAAATTTGCACAATATGTGCGCGCAGTGCCGCGATAGATTTGACAAAAACCCCTTGCGCATACTCGACTGCAAAGAGGAAAAGTGCAAGGCTATTTGCGCGCTCGCGCCCAAAATAACCGATTATCTTTGCGAGGATTGCAAGGCGCACTTTGAAAAGGTGCAAGAGTTGCTTGCGCTTCAAGGCATACCTTATAAGGTGAACTCCGGCATAGTGCGCGGACTTGACTACTACACCCGCACGGTGTTCGAGTTTGTGTCAACCGATATAGGCGCGCAGGGCACGGTGTGCGGAGGCGGTCGTTACAATAACCTCGTCGAAGAGGTCGGCGGAAAACCCACTCCCGCAGTAGGTTTCGGATTGGGACTTGAAAGGCTTCTCCTCGTGCTTGAAAATTTAAATAAACTGTCTGCGCCAAAGGAGTGTACTGATTTATATATTCTGCCTGTCGGCGACTCCGCCAAGTATTTTGCGCTCGGGCTTGCTTCAAGGCTCAGAGCAGAGGGCATAAGCGTGGAAACGGATATTATGGACAGGGGAGTCAAGGCGCAGATGAAGTACGCCGACAAGTCGGGCGCGCGCTTTGTCAGCGTCATCGGCGACGATGAGATAAACTCGCATACCGTGCGCGTAAAGGATATGAGGGACGGCAAAGAATACGAGTGCGACTTCGATAACGTTGCGGACATAGTGCGATGACTGAAATAGGCAAGATTGTAAAAGTCAAAGACGGCGTTGCCTTAGTTAGGTTTTTCCGCAAAGGCGAGTGCGACAGATGCCTGATGTGTTCGACGACAAAGGACGGCTCGCAGACGGAACTTTCCCTCAAAAACACGCTCGACCTCAACGTCGGAGACTACGTTAAGGTCGAAGTCTATAAAAAGAAAAATTACGTCATGTCGATATTGGTTTACGCGCTTCCGCTGCTACTTGCGGCGCTCGGCGCGGGGCTCGGCTCGCTTGCGGGCTTAGCCACGAGTATATTGCTTGGCATAGCGGGCATAGTAGTGGGACTGGCGTTTGCGTTGCCGATAGATATATGCGTACTGCGCAAAAACGGCGCGCCGAAAATGATAGAGGTTTCAAGAGAAATCGACTATCTAAACGCAAAACCTAAGCAAGATAGCAAAAACGACAATGAAGGTGAAAATTAAAGTACATATTAAATCGTCGAAAGGCAAAAGGAGTTTGTATGGAATTGATTTTGACAAGCGATAATTTCGATGCGACGGTGAGTCACGGCGTTTCTCTCGTGGATTTTTGGGCTACTTGGTGCGGTCCTTGCAAGATGCTTGCGCCGACTGTCGAGGAGCTTGCGCAAGAGTACGCGGGCAAGGCGCAAATTTGTAAGGTTGACGTGGACGAATATCCCAAACTTGCCGAAAAATTTGCGATATATTCTATCCCGACTATGCTGATATTCAAAGACGGCGAACTCGTTGACAGAATGACGGGCTTTCGCGCAAAAAGCCAAATCACCGAAATTTTGGATAAATATATTTGATAAAGTACGACTTTCTATTCTGCGCGTTTCTTTGACAAATTCCGCGCGAATTGATAGTATATAAAAGGTGCTTAGCCGCATCTTTATGCACAGCCGAAAACAAATTTTAGGAGAAATAAAATGGTCGATCTAAAAGTCATCAAAGCCGCCGACGAGGAGCTTTATGCCTCGATGGTGGACGAACTTCACCGCCAACAGTACAACTTAGAGCTTATTGCAAGCGAAAACGTCGTCAGTCCCGCAGTGCTTGCTGCGGCAGGCAGTTTTTATACCAATAAGTATGCCGAAGGCTATCCCGGCAGACGCTACTATGGCGGTTGTCAATTTGTAGACAAGGCGGAAGAACTCGCAATAGAGCGCGCAAAGGAACTGTTTGGCGCAAAGTACGCAAACGTACAGGCGCACAGCGGCTCGAATGCAAACTTCACCGCGTATTACAGCCTCTTGAAGCCTGGCGATTCCATACTCGGAATGGGGCTTGACGCAGGCGGACACCTCACTCACGGCGCAAAGGTCAGCCAGAGCGGAAAGGTTTTCAACTCAGTTTCTTACGGCGTAAACGACGAGGGCTTTATAGACTACGACGACGTTTTGAGGATTGCCAAAGAGTGCCAACCTAAACTCATAGTGGCGGGTGCAAGCGCGTATCCTCGCGCAATCGACTTCAAGCGTTTCCGCGAAATTGCCGACGAAGTAGGCGCGTATCTTATGGTGGATATGGCGCATATCGCGGGTCTCGTTGCGGCGGGCGAGCATGAAAGCCCTATGCCTTATGCGCATATAGTCACCTCAACGACGCACAAGACGTTGAGAGGTCCTCGCGGAGGTCTTATCCTCACCAACGACGAGGAAATCGCAAAACTCGTGGACAAGACGATTTTCCCCGGCACGCAGGGCGGTCCGCTTATGCACATAGTAGCGGCAAAAGCCGTGGCGTTTAAAGAGGCGTTGACGCCCGAGTTTAAAGAGTATCAGCATCAAGTAGTGCTAAACGCAAAGGCGCTTGCAAAAAAACTCATCGAGCGCGGCGTCAATATCATAAGCGGCGGCACGGACAATCACCTTATGCTTGTTAACCTCATAGGAAGCGGAGTGACAGGCAAAGGGCTTGAAATTCTGCTTGACGCGGCGCATATCACGCTAAACAAAAACGCCATTCCCAACGACCCGCAAAAGCCGTCGATAACGAGCGGCGTTCGCATCGGCACTCCCGCCGTCACTACGCGCGGAATGAAAGAGACCGAAATGGCTATTATCGGCGATTGCATTGCGGACGTTATTCAACGAAAGGAAGATGCGGTCGAAAGCGTAAAGGCAAAAGTCATCGAACTTTGCAAAAAGTTCCCGATTTACGAAAACGACGTGATTATGTAAGCTACATATTTAAGCGAATTGAAATGCATACGAAAAAAAATATCGCATTAAACGTGCGATATTTTTCGTTTAAAAAATGTCAGTTATTTTATATATAAACTTTAAAGCAATTCGTATTTTTTTGCCATATACAATTTGTTAAGCAAACAAACGAGCGTATATCCGGCAAACAAAATAGGGGAATATTTATCGTGTGGCGCATATGATTTTGTGTAGTTAGACTGCCTGTTTTTTACGTTTTCATCGTATAAATCCGCCGCATTGTCAACGCGGTCGTCATCGCCTTTCAAATTGTTTTTATCCGCGTCGGACACTGCGTTTTTAAGTTTTTGTTTGAAATTGTCGTCTTTGTTTGCGTTTGCGACCTGCGCGGGTTTCGACATCATATTTAAAAGCATAGGCATGAGGTTTGACATCATATCGCCGTTTCCGCCTTTGCCGCCCATCGAGTCGAAAATTGCCGAGAGCGGATTTGCAGAAGCGGATTTTTTTTCGCCGTCGAGATTTACGCGCTTGCCGAGCCCGTTTTGCATTGCGAACACCGATTGCGATTGACCTTGCGAATCGGACGCATTTTTATATGACCTATCGTCGCCGCTATCCGCGTTTTCGCGCGGCTTTTGAGCGCCGAGAAGCTGTATGAGGGTGTTCAACATATTAGAATCAAAATTCATATTCCACCTTGTCACACTCATAATATGCCCTCATATATTGAATGTGACGGAGGAACGTATGAATTTTTGGGAGCGCGGCAATTTCAATTCGCAAAACGATACGCATAAAAACGCGGGCAACGGCGGGTGCGGACGCAATGACAATCTCGAAGTCGACGTGCGAAATAAGTTCGAGCAGTACAGGAATAAGAGCGAGGATCAGCTTTTAAGCGAACTGGCCTCCACCGTCGCGCGTATGAAAAAGGACGGGTCGTTCGACGTTGCGTCAATGGAAAACCTGTATAACACCGCGTCGCCGTTTTTGAACGATATGCAAAGACAGCGCATGCGCGCGATTATCGATACGTTTAAGGATTGATTATGGATAAGCTCGACAAAAGCATTATAGATATGATGCGCGCCGAACGCAAGTTCGACGGAAATCTCGTGAATATACTCGGAGTAAACGAAAGCGCCTATGCGATTGTACGCGTGCGAAATCCGTTGCACTTCGGCATATTGGAGCGCAACTTCGAGGTGAGCGCTATATATCCTTTTATACGGTCGGTTGGCATAAAGTGCGGGCTTAAAGACGCTATAAAACTCGAACGAATGCAAGAGGTCGAATACGTCTCGGCGCAAAGCAAAGTATTTGCGTTAAACGACGAAAACGACTCATTAGATAGCCGAAATATATCGTCGATGTTGTCGCTTGCTACCGACCTCGACGGCGACGGCGTGACAATGTGCGTGATGGATACGGGAGTTTGTCCGCATAGCGATTTATCCATTCCGCGCGAGCGCATAGTGCACTTTGTGGATATGATAGACGGGGATAACGAGCCATACGACGACAACGGTCACGGCACGTTCGTAGCGGGCGTTGCTTGCGGCAACGGCACGCTGTCGGGAGGGAAGATACGCGGAGTTGCGCCGCGTGCGAACGTCGTAGGCGTGAAAGTCATAGGAGCAAACGGCGAAAGCGGAACTTTCAAAATACTCGACGGAATGCAGTGGCTGTTCGATAATTTCAGACAGTATGGAATAAAAGTCGTGTGTATGAGCTTCGGCGCGGAACCTCAAAGCTATGCCGACCCTCTCAAAATCGGGGTTGAAATGCTTGCGCGAAGCGGACTTACGGTCGTTGCCGCGTCGGGAAACAGCGGTGAGAACTCGCTGAAATCGCCTGCAATAAGCAACGAGGTCATCGCGGTTGGGGCGGTGGACAGCGACAATATCCTCGCGCCGTTTACGTCGAGGGGAATATATCAGGGCGCAATCCGTCCCGACGTGTTTTCGGACGGCGTAAACGTCAAGGGCATAAGCGCGGGAGGCACATATTCCACGATGACGGGCACGTCCGCCGCCGCGCCGTACGTGGCGGGAGCTTGCTGTCTGCTATGTCAAAAATATCGCAATATCACGCCGCGCCAAATCAAACGTGCGATAATCGCCGGCGCAAAGGATATTGACGGAAATAAGATTTTCAGACTTTGAGTTTCCTTTTGAGTTTTTCGATGACGCTTGAAAAGTACTGCACGTCTTTCATCGCGGTTTCTACGCCTATGCTCACTCGCACCGCGCCTTGACTTTCAGTGCCGAGCGCTTTATGTACGAGAGGGGCGCAATGGAGTCCGCTTCGCACCGCTATACCTTGCTCGTTCAGTAGCTCCGCGACGTAGGCGCTGTCGGCGTTTCCCATATTAAAAGCTACGACGCCCGTAACGGTCTCGTCCGTGTAGAGGGTGCATCCTGCGGATTTTAGGTTGTAAAGCAAGGTCGAAGTCAGTTGATTGTAGTTTTTTATAGTCGTATCCAAGTGATTGAACGACCACTTTGCGCCTTCGTACAGCGCGGAAATTCCGCCCGCAAACAGCGTGCCCGCTTCGTATCCGTCGGGAGCTTGCAAGGGCTGATAAACGCTTGACGAGTACGTCCCCGTGCCACCGAAAAGAATTGGGCGAAGTTTAATATCGCTTTTGAAAATTAAAAAGCCGCTTCCTTGAATTCCGTGAAGTCCTTTGTGTCCTGCGCAGGCGAACATATCTATGCCGCACTCTTTCATATTCGTTTGCAAAATAGGGACGCTTTGCGCGCCGTCTACGATGAGCAGGGCGTTATTCGCTTTTGCGATTTTCCCGACCTCGTATAAATCCACCGTTGCGCCCGTCACGTTGCACGCGCCGCCTATCACGATTACGTCGGCGTTTGCGGCTCTCCTGTTAAGCGCCGACAAATCAATCTTTTTCCCGTGCGTATCGAGAACGTCGAGGGTTATTTTGCCTTGCCTTTCAAGTTCGTAGAGGGGACGTAAGACAGAGTTGTGCTCGTTGCTTGTTGTTAGCACTCGCTCGCCGCCTTTTATCCCTCCGAATATGGCGAGATTCAAAGCCTCGGTGCAGTTTTTGGTGAATACTGCCTCGTAGTCGTCCTCTGCGCCGAGCGCGGATTTGAGATAGTATCTGCAATTTTCTATGCGTATGCCTGCGCTTACTGCGTCGGTATATCCGCCGCGTCCGCTGTTGACGGAGTTTCTGAGGTCGAAATTTATAGCGTCGATGACTCCTTGCGGTTTGAAGCGCGAAGTCGCCGCATTGTCGAGATATAGCATGTAGTTCTCCTTTATACTCTTAGCCTAATCTATGCCGCCACTCACCAAATATGTGTGCGAGAATATACTAATCTTAGAGATAATATGTAAATAAAGAGGGAAATTCGTCAGATTTTTTGGAGCGCGTACATATAATTGGAGGTAATATGAGAGAGTTTTTTATAGCGTTCCGCTCGCGCTCGGAAGCAATAGCGTTTTACGAATCGCTGCTCGGATATAGGGTAGTATGCAAGATTATCAACACTCCGTCGTCGGCGAAGGTGGGTTGCGGACTGTCCGTCAAGCTGTTTGCCAAGGATATGCAACTCGCAAAGAGAGTGCTCGACAGAGGCAGATTCAACTCGGCGATAGGATTCTATTATTTTTCCGCTAACGGAAGCGCAATCAGGATATAAACGTCCTTTATCCTTAAAATGTTTGCCAAATCCGAATTGCTGTGCGATAATGGCAGTATGACGAAAGATAAATATATAGATATTTATAATTTGCTTGGCGAAATGCACAAAAACGCGGAATGCGAGCTGAATTTCGGCTCGCCTTTCGAATTGCTCGTAGCTGTGGTGCTCTCTGCGCAGTGCACCGATAAACGCGTAAATATGATTACTAAGGAGCTTTTTAAAGTAGCGTCCACGCCCGAGCAGTTTGTCGCTATGCCGCAGGAGGAGCTTGAAAAGCGTATTTTTTCCTGCGGATTTTATCACAATAAGGCGAGGGCTATCAAGGAACTTAGCGCAAGTATAATCGAGCTCGGCGGAATGCCTACTACAAGAGAGGGGCTTATGCAACTGCGCGGAGTCGGCAGAAAGACAGCCAACGTCGTATATGCGGTCGCGTACGGCGGCAACGCGATAGCAGTGGATACGCACGTCTTTCGCGTGGCTAACAGGCTTGGGATTGTCGAGGCGAAAACTCCCGAACAGACCGAGCAACAGCTTATGCAAAATTTCGACGAGAACATCTGGGGGCATTTGCATCATCTGCTCATATTCCACGGCAGATATGTATGTCACTCGCGCACTCCCGATTGCGCCGTCTGCAACTTGAAAGAACTTTGCAAGCATTATCAAACTAACGTCTCGGAGCATAAATAATAGGATATGAAAAACTTTGAAATAGTATCTAAAAGACAACTCGCCGAAAACGTGCACGAGTATGAAATATACGCTCCGCTCGCAGTGAAACACTGTCTCGCGGGACAATTTATCATTTTGCGCACGGACGAGGACGGCGAGCGCGTTCCGTTTACAATCTGCGACTATTCGAGGGAAAACGGCACGGTTAAAATCCTCGTGCAGGAGATAGGCTATACTACGCTCAAACTCTCTGAGATGCAGGTCGGCGATACGCTTGCGGATTTCGTAGGACCGCTCGGAAATCCGACGGACCTTGCGCAGTATAACAGCGTGTGTCTCGTCGGCGGCGGCATAGGCACTGCCGTCATATATCCGCAGGCGAAACAGCTTTTTAAGGACGGAAAGTCCGTTGACGTTATCGTAGGCGCGCGCAATAAAGAGTTGCTCATGTATTTGGATGAGTTTTTAAAGACTTGCGACAATCTCTATCTCATCACCGACGACGGCTCAAACGGCAATAAGGGCTTCGTCACGGATATGCTTAGACGGCTCGCGGAGGGCGGAAAGAAATACGACTGCGTGTTTGCCGTCGGTCCGCTTCCTATGATGAGGGCGGTTTGCAATCTTACAAAGGAGCTTGGCATAAAGACGATTGTCAGTATGAACTCGCTTATGGTGGACGGAACCGGTATGTGCGGATGTTGCAGACTCACCGTCGGCGGCGAGATAAAGTACGCTTGCATAGACGGACCGGAGTTCGACGGTCACTGCGTGGACTTCGAGGAGGCTATCTTGCGCAGTCGCACGTACAGGGAGCAGGAACAGGCTCACGTTTGCAATTTGAGAGGATAACCTATGGCGGATATGAGTGTAAAAAGGCACGCTATGCCTACTCAGGCGGCGGATAAAAGAATAACTAATTTCGACGAGGTCGCGCTCGGATATACCCCCGAGCTTGCCCGCGCCGAGGCGGAACGCTGTCTTAACTGCAAAAACGCGCCGTGTATGAAAGGCTGTCCCGTCGGCGTGCGTATTCCCGATTTTATAGCTAAAATCAAAAGCGGGGATATGTCGGGCGCAATCGACGCAATAAAGGCGGATAACAATCTTCCCGCAATCTGCGGTCGCGTATGTCCGCAGGAAAATCAGTGCGAAAAGTATTGCGTGCGTGCTAAGCTCGGCGGAGCGGTTGCGATAGGAAATCTCGAAAGATATGCCGCCGATTGGGCTATGAAAAACGCGCAGGCCAACCTCAAAGAAATAGAGAAAATCAATATGAAAGTTGCGGTCGTGGGGTCGGGGCCCGCGTCGCTGTCTTGCGCGGGAGACCTCGCAAGAGCGGGCGCAGACGTCACCGTTTTCGAGGCGTTGCATAAGGCGGGCGGAGTGCTCGTTTACGGCATACCCGAGTTCAGACTGCCAAAGGACCTCGTTCAAAAGGAAATCGACGGCATATTGGCGCTCGGCGTGAAAATCGTCACAAACGTAGTCGTCGGAAAGACGCTTTTCATCGACGAATTGCTCGACGAATACGACGCGGTGTTTATAGGATCAGGCGCGGGGTTGCCGTCGTTTTTGAAGATAAAGGGCGAAAATCTCAGCGGCGTTTATTCCGCAAATGAATATCTCACTCGTCTTAACCTTATGAAAGCGTATAAGGACGGCGCTATAACTCCCGTATTGCGCGGCAAAAAAGTCGTCGTCGTGGGCGCGGGTAACGTGGCTATGGACAGCGCAAGGACGGCGCGCAGGCTCGGCGCGGAGGTGCATCTCGTCTATCGCAGAAGCAGAGAGGAAATGCCCGCTCGCGCAGAGGAAATCGAACACGCAGAGGAAGAGGGAATAATTTTCAATCTCCTCGTCAATCCCGTTGAGATACTCGGCGAATACTGCGTCAGCGGAATGAGGTGTATAAAAATGGAACTCGGCGAGCCCGACGCGAGCGGTCGTCGCAGACCCTATGCCGTTGCAGGAAGCGAGTTTGATATTGAGTGTGACGAAGTTATCGTTGCGCTGGGGACTACTCCCAATCCAATCATCAAAAACAGTACGCCCGCGCTTCAAATGACCGAAAAAGGCACGATAGTTGCGGACGAGTTCGGACGCACGAATATCAAAAGACTCTACGCCGGCGGCGACGCGATTACGGGCGCGGCAACCGTCATATTGGCTATGGGCGCGGGCAAGCGCTCGGCAGAGGCGATAATAGCCGATTATAAAATGAAATAAACAAAAGGAAAAGTATATGTTTCTCGATTACGTAAAGATAGTCATAAAAGCTGGCGACGGCGGCAACGGTAAGGTCTCATTTCACCGTGAGAAGTACGTGCCTAACGGCGGTCCGGACGGCGGCGACGGCGGCAACGGCGGCGACGTCATTTTCGTCGCGGACAAAAACATAAACACGCTTATAGAGTTTAGATATCAAAAATTCTATCGTGCCGAAAACGGCAAGGACGGCGAAGCCAAAAACTGCACTGGCAAGTCCGCCGAGCCTCTCTATATCAAAGTGCCTATGGGTACGGTTGTGCGAGATACCGAGAGCGGCAAGGTCGTCTGCGACCTATTCGAGGACGGCGAGCAGGTCGTGGTCTTAAAGGGCGGTCGCGGCGGCAAGGGAAATAACAGATTCGCACATTCCAAACGTCAAGCGCCGTCTTTTTCACAGCTCGGGGAACGCACGGAGGAGCATCGCGTTACGCTCGAACTCAAAACGATTGCCGACGTAGGCTTGGTGGGCTTTCCAAACGTGGGTAAATCCACCTTGCTTAGCGTGCTTACGTCCGCTAAACCCAAGATTGCCAACTACCATTTTACCACGCTAAACCCCAATCTCGGCGTAGTGCAAATGTACGACGAGAGCTTTTTAATCGCAGATATTCCGGGGCTTATCGAGGGTGCGAGCGAGGGCGCGGGGCTCGGACATTACTTTTTGCGTCATATCGAACGCGTCCGCGTAATCGTCCACCTTGTCGATATAAGCGGAAGCGAGGGCAGAAATCCCGTCGAGGATTTTGAAAAAATCAATAACGAGCTTGCAAAATACAGCGACAAACTTGCGGATATTCCTCAAATCGTAGTCGCAAGCAAGGCGGATTTGCTCGATGATGAAACCCGTATCGGAGATTTTGAAAAGGCAATCGGGCATAAGGTGTACGCCATCTCTTCTATTATGCGTACAGGCGTAGACGAGCTTTTGAAAGAGATAAAAGCCAAGGTCGACGAGCTTCCTCCTCCCGCGCGTATTCCCCGTGACGAGGATTTCGAGCTTGAAGAAAAATCCGACCAAAAATTCAGCGTTTCCCGCTTGCCCGACGGTTCCTTTTTCGTTGACGGCGGACTTGTCGATTTTCTCATACAAAACGTCACCATCTCATCCGAGGACAGTTTTGCCTTCTTCCAAAAAGTGCTCAAAGACCGCGGCGTAATCGCCGAGCTCAAAAAGCGCGGGATGAAGGAGGGGGATATTGTCGTTATAGGCGACCTTGAATTTGAGTGGCTCGATTAAATCACTCTAATTTGGCGCACTGCTTTGTTAGATTTGCGCGCGCTCGCCGTCGTGTACGCCTTGTACACTAGGCGGCTCGCGTGCTCATCTGTCGCGCATTGCATCCAAATTAGAGTGATTTAGATATTATTGCTTAGGTTTAAATTTATTTTGTTTAAAATCGTTAATCTAATTAGTTGTTTTCATCATTTTTAGTGTTGATTATCTCGTCGATAGAAATCTGATTGTCGTTGGCGTTTGCGGCGTTTTCAAGGTCGGAGATGACTTTGGGGGACGTAAGCGTGCCGTTTCCGAGCGGCGTAAGCGTCAACAGCGCAAGTACGAGCGAAATACTGCCGAACACTATATAGTAAATTTTCAGCGGAGTGATAAACGATACCAATATCAAAACCGCGCCCGAAAACGCATACGACTTGAAGTTTGCGCGGCACAGTACGGCGTCAAGCAGGGCGCGGAATGAAAACTTGTTTTTTATCGGCTTCAAATCGGGTAAGGCGTTGTGTCTAAGCAGAAATTTATACACGGTTTTGATTTTTATAAGTGAAAATTTTACGTTTTCAAGCTGTACGATTGAATAGGCGCGTCTGTCTATGCCGCGGGCGAATACGTAAATGCGCTTGCCCTTAAACTTGGCGGCGAGCTCGCAAATTCCGCCCATATCGTTTATAGTCAGCATGGAAAATTTAAATGCGGATATTATCACGCAGTCGCTAAGTACGATATAGTTTTTTTCGCACTCCGCGCAGCCGTATTTAACGACGTCTTTCAGCAGGTTTATGACGTACTCGTTGCCGCGTATGGAAAATTCCAAAGCGAGCCTTTCGTACGAATAGGGTCTGTTTCGCTTTGACAGAATATATCTGACAGTCACAACCGCAATCGCGGTGATTGCCACTGAAAATATCAACGCGCCGACCCAGCTTTTAAAGGCGAGCGTTGACCATACAAAGGTAAGTAAGATGAGGACGACGGACATAGAAAAGTAGTCGAGAATTTTAGCCATAGCTCGATTATTGACAAAAAATCGCGCATAAAAACTTCAAACGCCGATTATTCTGTTGAAAACGCCGAACTTATTTAGTATAATACAGGTATGCCTAAGACGTTGATATTCGGGGGCGCATTCGACCCTCCTCATAGCGAGCACGTTAAAATGTGCAAGTATGCGATGAGCGCGCTTGATATTGATAAGCTCGTGATTGTGCCTACGTATTTGCCGCCGCATAAAAACGCGGGCTTTTTGAGCTTTGACGAGCGGTGCGCACTTGTCGAGGCGGCGTTTGACGGACTCGACTTCGTTATCGACCGCATAGAGTACGAGCGGAAAGAAAATAACTATTCCAGCGAAATACTGCCTATTCTCAAACAAAAATACGCGGATATAGTCTATCTCGTAGGCGGCGACAGCATATCGCACTTCGACACTTGGCATAAACCAGAGGTTGTGGCTACTGCATGTCCTATCGTTGCTCTTGCTCGTGAGGGATACGGCGATATAGAGGCAGGCGTTGAAAATCTGCGGCAAAAATACGGCGGAGAGTTTACAGTGATCGATTTTGAGGGCAAAGACGTTTCGTCGTCCATGATAAGGGCAAAGCTGTTGCTCGGCGAGTGCGCGGAGGAAATTCCCGCAAGCGTTGCCAAGACGATAAAACGCCTCGGGCTGTTTGAAGATTATAAGCAGTACGTCGAAAGGCTCAAAAGCTATCAGAGCGACGAACTCTTTACGCATAGCGTAGCAGTTGTCAAGCGGGCGGTGGATTTCAACTCCAAACACCATTTGAGGCAAAATTTCAAGCAGGTATTCCTTGCGGCGCTTTTGCACGACAACGCAAAACAGCGTCCGTCTATCGACGGCTTGACCGTTCCCGCAGACGCAATAGGTACGCCGGTGCTCCATCAGTTTCTCGGAGCGGAAAAGGCGAAGCGCGATTTCGGCATAGACGACGACGGAGTGCTTGACGCAATACGCTATCATACCACGGCGCGAGCCGATATGTCCGCTCTTGAAAAACTGATATATACTGCGGATAGCCTCTCGGACGACAGAGACTACGAGCCAATCCCTCAACTTCGCTGTATAGCGAAAGAGGATTTTGAAAAAGGCTTTCTCGCTACGCTCGAATACACCTATGAAAAGTTGAAAGCAAAGGGCGGCAATATTTATCCGCTGACCCTTGAAGCGTACAAGTATTATATAGGGGATAAAAACAAATAATAAAATGCGTCTAAGTTGCGCAAGTTAAACACACCTATACTTTGGAGGAAGATATGGAATCGTCTCAAATGAAAGATATAATATGCAAAGAACTCGACGAGCATAAAGCTATCGATATAACCGTTCTCGACGTCGAGCATTTGACCGTCGTGACGGATTATTTCGTTATCTGCACGGCAAAAAGCACAAAGCAGGTCAAAGCGCTTGCCGAGTTTGTAGAGGATAAGCTCAAAGAGCAGGGAGTTACGCCGACGCACTCCGACGGAATGTCGGACGGCAAATGGGCAGTGCTCGACTTCGGCGAAGTAATAGTGCATATCTTCAACGATGAAACAAGAATGTTCTATTGCCTCGAAAAGCTGTGGTCGGACGGGAAGAATATGCAAAGGTACGGCGGGGAAAATTAACTAAATTTATCTGTAAAATCATAAAATTTCCGCAAAGTATTATAAAAATCATCAAAATTTATAATACTTTGCAGATTTTAAGCTGTTTAGCGGGATTTTGCAAGTTCGAGCAGTTCTTGCTTCGCCGCGTCGTCGAGGTTGTCGAGTATATTGCGATAAACCTGCATGTCGAACGTAAGAATTATATTTTGAGCTAAAAACGCGGCTTGCAAATCCTCGCTGAGTTGAGCTTTTGCGCCGTCGCGCTCGCTTTTTAAAACAAACGGAGTCGTCAGTGCGGCGACTACGACTGTGCCGTTATACTCGAACGCGCGCGCTCCCAACACGTATTCCTCTTGCAGGGCGGTCGTTATAATCTCGTCGAGGTCGGCGGGTTGAGTTTGGGGATTTGTATATTGCGGTGTTTCAATCGTGTAGGTCATCATAGTTATAGTGTTGACAAATTTTTGATTTTTAAATATCTGCACAAAAATCTTGACAATCGCGTAGGATAAGACTAACATATAGTTGCTTCGGGGCGAGGTGCAAATCCTCACCGGCGGTATAGTCCGCGAGCCTTTTTAGGTTGATTGGGTGCGATTCCCAAACCGACGGTATAGTCCGGATGAAAGAAGCGGACGTGAAATCCTATAATTACGTCCATTTTACGCCCCTCGATGCTGTCGAGGTTTTTTTATGGGAAATGAGCAGAAGATAAGCAAAAGCAAGTGCTATCTACTTGATTTTAAGGATAAGCTGAAACGATTTGCCAGCCCTAAGTTCTCTGCGGCTTACGTTGCGAAAATAGCAGTGCTTACCGCGATTTCGTTTATACTGTATGCATTTGTCAAGTTCAGCCTGCCGTTTATGTTTCCGAGCTTTTTGGATATGCAGATTTCCGAGCTTCCCGCTCTGCTCGCGGGTTTTTCTATGGGACCTGTCAGCGGGTGTCTTGTCGTGATATTAAAATGTCTTTTCAAAATGGCTATGACGGGTACGGCATACGTGGGAGAGGCGACGGATATTCTCATGGGCGTTGCGCTCGTTGCGCCCGCGTCTATAATATACAGTATAAAAAAGGATAAGAAACACGCTTTTATCGGCTTGCTTGTCGGAACTGCCGCTTTTGTAATCGCGGGCATTGCAGTAAACAGATTTATATCTATCCCGTTTTACGTCGAGTTTTTTTTCAAAGGCGATTTTGAAATTTTGCTTAACGTAGTGCGCCCGATATATAAAAACGTCACGCAAAGCAACTTTTACGCCTACTATTTACTGCTTGGGGCGTTGCCATTTAACTTGATTAGATGTATAATAATGTCTGCGCTGGCGTTTGTGCTTTACAAGCGATTGAGCATACTGTTGCATTGGGAGGGAGTGAGTTTGCGCAAGGACAATATTTTCGGCGAGCATAGAGTAAAGACGGTTGAGCAAACTTACGCGCTTGCGGATAAAATCGCAAAGACTCTCGACGGCGGCGAGATTATTTTGCTTAACGGCGATTTGGGCGCAGGCAAAACCACCTTTACTAAGGGGCTTGCGAAATCGCTCGGAGTTGCCGAAGAGGTGACAAGCCCGACGTTTACGATACTCAACGTGTACGAAAGCGGACGCATAAAACTCAACCACCTCGATATGTATCGCGTTGAAAGTGCTGACGAGCTTGCCGAGCTCGGCATAGAAGATTGCTTCGATGACGACGCGGTGACCGTAATCGAGTGGAATAAGTTTGAAAATCTTGACGGGAACGTCGTTGAAATAGGTATCTCGCAAGACGGCGACGAACGCGTTTTTAAGGTATCTAAACGGGTTAAAATTGATACAAACAGAGAGGGCGCACAGTGAACTGCCTTGCGATTGACACAACCAATACAAAATTGACCGTCGTGCTTTTAAAGGACGACGAGGTTTTTCATCGTGAAATCGAGGTAGGAAAATCAGGACATTCGCGCCTGCTTATGCCGACCGTTGACGAGGTTTTAAAGGAAAGCAAAACTTCTATACAAGAAATTGACTCGGTTGCGGCGGTGGTAGGTCCCGGGTCGTTTACGGGTATACGCATAGGCGTATCCGCAATGACAGCTATTGCATTTGCAAACGACGCCAAGCGCATAAGCGTCACGTCTTTCGAGCTTATAGCATATAATTGTGCAAACGTCATCGCAGTTGTGGACGCGGGTCACGGCAACGCGTATTGCGCCGAGTGCGAAAACGGAGAGGCGGTTAGCACGAGGTTTATAGGCGCTGACGAGACAAAACACCTGCCGAAATACGTTAAAACCGCTCCCGACGTAGAGAGTTGGAAAGCGCTTGCGGGAGTTGTAAAAAATAAGCTCGCTAAATGTTGTTTTCAACCTGTGCTTACGCCTTATTATATGAGAAAGTCGCAGGCGGAGAGGGAAAAAGATGACGTTTGAGCGTTTGAAATCCGAGCATCTTCCTCAAATGGCGGAGATTGAAAAGGAGGCGTTCGACGAGCCGTGGACGGTGGGAATGTTCTTGCCCGAACTCGAAGACCCGAATGCGTACTACATGGTAGGCGTTTTAGACGGCGAAGTGATTTGCTACGGCGGGTTTCATAAGGTGCTCGATGAGGGACAGATTGCAAATATCGCGGTGCGCTCGGATATGCGAGGACAGGGTTTAGGCAGATTGCTTATGCAAAATCTTTTGGAACTCGCAAAGCGCGAGGGCGTAAAGAGAATTACGTTGGAGGTTAAAGACACCAACGAGCGGGCTGTGAACTTGTATAAGTCGCTCGGCTTCACAGTGGAAGGCGTACGCAAGAGGTACTATGCATATAGATACGATGCTCTTGTAATGTGGCTGACTATCGGGGAGGACTAAATAGACGGCATCAATTCGGACGCGAGAAGCGATAGCAACCGTCAAGCGACGGCGATAAGCGGCGGATATACGCCGCGATTTGTCCAAATCAACGGACACAGTATCAAGTATGCGAGTTTTGGCAGCGGCGAAAACGTCGTATTTTTACACGGCTGGGGTGCGAGCATCTCTGCTTTTTTGTTTGTCGCAAAGGTAATATCGGATAAATACAGGGTTACGCTTTTGGATTTTGCGGGCTTTGGCGAAAGCGAAGAGCCTAAATCCGTTTACAGCGTGCAGGACTACGCCGACGACGTGGTGAAACTCATGCGATTGCTCGGCATTGACGAGGCGACGTTTGTGGGACATTCGTTCGGCGGGCGCGTATGCTTGGAGCTTGCGGGATACTATCCGAATATCGTAAAAAAGCTCGCGCTCGTTGACAGCGCGGGATTAAAACCTCGCCGAGGTCTAAGATATTATTTGAGGGTTGGGATACATAAATTGCTTAAAGCCGTCGGGCTTAAAGGACTGAAAGGTTCGGCGGATTATCGCGTACTGTCCGAAAATATGCGCGGAACGTTTAAAGCGGTCGTCAACTACGACCAGACCTATCTGCTTGATAAAATCATTTGTCCGACCGCCATATTTTGGGGGAATAAGGATAAGGATACGCCTGCCTATATGGCTCGTAAGCTGAATAGGAATATCTTAGACAGCAGTATATTTTGGCTTAACGGCGGACACTTTGCATACGCCGAGGACAGCAGGAAATTTATATCCATACTGAAAGCGTTTATAGGATAAATCGAATCGAGGCACGAAAGACTGTAAATAAGGAGAGCCGTATGACGTTGCTGAGAGGAGATTGGTTTTACGTACTGCTTGTGTTTGTCGCCGCGTTTTTTATGACGCGTCCGTATCTTTACGCAATCCAGCAGGACAATTACAGGATAGGCGAAGTATTCAAAAACAAGCGATTGAGTTTCGTGTATCTGATAGACGTGGGAACCGTCGCGCTGTTTATAGGGATATGGTGCATATTTTACTTTTTGCAAACCCGCGCGTTTTGGGGATTTTTGACCGTATTGTTTTTCTTTATCGCGGAGTTTGCCATGTACTTTATGGAGGACTTACCGACGCGAAAAAAGCCGCTTAGATATACAAAACGAGCGGTTAGATGTTTGTTTTTTGTGACTGCCGCTACTACTGTGACGGTGATAGCGGCATTCGCTGTGGGCAACGCTCATATAAAACAGCAATATCTGCGCTATCTTGTTCTGTTTTTATATCCTCTTATATATCCCGCAATGTTTATAGTGTTTGGGTCGATTATAAACGTATTTGAAAAGATAAACAACAAGCGTTACGAGGCACGCACGGCAAGGCGGCTTGCCGAAAGTAAGTCGCTTATTAAAATTGCAATTACGGGCAGTTATGGCAAGACTTCCGTCAAAAACTTTTTAAACGCGATGCTTGCAGAAAAATATAATGTGCTTGTGACTCCCGCAAGTTTTAATACGCCTATGGGAATTGCAAAGACAGTCAACGAGCTCGACGGCACGCACGACGTTTTTATCGCCGAATTCGGAGCGAGACGCGTCGGGGATATTAAAACGTTGATGAAAATTGTCAAGCCTGCGTATACGATTTTGACGGGAATAAATTCACAACACCTCGAAACTTTCCGCACACAGGAGAATATCACGCGGGAGAAGTGCAGAATACTCGACGTGAAAGAGGACGGAATTTGCGTTGTAAACGGAGTGTTTAAAGACAGCGCGGAAAATTATTTAAAAGGAGCGAAAAAGCCTCCTCGCATTGTATACGTAGGAGTTGACGAACAAAACGATTTCAGAGCGGAGCAAATACGCACGACGGAAAACGGCAGTGATTTTGATATTGTACTGGATGGCGAGTCCTATTACGTACAGACTCCGCTAATCGGTCGTCACAACATAGAAAATATTGTGCTTGCCGCGACTATGGCGTATCAACTTGGGGTAGAAGTTCCGTTTATACTTGACGCTATCGAAAAACTACAACCAGTTCCCCATAGAATGGAATTGATTCACGGCAACGGAATTAAGATAATCGACGATAGCTTTAACTCCAATCCCGACGGCGCAAAAATGGCGATAGAAACGCTCGCGCTGTTTGACGGCAGAAAAGTAGTGCTGACTCCCGGGCTTGTGGAACTTGGAGCGCAGGAGAGTGAAGAAAACTACAAGCTCGGCATTTGTATGGCTAACGTCGCCGACCTTGCGATGCTCGTAGGCGCAAAGCGTACGGACGCAATAAGGCGAGGGCTTATCGACGGCGGATACGGCGGGGAAATACATATATATGAAAGTTTAAAATGCGCCGAGGACGATTTTAAGGAGCGTCTGCATGTCGGGGACGTTCTGCTGATATTAAATGATTTACCCGACATATACGATGAAAAGCGATAAATTTAAAGCCATATCGACAAAAAGTATTATAATTTTTTAGATATTTTATAATACTTTTCCATTATTTAGGTCTTAAATAACTTTGCACAGAGGGCTTTTTAGTTTTTCACTTTTTAAGAGCGCTAAGCATAGTTATATTATGAGTGTGAGGTTTTATTATGCGAAAAAAAGTTGCTTTGATTTTCGGCGGCAGGTCGCTTGAAAGCGATATTTCGATTATAACGGCTATGCAGGTGCTCGGAAATATCGATAAGACTGCTTATAACGTTGAACCCGTTTTTATGTACGAAGGGGATTTTTACGTAAAAAATTTAGATAGTCTTGACGCGTTTTCTTCGTTTAATCCGCTCGACCACTTGCGCGCGACGCTTTATAAAGGGGAGTTTTACACCATAAAGCGCAAAGGATTTTCAAAGTATTTCAAGCCCGACGTTGCATTTATATGCTGTCACGGCGGCGAGGGCGAGAGCGGAATTTTGCAAGCAGTGCTCGAATATAACGGCATTGCGCATACGAGTCCGTCCGTTGCGGCGTCTGCGTGCGGAATGGATAAGGCGTTGTCAAAGCAACTGTTTGAAAGTATGCTGTTGAGCGCGCTTCCGTCCGAGGTAGTGGCGAAAGCGGAATTCGAGGCTGACCCGTTACGCACTCTGCAAAGGCTTGAAAACTCGTTGAGCTATCCGCTTATCGTAAAGCCTTCCGCGCTCGGGAGTAGTATAGGCATCACCGTTGCGGAAAACCGCGACCAACTGGAATTCGCCTTGCAGGTTGCAAGCAAATTCGATACGAAAATACTTGTGGAGCATAAGCTCACCGATTTTACCGAAGTCAACTGCGCGGCTTTTAGAGACGGCGACAAAATAGTCGTGTCGGATACCGAACAGCCGCTTACGCTAAACGACTTTCTCACTTTCGACGATAAGTATATGTCAAACGGCAAGATGAGCGGCGGTGGGCACGTTATCCCTGCGGATATTGGCAATTTGGAGCTTATAGTAAAGGCGAATACCCAAAGAATTTACCGCGAGCTTGACCTCAATGGCGTTGTGCGAATAGACTATTTAGTGGATAAGGACAACAACAAGGTCTATATCAACGAAATCAACACGGTGCCGGGGTCTATGGCGTTTTACCTATTCGAGGGGCTCGGCATAGATTTTAAAACGCTTATCGCCAAGCTGATAGAAAACGCCGTCGATTATCAAGCGGCGCATAGAACTCCGACTAAGTTTAAAACGGACGTGCTTTCAAAATTCAAGTCGGGCGGAAAAATATCAAAGTGAAATAGGCTATTCTGAATAATCGTGCAAAGTGCCGTCGTTTTCCTGCACTAAAACGCTGTGCGGCTCGGCGTCGATAGACACCTTGCCGTCGTTGCGCATGTAGTAGGGAATATAGACGTAAATGCGTCTTTCGGCGTTGTAATCGTTAAACATAAAAAACAGCAGTTTTCCGAGCGCGTCCTTGACCTCGGGGGGCTCGCCGACGTTGACGATGACGTTTTCATTTGTGCCGTCCGTTGAGCGCGAGATGTTCATATCGTCGTAAAAGCGGGTGTAGCCCTCGACGGTGACTCCCGATTGGCGATAGTCGTTTTTTGTATAAATCACTATAAGCAGTTTTTTACGCGTGTTGCTTTCGGGCTGTACGATAGAAATATTCACCGTGTTTTGATTGACGAGTATCGTAGGCGTATCGACTTTTTTAATGTCGGTGTAATAACCGCGTTCTTCTTTAAATCCGCCGATAGCGCTGACCCAGTTTGCGCGGTCGATACTGCCGAGCGCGGCGGAGATGATGGCAAATACCGAGCCGAGCGCAAGTATTGCGATGCCGATATTCGTCACGGTGAAGTATTTTTTGAAGATTTCAGAGACGGGTTTATCGGCGTAAGTAACGGTTTTTTCTTTTTTTTGGTCGTTATCGACGTATTTTCCGCCTATCTTTTTGCCGTAGAAAGCGAAATATTTTTTATACGCGCTGATTAGGCTAAGCCCTATGCCTATAAGGATCGCGCTCGCGCCCGCGACGATTAGATATATCATCGCCGATTTAAACGCGATTACCGATACGACAGAGTAAAACGCAAAAAGCAATCCTCCTCCGAAACAGGCTGTCATAAGCGTGATAAGGAGGACGAACGGGACGTTCATAATCACTTTTTTCAAAAGCGCGTTTTTAGGCGCAGGAATGCGTTTCATAAAACCATTATAATCCGCAATCAACTTAAAGTCAATTATAAGGATAATTCTAAACTTTCTTGCATATCAATTTTATATACGGATAGATTAGGCTCGTCTGATTTGCCGCAGACTCCGCGACAGACAAATAAATCCAAATAGACGAAATTCGACACAATTTGATAAAAAAAGTTAATTTATGTGTCGAAAACGAATATATAATCGAGGTGATCGAGTGTTTATAACGATTGGAAAGAAGAGTTTAATAACCGCAGCGTCGTTGCTGATAGCGGGTGTGATACTGCTTTGCACTCTGGGCGCGACGTCCACCGCGTCGGTGTTCTTCGGCAAAAGCTCGCGCAAGATACCCGTGTACGGCGTAGACGTGCAGGACGACAAAAAGGTGATAGCGCTTACGTTCGACGCGGCTTGGGGCGCGGATAAGACGCAGGGCATACTCGACGCAATGGCAAAGTACGACGCAAAGGGCACGTTCTTCCTCGTAGGATTTTGGATTGACAAATTCGAAGAGGAGACGAAAGCTATCGCAAACGCGGGCTTCGATATAGGCAATCACTCGCGCAATCATCTGAATATGCCTAAGCTCAGCGATGCGGAAATTCGCGCAGAGATAGAGTACGTCAACGACAGAGTAAGCGAACTTACAGGCATAACTCCTACGTATTTCAGAGCGCCTTTCGGCGATTACAGCGACCGACTTATGTCCGCGCTCGAAGAGCTCAATATGACGGGAGTGCAGTGGTCTATCGACAGCCTCGACTGGAAAGGACTTTCGGCAAAGGAGATTTTCGAGAGGGTAGTCCCAAAGGCAAAGAGCGGAGATATAATCCTGTTTCACAACAACAGCGACCATATTCTCGACGCGCTTCCGCTGATACTGAACGCGCTGAAAGCCGACGGCTTCGAGTTCGTCACGCTTAGCGAACTTGTAGCGACAAAGGGCTACACTGTTGACAATAACGGGATACAGCACTTATCATAGTATAGGGTGCGAAAACAAATAAAAATACAGCCGTACGGAATTCCGTATATGGAGGATGAAATGAGCTACGAACAGATGCAGAACAACAGAGTATGCCTTAGCGGCAGAATAATGAGCGAGGCCGAATTTTCGCACGAGATAATGGGCGAGGGATTTTACGATTTGAACGTCGCCGTCAAACGTTTGTCGGGACAGGAAGATATAATTCCGCTTACCGTATCCGAGCGACTTATGGAACGGGAAAACTTTCAAATCGGCAATCTAATCGGGGTAATCGGGCAATTTAGAAGCTACAACAAGATTGTTGACAACAGAAGTAAATTGGTGCTTAGAGTGTTTGTGCGCGAGCTTTCCGCTCCCGACGAGGACGACCCGAACACGATAGAGATAGACGGCTTTGTGTGCAAGCCGCCAATATACAGGACGACTCCGTTCAAGCGTGAAATCACGGATTTGCTAATCGCCGTCAACAGGGCGTACAACAAGTCGGATTATATCCCTGCAATCGCTTGGGGCAGAAACGCGAGATTCGCGGGCAATTTTTCCGTTGGGGACAGAGTGCAGATTGTGGGGCGTATTCAATCGCGCATATATCAAAAACAGCTTGACGACGGAACGGTGGACGAGCGCACCGCATACGAGGTTTCCATTTCCAAGCTCGACCTAATAGAATCTTAATAATCAGCGCCTTGGGGTTATCGGCGCGCTTCGCGGGAGCAACGTCGTTGCTCCCGCTTTTATAGGTTTTTTGACACTTTAAAGAGCTACGCAATAATATTTGCCGTTAAATTTTTCTTTAATTTTGTTTTTGGCGCGCGAAGTATTTACATTTATTAAAAACTGTTATATAATTAACTATCTAAAAATAACGGGGGTTATGTAGAGTTTATGAATTTAAAAGACTATACGCTTAAATTGACTTACGTAGCGGACGGAGCTATAAGCGAGCTGACCGCAGATTGCGCAGAGCTCAACGGCGGTTTTGAAAACGAGGATATTTCGCTTGCAGAGGTCGGGGGATTAAATGAGATTCGCATAAATCTTTGCGCCAAGAAACCGCTTACTCTTAAAGCGGCGGAGTTGATTTACGACCACTATTTTGAAACCAACGAGAAGTTTTTCGCAAACGGATTTCAATCTTGGACGCTGACGAGAGAATACGGTCACGGCGACCTGCAAAAGGGGCTTGCGCCTATTTGCAAACTCCCAAAGGCGCGCGAATTTGCAGGAGCGTCGGGCGATTACTATTTTACGCGATACGGCAAAAATCTGTATCACAGCTTTACCTATACATATCTGCGTCACGGCGGAAGCGTGGAGCTTTTAGGTTCGCTCAACGAGCGCACGGGATACACGGTTTTCTATGCGGATATGAGTGAAAATTTGCTTTGCGCGGTTAAGGACGTAGAGGGCGCAGAGGTGAACGGCGAGTATGAACTTTTCAACTTCATTCGCACGTTCGGCAACTACGACCAAGCGTTCGACGCGTACTTCGAGGCGTATCCCTTAAAGCATACGGGACGGGTAAATCATTTTGCGGGATACACGTCTTGGTACAACTACTATCAGAATATCGATGAGAAAATCATCCTGCGCGACCTCGAAGGCTTAAAGAGGGTGGATAACGCAAATATCTTCCAAATCGACGACGGCTACGAAACTATGGTCGGCGACTGGACTATCGACGAAAAAAAGTTCCCCAACGGGCTTTTGCCTATCGTGGAAAAGATACACGCGCAGGGGCTTAAAGCGGGGCTTTGGTGCGCTCCGTTCTCGGCGCAGTTCAAGGCGAATATCGTAAAGGAGCGCCCCGAGTGGTTTATATGCGGCAAAAACGGCAAGCCTCTTATCAGCGGAATGGCGTGGGGCGGATTTTACGCGCTCGATTTTGAAATCGAGGAAGTGCGCGAGTACGTAAGGGCTTTGTTTGACAAAATCTTCAACGAGTGGGGCTTCGATATGGTCAAGCTGGATTTTCTCTACTGCGCGGCGATTTATCCGAGAAACGGCAAGTCGAGAGGTCAGCTTATGTGCGAAGCGTTGGACTTTTTGCGCGAGTGTTGCGGGGATAAACTGTTCCTCGGATGCGGCGTTCCGCTCGGACCTGCGTTCGGCATTGTGGATGCTTGCCGCATAGGTTGCGACGCCGAAACGTCTTACAAAAACAAGTTCTACGTCGGCATCACCAATCAGGAAATCATATCCACTCAAAACGCCATGACCGATGCTGTTTTCCGCCGTCATCTGAACGGCAGAATATTTGCCAACGACCCCGACGTATTCTTCCTGCGCAACGGCGGCGTAAAGCCCGCAAAGTACACCTTGGAACAGAAAAAACTGCTTGCCAAGCTCAACAATATGTTCGGGTCTGTACTGTTTGTAAGCGACTATATCGGCGACTACGACGACGCTCAGCTCGAAATCCTCAACGAAAGCTACAAGCCGTTCGAGGGAAAAGTAAAACGCGCGGAGTACGTCGGCGCGGACTGCATACAGATACTGTACTTGCTTAACGGAGAGGAGTACACCCTTAAATACAACGTTTCGACGGGCGAATATTCCGACAAACGTAAGGAAAAATGATACTCTACGGCAATATCGAACAAGTGCGCAAAGATATAGCGTCCTGCGGGCGAGAGGTCGTGCTTATAGCCGCTTGCAAAACGCAGACTAAGGACGTTATCGACGGGTTTATGGCATACGCGCCCGATTTCGTACTCGGCGAAAACCGCGTGCAGGAACTTACGGCAAAGTATGACGCTAAGTACGATTGGCACTTCATCGGGCAGTTGCAGACTAACAAGGTCAAATATATAATCGACAAGGTGAGTTTGATACACTCGCTCGACAGATTAGAACTCGCAAATGAGATTGAGAAACAGGCGGCGAAGCGTCATAAAGTGCAAGCCTGCCTAATCGAAGTCAATATGGGCGGGGAGCTTACTAAGGGCGGCGTATCGCCGAACGACGCGCTTGATTTTATCCGCTCGCTAAAAGATTTCGAGCACATCAAAATCGAGGGAATTATGTCGGTGTTGCCGAATTTAGGCGACACGGAAAAGTTACACTCCCTTTACGAAAAGCTGTACGGGCTTTTCGAGAACGCGAAAGGCTTGACGCAACCCAATGCGGACGTAAAATATTTATCGGCGGGAATGAGCGCGGATTATAAAATCGCGCTTGCGCACGGCGCGAATATGATACGCTTAGGCAGGATTATATTCGGCGAGCGTCCCGCGATTTGACAAAACGCTATTTGTATGACGAGGTAGTTATGGACGAAAGAAATTTCAGAGCCGATGCCGCAGGCGACAGAATGTCCGGCGGCAGCAGAATGGGCCGTCTGTTTTCACGCGAGAGCAGACCGACCCCGACCAAGCAAACGCAGGATACTTCCGCGCAACAGTATATGAGCGGCTTCGGCGGTTCGAGCGGGGTAGTTATCAATTCGCCGACGACCTACGAGGACGTGCAACTGTTGATTGACCATCTCAAAATGCAGGAGCAGGTCATCGTGGATTTTTCCACCGTCAACCAAACGTCGGTGTATCGCATACTCGATTTTATGAGCGGCGCAATCTACGCGCTCGGCGGCAGTATACAGCAGATAACCAAAAACATCTTCCTATTTGCGCCGAAGGGGGTTTCGATAACCGTTCCGCCTCAACTTCGCAGATAAGGAGCTTGTATGGCTAAGTTCAAGATAACCAAGCGCGACGTGATAGACGTCGTGAAAAAGCGTTGGTGGGTGATGCTCATCGAGCTTGGCGTACTCGCGGTCATTCTGCTTGCCGATTTGCTGACAAAAAAGTATATCGTAGAGTTTCTTTTTACAAAGGACGGGCGTACATATCCGCTGATAAAGGGCTTCATCACGCTTGCTTATACTGAAAATACGGGGGCAGGCTTCGGCATTTTTCAAGGCAACACCGTCGCGCTGACCGTCGTAACCGCGATAGTGATTGCGGCTATACTCGTATATCTCATTCTCGCGCAAAAGGAAAATATGTGGCTTAGAGTATCCCTTCTGTTCATCGTCGGAGGAGGGATAGGTAACCTCGTTGACAGGATAGGACTCGGCTACGTGCGCGACTTTATTCAGTTTGCATTTTGGGAGGATTTTGCGATATTCAACGTCGCGGACTCGTTTGTGACGGTCGGCGTATTTATGCTCATAATAGTGCTTATCGTCATGCTCGTGTCCGAGAGGAAAAAGAGCGTCAAGGAGTTCGAGGAGGAGCAGAAAAACAAACTGCAAGAGCATTTCAGCGACCCGCTCGACGCGCCGATAGAGCTTAATCCTATGATGAAGTCGGAAAACGAATTTACCATTGAGGCAGTTTCCGCGATCTCGCAACCCGAAAACAATGAATATGTCGCAATTCAGTTAAACGTCGAAAACAATGCGAACTCCGACGGCAACGGCGATTTAAACGCCGATAGCGCGGACGAAAAAGACGCAGAGAGTGCAGACTGATGGCGACCGTTACCGCAGACAAAATAAGGTTGGACGTATTTATCGCCAAGACTTATAACGTGTCGCGTTCGAGCGCAAAAAACTACGTCGAGGAGTTCGGCGCGACCGTGAACGGAGTATTGCGCAATAAAAGCGGCTTGGAGTTGCGCGTCGGCGACGAGGTGGAATTTGAACCGCCAAAGCCGCGCGAGCTTGAAATAAAGGCAGAAAATATTCCTCTCGATATTGTCTATCAAGATGAATATTTTGCGGTCGTAAACAAGCCGCAGGGAATGGTCGTTCATCAGGCTTCGTCCTATAAAAAGAGCGATACGCTCGTCAACGCGTTGCTTTATAATCTTGACAGTTTGAGTTCCATAAACGGAGTTATCCGTCCGGGCATTGTGCACAGGCTCGACAAGGATACGTCTGGACTGATAGTCGTCGCCAAAAACGACGAAGCGCACAAAAGCCTTGCGGCTCAGATAGAAAAAAAGTCCGCTCGCAGGATATATATAGGGCTTTGCGACGGCAATTTTAAAGAGGATTGCGGCACTGTGGACGCGCCTATCGCACGCAATCCCAAGGACCGCAAAAAGATGGCAATCGTAGATGGCGGCAGACGCGCCGTCACGCATTATACGGCGCTTAAAAGATACGGGAAGTATACGCTCGTTCGCTTCGAGCTTGAAACCGGACGCACTCATCAAATACGCGTACACGCAAGCAGTCTGCATCATCCGATAGTCGGCGACGAGGTGTATGGCGGCTCGACCGCGCTATATAAAAACGGACAGCTTTTGCACGCGACGGAACTCATCTTAAATCATCCGCACACAGGCGAAACTATGGTTTTTAATTGTCCCGTCCCAAATTATTTTCAAGCTGTGTTGGATAAGCTCGATAAAATTCAAACAAACAGCCAATGAAAAATAAAAAGTTGAAAGTTAAAAACAAAATAAATTCACTTTTAGCTATTATGATTGTCATAGTGTTGTTTTTGCTTTTACTTAACACGGGCGGCTTACGCATAATAGTTGACTTTGTAATAATTGGTATAGATTATATTTCTCTGAAAGGAAATCCCGCAAAAATTAGCGATAACGATATTAAGGATGCCGTCAAATCCTCAGACAGAAGCGGAATTTTTGTGCTTGCGTCACAGCAGGCGTTTGATAACGTAAAATGCGAGATTGAAGCCGATGACGGCGATTGTATTGTAAAAGCCTATTTCGATTACGTTTCGCAATGCGCAGACGATTTGCTGTCGCGGGAGCCTCTGCCGTATTTAATCGAGGATGACAGATTGTTGGAGACAAGTCGTCAGATTTTAGAGCGTATTGCGATTTTGTCATACATATATCGCATAACGGGACAGGTGCGATATGCACAGCGTGCGGTCATAGAAATGAAAAATGCTTGCTCGTATAACGACTGGCACGACAGCCACTTTCTCGACTGCGCGGAATTGTCATTTGCAATAGCGCTCGGCACAAACTGGCTGTACGATTATATAGACGAAGAAAGTCGTTTGCTATTTGCGAACAAATGTTACGAATACGCGCTTAAACGAGGGAAAGGTAAACCATTTAAAAATTGGTGGAGATGGTCGAAAACCAACTGGAACAGCGTATGTCATAGCGCGCTTGCAATCACCTCTTTGGTGTTTTATGACGATTATCCCGATACCGCTGTCTACTATTTGAAAAATGCCTATAAGAAACTGCCGTATGCTTTTGAGTCGTTTGCGCCCAACGGCGTGTATAGCGAAGGCGTAGGATATTGGGCATACGGTACAGGTTATTTAACCTATTTTTTATCCACGTCGAATAACCTTTTTGGAATGGACTTCGGTTTATCTGATATGAAAGGTATGAGTAGCCTTGGAATGTTTCCCATATACCTCAGCGGTTCTTGCGGACCTTTTAACTATGGAGATAACAAAAAAGTTTCGGCTACGTCGCCGTCGTTATACTGGCTTGCGCAGAAATATGACAATCCTATTATGGCGTACTATGAAAGCCTTACGTCTGCGGAGTCGGAAATGCAAATGGGAAAGGGTTTATACGAGGTCGGAAAAGAATTTTGTATAGGCAGTCTATGGTACGATGCGGATATTGTTTCAAGAACGTCGCTCGAAAATATCGAAAAATCAATTTTATTAAAATCAGATGTCGGAGAGGATGTCGCAATAATAAGACAATCATATTTTGATAGGAACGCGACCTATTTTGCTACAAAAGGCGGATATAATTATACAAATCACGGAGACCTTGATATAGGGAACTTTGTTTTTGACAGTAGAGGGGTGCGTTGGGCAGAAGACCTCGGACCTGATTATTACAGTAAACAAGATTATTTCGTAGGTCTTATCGGCGGTGGTCGATGGAAAAATTATATCAAAAGGGCGGAAGGTCAGAACACTCTTGTCATAAACCCCTCAAAGGTACATGAGGACCAATATCCGTTTGCGAAAGTAAGTATTTCGTCTTTCAATAAAACTTCCGACGGCGGTATAGTAAGTTTAGATATGACCGACGCATATTGTTTTTGCGGCGTATATAAAGCTATAAGAACGTTTGAAGTTTTTGATAACTATTCATCTTTGAAAATTTCCGACTCGATTGATTGTGCCAACAACTCGCTAATATATTGGTTTATGCATACGTCTGCCGATATTGAAATCGTTGACGCACACACAGCTATACTTACAAGCGGGGATAAAAAGATGCTCGCAAAACTCGGTGATGACAGCATAGGGAGCTTTCAAAAAATGGAAATGCAATCGGTCGTAGACGGCATAGACAATACTTCTCGCGCAGATGCGGACATAAAGAAATTAACTGTAAAAGCCGAACGTACAAATGGTGGAAAAATTGAAGTTACGCTTACTCCGCTATAATTTGATTATAATTAAGACATAAATATCTTAGTGTTTTATCAAAAATTCTTTATGCGCGTCGGGAGCGGATAAGGCGGTTTTGTAGTTTTCATATATGACCTGTCCAAGGTGTCCGTTGGGGCGGCGCTTGACGTTGCGGCGAGCGGTGTAGTCCACGTCTGCGGACGCCTGTTTCGTACTTGCGGTGATTTCGCAGGCAATTTTTATCACCTTTTCGGGGACTTCGCGTCCATCGGTGATTATAATCGTATGCGCGCCGTGGTCGTTTCTTAGGTGTAACCATATATCGTTCGACGACGCAAGTTTAAAGGTCAGTTCGTCGTTCTGCACGTTGTTTTTGCCGCGATAGATATAAAAGCCGTCAACGAGATAGATATAGGGCGGCTCGGCTTGTTCTTTTCGCACCTTGCCTTTTGCGGATTTGCGCTTAACTCCGCCGAGCGCGGCAAGCTCCTCCTCGATGGGCGCGATGCTCGCGTCATAGGGCAACGAAGCGATTTCCTCCTCAATAGAGCAGACGTACAATAGCAGATTTTCGTCGTCGTCGAGTTTTTTTTCAACGAACTCCTTTGTGCGTTTTAATTTGTTGTATTTATTGTAATATGCGGCGGAGTTTTTAGACGGCGACAGTTGCGGATTGAGCGGAATTATAACAGTCGTGTTGTCGTAGTAGTTTAAACATTCGAGTTCGCAGTCTCCGCGTTTAATCTTATATATATTGTTTACGACAAGCTCGCCGTAGATGCGGAACTTCTCCATATTTTCGCATTCTTTTAAGTGTTCCTTGTCCAAGGCAATGTTTTTCTCTACGCGTGCGTGCAGTCTGCGTGCCTGCGTGGCAAGCGATTTGAGCCTTGCGCGATTGCGCACGTCAGCGTCTATATCCGTATTTAGCGCGTCGAACGCTTCGCTCATAGTCTCGAATATGCGAACGCTGTCGGAGGGCAAACTGCGATATAGCGAAGGGTAGACCTCTCCGTTAATAATGCAGGGCTTAAAATCCTTGACTTCTCGGAAGTTTTCTATTTCGCATTCAAGCCTGCCGAGCATATCTCGATTTAGTTCGTCAAGCTGTTCGGGTACGTCCGCACGCAATAGCAATTCCGTCGCCGTTATGCCGGAAAAACCCGAGATATTGTCCAATATGAATTTTTTAAGATTTCCGCCTTTAAAATTTTCAAAAACGCTAAAACAGTCGTTTAGATAGCTGATTTTAGGTTGTACTACTGGCGAGTAGCGCACCCCTCGCGCTACGGTATGCTCCCGCGCGGAATCGAGCGGCAAACGTTTAACTGCGTCAAGTATAGTGAGATTTTCGTCGGTGAAAACTATGTTGGAATATCTGTTCATAATCTCCACAAACAGGAAGTAGCTTGCGTCGTCGCGCATCTCCGTCTTGGCGTTGAATTTGATATAAATAATTCTGTCCGCATTGTATACGCCTATGCTGTGAACCGTCGCGTTTATAAGATGCTTTCTAAGAAGCATACAAAGATTGGGCGCAATCATAGGGCTTTGTTTTTTGCTCGCGGTCAAGTGAAGTCGCGGTACGTTTGCGTTGCAGGAAGCCACCAAGCATACGTTTTTTCCGCCGCTGCGCATAAAAAAGCGCAACTCGTCCGCTTCGGGTTGTTGGATTTTGTCTATTCTCGCGCCGCCGAGCGCTTCGTTAAGCTCGCTTGCAAGCGCGCCGAGTGCATATAGGTCGCTTCCCATATCATTATCATATCAGTTAGATTGCTTTTTATCAACGGTTTTTTAAAGGGTAAATTATCTCGATTATCGCGCAAATTAGCCCTTATTTTAAGTTGCTTTTTGATTTTCGATATGATATAATCCATATACTTTGTAAAATTTTATATGTACGCGGGCAGTCGCTACGCGTACGGCTTTGGAGGATATATGAACTACACAGTCGAAAAGCTCGAAAAGAGCCAAGTCAAATTCAATTATACCGCTACCGCCGAGGAGTACAACAAGGCAGTGGACACCGTCTACTCTAAGACGAAGCAAAAATATAACGTGCCCGGTTTCAGAAAGGGTCACGCGCCAAAAAAGGTCATCGAAAATCTCTACGGTCCGGGCGTATTCCTCAGCGATGCAATCAATCAGCTCATAGACGACTCGGTTATGGAGCTTGAAAAATCCAAGGAGTATGAGCTTGTCGCATTCGAGAGTGCCGAGGACATCGACATCAAGGACGACGGCAGTGTGGTTTATTCGCTTATTATGGTTGTCAAGCCCGAGGTCAAGCTCGGCGAATACAAAAATCTCGACGTAAAAAAGGCATCCGCCGCAGTCACGGACGAGCAAGTCGCCGAGTATATCAAGGGCGAGCAGGCAAAGCAGGCGCGTATCATCGACGCCGAGGCGGACAAGGTTGCGGAAAAAGGCAATATCGTACTGATAGATTACAGCGGTTCGGTTGACGGCGAAAAGTTCGACGGAGGCGCAGGCGAGGATTATGAACTCGAACTCGGCAGCAATACCTTTATCCCCGGCTTCGAGGACCAACTTGTCGGAACGAGAGCGGGCGAGCAAAAGGACGTCAAGGTCACTTTCCCCGAAAAGTATCATGCGGAAAATCTTGCAGGCAAAGAGGCCGTCTTTGCTTGCACCGTCAAGGCTGTGCGCGTAAAGGAATTGCCTGCGCTCGACGACGATTTTGCAAAAGAAGTTTCGGAGTTCGATACTTTTGCGGAATACGAAGCCGACGTCAAGTCGAATTTGCTCGATAAGGAAGTCAAAAAGGTCGAGCACGATTACGAGGACGCGCTTATCGAAAAAATCGTCGAGGGTTCTTCCGTGGAAATCCCCGAAGCTATGATTAAGCAGGAGACCGACGAGATGATACGCGATATGGAATATCGCCTCATGTATCAAGGTATGCGTATGGACGACTACCTCAAATACCTCGGCATGACCCGCGAACAGCTCGCCGACGAATATAAGCCGCAGGCGGAAAAAACCGTCAAGGCGCGCCTCGTCATGGAGGAAATCATCAAAGCGGAAAATATCACTATCAAGGACGGCGACGTCGAATCCCGTCTTGAAAAGATGGCGGAGGAGTCCTCGCAGACGGTCGAGGAAGTCAGAAAGTCCATGCGTCAAGACGACGTAAACTATCTGATCAACTCTATCATATCCGAAAAGCTGCTCAACACTTTAAAGGCGTACAACGGCGACAAGGAAGCCAAAAAAGCCGATAAAGCAGATAAAAAGGCGGACAAGAAGGCTGTAAAGGCAGAGAAAAAAGCAGAAAAGAAATCCGCTAAGGCAGAAGAAGCCGTCGGAACGGAGGAAACTAAACCCGCCGACGTAGAATAATATCGTTCGAATTTGTGTAAAATTAAACGTCGGCAAATTCGCGCGAATGTCATGCGGATTTGGTATTTGCCACCGTCGCGTGGCAAATATTGTACTAGCGCGTATCTCAACGAACGCAGGAGGAGTTTTATATGAATATAAGAAATCAGCTTATCCCTATGGTTGTGGAACAGACAGGTAGAGGCGAACGCTCATACGACATCTACTCGCGCCTTTTGGAGGACAGAATAATCTTCCTCACAGGCGAAATCGATGATACCGTTGCGGATTTGATTGTCGCGCAACTCATCTATCTCGAAGGCAAGGACTCGACAAAGGACATAAGCCTTTACATCAACAGCCCCGGCGGGTCGGTATCCGCTGGATTTGCCATCTACGATACGATGAACTACATCAAGTGCGACGTATCTACGATTTGCATCGGCATGGCGGCTTCGATGGGCGCGTTCCTGCTTTCGTCGGGGACTAAGGGAAAGCGTTTTACTCTTCCCAACGCCAAGGTGATGATACATCAGCCTCTCGGAGGCGCGCAGGGTCAGGCGAGCGACATTGCAATTCAAGCAAGCGAAATCTTAAAGACGAAAAAACGCCTTAACGAAATCCTTGCAGAAAATACTTCGCAACCTTTGTCCAAAATCGAAGTCGATACAGACAGAGATTTCTATATGACCGCAGAGGAAGCTGAAAAATATGGACTTGTAGATAAAATTTTCTATTCGAGAAAATAAGCGCACTTGCCTCTAATAAATCGTAAAATATGCGATTTTAGGTTATCTATCGAGGTTTTTATGGATAATGATAAGTATCAAAAAGAACAGATTTGCAGTTTTTGCCATAGACCCGAGCACGAGGTCAAACAAATCGTGAGCGGTCCGGACGGCATCACAATCTGCAACGATTGCGTCGAGCGCTGTATTGATATAATGAATATCAAAGAGAACAAGGTTTCCGGAGATATAAAACTTTTGCCTCCGCAGGAAATCAAGGATAAACTCGACGAGTATATTGTCGGACAGGACAGCGCAAAGCGCGTGCTTTCGGTTGCGGTGTACAATCACTTCAAGCGTATTCTGCAAGGCAAGGAAGAGGATAAGGACGTTGTAATCGAAAAGAGCAACGTACTTTTGCTGGGACCTACCGGCTCAGGAAAGACATTGCTTGCAAAAACCCTTGCGCAAATACTCAACGTGCCGTTTGCCATCGCCGACGCTACTACGCTCACCGAGGCGGGCTACGTCGGAGAGGACGTAGAAAATATTTTGCTTAAACTCATACAGTCTGCCGATAACGACATAAAGCGCGCGCAGACGGGCATCGTTTATATCGACGAGATTGATAAAATCGCCAAGAAAGGCGAAAACGTGTCGATAACGCGCGACGTAAGCGGCGAGGGCGTACAACAAGCGCTGCTTAAAATCATCGAAGGTACGATTGCCAGCGTGCCGCCGCAGGGAGGAAGAAAGCATCCAAATCAAGAATGTTATCAACTCGACACGACAAATATTCTGTTTATATGCGGGGGAGCCTTCGTTGACCTCGACAAAATAGTGGACAGCAGAAAGGATAACTCCAAACTCGGTTTCGGTTCTGCCGTGAAAGATACGATAGATTATCGCTATGACGAGCTTATTAAGGACTTGCAACCGTCCGACCTTGTGAAATACGGCTTAATACCAGAGTTTGTAGGGCGCGTGCCTATTGTGGTCGGACTTAACGCACTTGACGAAACCGCGCTTATCAAAATTTTGACAGAACCCAAAAATGCGCTCGTGAAGCAATATAAGAAGCAGTTCGAGTTTGACGGCGTCGGGCTTGAATTTGAGGACGACGCGCTCCGCGCGGTAGCCTCAAAGGCTATCGAGCTCAAAACGGGCGCGAGAGGCTTGCGCGCGATTATGGAGGACGCTTTGCTCGACCTTATGTACGAAATTCCGTCGGATAAGAGTATCAACGAAGTCATCGTCACTAAGGATTCTATCGAAAAGCGTCAAGCTCCGATTGTGCTAAGAGGATTGCGACAGAATAACGACGACTCTGCGCAGGCATTCGACGCAGAGGGCGAAAAAGTCCCTTGCTGATTGCTCAAAATTGCGGCGCGTAAGTTACGCGCCGTTTATTTTAGCCCGCTAAGCCGATAAAATACGGATTGCAAATATATAAATCAATATTACTTAACGAAAAGGAGGACGTACAAATGATTAAACAGGCAAAATTCGTTATATCCGTTGCGGACGCGGACAAAATTCCTAATTACGGCGCGCCCGAAATTGCCATTGCGGGGAAATCTAACGTAGGAAAATCGTCGTTTATAAATTTTATGACCAATCAAAACAAACTTGCAAAGACTTCGTCCGAGCCGGGGAGAACGCGACTTCTAAATTTTTTTGAAATAAATAATGGCGAATATTACTTTGTGGATTTGCCCGGATACGGATATGCGCGCGTAAATAAAGCCGAAAAGCAAAAGTGGGGCGGGCTTATCGAAAGCTATTTGCAAAGCAGTCCTAATCTTATAAACGTCTTTATGTTGGTGGACGTTCGACATGAACCGAGCGAGGATGATAAGATAATGGTTAAGTATCTTTATCAAACGGGAACGCCTTTTACGCTTATCGCAACCAAAGCGGACAAGCTGTCGCGCGCGCAACAAACTAAGGCAAGACAGGCTATCGCAAATTCGTTCGGAGTGGGTTGCAAGGACGTTATTTTGACTTCGGCAACCGCAAAAACTGGAAGAGAGGAAGTGCTTGCGAGGATTGACGCTTTGCTTGAAAATACCGTAAAACCCGAATAATTACAAATATTTTCTTATAAAAATGTCGAAACTATTCTAATTTACATTAAATTTTGTAATAGTTTCGGCATTTTTGTTTTTAAGAGCTGCAAATTAAATTTCGCAAACTTCAACGAGCTTACAGTCGATAAGGTCGCACGAAGTTAGTATATAGGAAATGCCGTTTTTTTCAACGACGGGCTTGACCCTTACGTTTTTCCCGTGCAGATGTCCGTATAGCGCATAATCGACTTTATAGTTTTCAAGCAGTTGAGTGACAGCGGTGTCCGCAAAATTGGCTTCAAACGGCGGATAGTGTAACATTACAATAAGCACGTCACCTCTGCGCCTTAATTTCAGTGCTTGGCGCAAAGACAGTTCGAGCCTGATAAGCTCTCGGTTGAATATCTTTAAATCCGCGTTGTCCGTATCCTTTGAGGGGATAGTCCAGCCCCTTGTCCCTGCAACGACGACCCCTTTTTCAAGACTGTCGCCCGTACTTTGGCAAGAATCTTCGCCACTTGTCAAAGGTGGAGTTATTCGATATGCGTTGTTTTGCAGAAAATCGAACTCGGGGAAGTTGCGTTGCATTTTTATGAGTGAGTTCCAATATAAATCGTGGTTGCCTTTGACGACGATTTTTCTGCCGTCAAGTTCGGATACGAGCGCGTAGTCGGGTTTTGCTTCGTCTATCGTCATACCCCACGACATATCTCCGCCAAGCAAAACGAGGTCGTCTTTCCCGACCTTTGCGTGCCAATCCTCGCAAATCTTTTCAAAGTGGTTGTTCCACGACGTTCCGAAGATATTCATCGGCTTTTCGACCGCGCTTGACAAATGTAAATCGCTTATCGCAAATACTTTCATAAAAGTATTATAACATAAAAAAGTCGACTTGTAACGATTTTATAATCAAATAGTCAATGTGACGTGCATTTTTAAATTTAAGTAGGTTAGATATTTAAAAACGCCGCCGATAAATATATTAAAATGTGTCAAAAGGCGCAGATTGCGCCTTTTGGATTTAGCGATTATTCGCACTTTGAGTATCTTGCCAGCGACCTATTATTTATAGTTAGGACGGGAAAAGCGGCAGGTCGAATACGCCTTGGCAGGCATCTTGGCTGAACTCAGTGCACTGCGGAATTCTGCAATAGCCGTAGGACGGGATAAGCAGATTTACGTCCGCCTGCACTTTGAGAATGACCGTTATGCAGCTTGTAATCGTAAACGTGTTGTCGCTTACATAAGTACCTCTGGGCGCCGCCATATTTACGGTTGCCGCAATCGTAGGCGCGATGACGCTGCCTGTCGGCACGCACATGATGACGTCCTGTGATACCGATACGGTGCCCGTACCCGTGCCGGCTACGCCGTTTGCGTCGGTATAGGAAATTTGGACGGGTATCGCAATCGTGGTTGTTACTCTCGAAAGCCCCGGTCTGTCGGCGATAGGCGTGACGGTGAGGGCGGTGATTGTGCCGACGTTCGAAGTGGACGAGCCGCTTACGAAGGTCAAGGGCAAAGTCGGGTCGGCAGGCGTGAGGTTTGTAAGCGTGACGGTGCTGTCTATACTTGTCTGCATCATACAGGCGTCAAAAATTTTCGTAGTCTGAATGCAGACTTTTTCGCACAAACCGTTCATCGGATTGCCGTTGATGTTCCCGGGACATCTGTCTTGTGTAGAATTGTTATTGCAAAAAGACATCTTTTTACCTCCTTTTTATTTACTGCAATATATGTATAATCGAAAAAACTTGTGATTTTGGCGACGCGACCACGTAATGATGTGTAATATTTTTTAAACCTAAACAGTTTTATTGAAGATATGAAAACCTTAAAAACAGTCTAAATAAGTTATCGTTTTAAAATAAATTATATTAGGAAAGGGGGCGCATCGGCGCATATTTTCAGGTGCGGTAAACAAGTTTACTAATTTTAAACGATAAAATTAACTTGTTTACTATTGAATTTTAAATTTTTTCAAAAAATCCTACTAAACAGCTGAAAAAAATTTTTGGACAAAATTGGACAAAATTGTTGACAAGCGTTTTTTTTGATGATACTATATCGTCACAACGCTAAAATTCACGACAAGGATGAGTTATGCAAGACACTGTTTTCGGAAGCTACCAAAATGCGGTCGGCGCAAATCGCGTGAGAATTCCTGCGAAGTTCAGGAGTTTTCTCGGCGACGACGTTATCGCAACTATCGGTGCGGACGGCTGTTTCTTGCTCATGCCCAAGTGCAATAAGGATTCCGTCCTTAAAAACTACGTCAAAATGGACGACCCGTATATGTCGGAGTTTAAAGAGACCGCTCGCGTCGTCAACAGACTTACAACGAAAGTCGAGCTTGACGTACAGGGCAGGATAACCATCGACGACTCCTTGAAAAGAATTTGCAAAGGACTTATTGATACCGAGTCGATTACGTTCTGCGGAATGGGCGATTATATCGAAGCCTGGCCGACGAAAGTATACGACAGGAAGTACGGCAATGCGGACGGCGACGCCGACGACTTCGACAGCTTGATAGCAAGCCTCAAAGCCAAGCTCGGGAAAGCGGACTGACGGAGTATGACAATGGAATTTCATCACGTACCCGTAATGCTTGCCGAATGTATAGAGGAGCTAAACGTCAAAGCGGACGGAATATACGTCGATTGCACCGTCGGCGGAGCGGGACACTCGTGTGAAATCGCAAAGCGACTAAATAGCGACGGACGCTTGATTGCGGTCGATAAAGACGCCGACGCGCTTATGGTTGCGGGAGAGCGGCTTAAAGAATACGGAAAGCAAGTCACCTTCTTGCACGACGATTTTAAAAATCTGACGCAGGACCTCGACGTACTGAATATCGAAAGCGTTGACGGAATTTTGATTGACCTCGGCGTATCGAGCTATCAACTCGACAACGCGGAACGCGGGTTCAGCTATATGAAGGACGCGCCCCTCGATATGAGAATGGACAGAAGCCAATATCTGAGCGCATTCAACGTCGTAAACGAGTTCAGCGCGGGCGAGATAATAAAAATTCTTTACGACTACGGCGAGGAGAAGCTGGCAAAGCGAATAGCGGAAAACATAATCCGCGTGCGCTCCAAGCAGACGATAGAGACGACCTTACAGCTTGCAAAGATAGTTGAGAACAGCTATCCCGCGGCAACGAGATATAAATACGGGCATCCCGCAAAGCGCACCTTTCAAGCGATACGCATTGCTGTCAACGACGAGCTTAGCGCTTTAAAAGAGAGCGTCAAGCAAATGGCTATGAGGCTGAAAAGCGGCGGGCGAATGGCAGTGATAACTTTCCACTCGCTTGAAGACAGGATAATCAAAACGGCTTTTAAGGAGCTTAGCGCCGATTGCACCTGTCCGTCGGATTTCCCGATATGCGTGTGCGGCAACAAAAAGACTGTCGAGCTCGTAAACAAAAAGCCGATTCTTCCGAGCGACGAGGAACTGAAAAACAACTCCCGCTCGCAGAGTGCGAAACTGAGAATAATAGAAAAAATATAAAAAAATAAAAACCACAAAAGGGGAACAGAAACTATGATGACACTCGACGAATTGTTAGGAAACCAAACACAAACCGCGGAAAGATTTCCGTCTTATGAGGAATTCGCTTCTTCTCGCAATAGGTCTTATGCGCGCAACGAAAGCGACGTAATCGACAGTTACGACCAGTTCGGATATGCGCCGTCGGCTGTAATCGAAGACGAGTACGTTCCCTCATACACGCAGGATATAATCAGACCATACACAAGAAATCAAAATTTCTACGAGTACGTTGCGCGTCAGAATAAGGAGACGACCGACGCCGACCTCTACGCGAGACTTTCTCGCTCAAACGAGAGTTTGCGTCCTGTGTTCGACCGCAATGAAAGCGCCGAGATGACAGCGGCTTTCCAAAATACCAAAGCCGACCAAAAGAAGCGCGGCAGACTCAACACCAAGGGCAAACTCATAGTAGGCGCATTCGTCGCGCTTGTAATCACGACGGTTTCGCTCATCATAGCGTTTGCAGGCAAAATCAACAGCGGCACGGCAGTAGTCCCTGCCTCTAACGCGGGCGCGGTGTCGGTATCTGTGCAAAGCGCAAATCTGTAAGCCGTATCAATCATAAAATCCGCCTCTGTCAAATAAAATCTTTGATATGAGGAAGGACAAAACGAGTATCAATCATCTCTATAACCCAACAAAAAGACTGCCGATAGTTTTGCTATTGGCGGTCTTTTTATTCGTTGCGGTATTTGCGAAAATGTTTGCGGTGATAATCCTCGACGGAGGAAATCTGCAACTCAAAGCGATTAGCCAGTGGTTGCGCGATTTGCCTACGGACGCGCCTCGCGGGAGCATACTCGACAGAAACGGCAATATACTTGCGTCCACCGCTACGAGATACAATCTCTACGTCAGACCTTCCGCAACTTCCGATAAACCCGCGGTCGCGCAACTGCTGTCGGGCGTATTCGGATACGACTACGCTAAGACGCTCGAAAAAATATCCAAACGCACCTCGGAGGTCACTGTCGCAACGCAGGTCACTAAGGAGCAGTTGAACGTAATTTATAATGCGGGTCTCGACGGAATTTATTATTCTGAGGACAACTATCGCTACTATCCCTACGGAGACTTTATGACGCAGGTGCTCGGATTTTGCAGCAGCGATGGCTTCGGACAAACGGGACTCGAAGCGTACTACGATAAATATCTTACAGGCGTAAACGGACAGATTATGACCGAAACCGACCTCATCGGCAGGGAACTCGGCGCGGGGACGTATTATCTGCCGTCCATTGCGGGAATGAACGTGGTGACTACGCTCGACAGCGGCATACAGCGTATCGTGGACGGAGCGGTTGCGACCGCCGTAGCGAGGTTTAATCCGAAAGCCGTGGCGTGCATAGTGATGGATTACGATACGGGCGGCGTAGTTGCGCTGTCCGAATATCCGTCATTCGATTTGAACAACGTTCCGCGCGACGATTTGGAAGCGCTGTTTTCGTACTCGAAAAGCAATATCGTATCGTCAGTATACGAACCGGGGTCTACGTTTAAAATTTTGACGTCGGCAGCCGCGCTCGACGCGGGAGCGATAAGCGTATCGGACAGATTTTACTGCGCGGGGTCGCGGACGGTGGACGGACAGCGCATCAGATGCTGGAAGGCAAGAGGGCATGGCTCGATAAATTTCGCCGAGGGCGTAGAGGGCAGCTGTAACTGCGTATTTATGGACTGCGCGTTGAGAATGGGTACGGATAAATTCTACGATTATCTGAGAAATTTCGGGCTCACGAAAAAAACGGGCATAGATATGACGGGCGAAACGAGCGGAATATTTATTGCGCAAAACGCGGTGAAAACCGTAGATTTAGCACGCATAGGATTCGGGCAGGCGGTCGCGGTCACGCCTATCGGGCTTATCAGCGCAACGTCCGCGGTGATGAACGGCGGCAGAGCCGTCACGCCTCATTTGCTTTCGGGCGTTACGGATATATATGGCAATTCGGTTGCGAATGCGGGAAATTACGCGCAGGGCAATCAAGTGGTTTCAAAAAATACGTCCGATACCATGAGAACTCTGCTCGAAAGCGTCGTAACGACTGGTAGCGGAAAGGGCGCATACGTAGCGGGTTATAAAATCGCGGGAAAGACGGGAACTGCGCAAAAATACGCAAACGGCTCGATTGCAAGCGGAAAATATATCTCATCGTTTTTGGGCTTTTCCCTCACAAAAGGCGCAAATTACGCGGTGTTGTTTATCGTAGACGAGCCGAGCGGATATACCTATTACGGCTCGCAAGTTGCCGCGCCCGTCGTAGGTGATATATTTGCAAGTATGTTCGACTACTTAGGCATTGCTCCGACGTATACGGGCGAGGAAGCCGAAATCATCGGCGAAAAATTCAGTCTGCCGAATTTTTGCGGAATGAGTTTGTCCGAAGCGAGAAACGCGCTTGCAAAGCTCGGACTGTACTGCGAAATCGACGGTGACGGAAGCACTGTCAAATCGCAATATCCGACGGCAGGGGTCACGGTGGATAAACGGAACGCCGTGCTGCTTATAACTTGATTGCGCTAATAAATAATAAATTATAGAAAAAATATCAAAAGTAGCGAATTTTACGCAAAAAACGCGTAAAATCCGCTTCTTTTTTATTGTCTGAAATGCAGAAAATCCGCTAAATGAAAATCTAAAAAATGTTGTTATAAAAACCCGACGTCGAGCGAGAAGAAACGCATATATGCGTGAGTGTTTTTAGTTTATTTCGAGGCAAGCTAGCGAAGTTAAGCGGAGCCACTAACGGTCTAAATGCATATTGAGACAAAAGCAATCCGCATATGTGTTTTTTTCAGAGCGAGGAGTTGGGTATAAAAAAATATTCTGTTTATGTCTTGTTTTGCGATGCCGTTGATAATGTGATTTACACTTACTATTATTAGAATGTAAATACTCTTGGAGGCTTGACTGATGGAACTTGGAAAACTTTTGCATAACGTCGGCGTACTCGATATGAACGCCGACATAAACGCAGATATACGCGGGATAAAAATCAACTCGAACACTGTTGAAAACGGCGATATTTTCGTGTGTATGGAGGGAGTGAACGACGACGGCAACGATTATATCGACTCAATAAAAGTGCCGTTTATCGCGCTTACCGAAAAGAAGCCGACAAATCCGAACGTGAAATACGTACTCGTTGGCGACGCGCGAAAGGCATATGCGGTGGTTTGTCAGAATTATTTTTCAAATCCCGCAAACGATATGAAAACCGTTGCGATAGTCGGCACAAACGGCAAGACGTCCACCGCGCATTATCTCGTATCTCTGCTGACTTTTGCGGGGATAAAGTGCGGACTTATCGGGACGGAAGGTCATTATATCGACGGCGAAAAAGTCGGGCAGAGTCTGACCACTCCCGACCCTTACGAGCTTAACGAACTAATGTCAAAGATGAGAGCCAAAGGTTGCGAAGTCGTCGTATCGGAAGTTAGCGCGCACGCAATCTATCTCGAAAAGACGGGCGATATAAGGGCGGATATTGCAATACTTACGAATATCACGCAGGACCACCTCGATTTCTTTAAAGATTTCGACAATTATGTCGGCGTAAAAATGTCCTATTTTACGAAAGAACACGTAAAAAAAGCGATTATTAACGTGGACGACAGAAGCGGACGTCTTTTGTTGCAACGCTCGGAAATAAGCGGATTGCCTTGTATAAGCTACGGGCTTAACAATCCTGCGGATTGCTTTGCGGTGAACGTGCGCGACGGCAGCGACGGAGTGCAGTTTGTGGCTAATTTAAACGACGACATAGTGGATTGCAAAACCAAACTTATCGGCGAATTTAACGTATATAATCTGCTTGCCGCGCTCGCCGCCGCAAAAGAGCTTGGGATAGACGGCGAAACGCTTTCGCGCGCAGTAAAAAAGGTGAAGAGCGTAAAGGGCAGATTTTCCGTCATGCGCAACGACAAAGGCACGATTATTATAGATTTTGCGCATACTCCCGACAGTTTGAAGCAGTTGCTTTCCACCGCGCGTACTCTTACGAAATCGAGGCTTATAACTGTTTTCGGATGCGGAGGCGAACGCGACGTTTTGAAGCGCAAAAAAATGGGGGAAGTGGCTTCGTATTACAGCGATTGCATAGTGCTTACAAGCGACAACCCGCGCGGAGAAAACCCGAGCGACATAATCCGCGACATCGAAAGCGGCGTGAATATCAAAGACGTTAAAAGCATTGAAAACAGATACGAAGCGGTGCGCTTTGCGCTTTCCGAAATGGAGGAGGGCGATACGCTTGTTATCGCCGGCAAAGGTAACGAAAACTACTTGGAAGTCAGAGGCAGAAAATTACCTTACAGCGATTTCGACGTTGTGGAAAGGTACGGGCAGTTGAGATGAGCGGCGGCATTAAATTACTCGTATACTTCATTGCGTCCGTGGCGTTATCCGTCATAGTCGCGCCGTTGATTATCCGCCTTATGTCAAAATTGAAGGCGAAACAGACGGTGCTCGGATACGTCAAACAGCACGAGCATAAAAGCGGCACGCCGACGATGGGCGGATTTATATTTTTAATCCCCGCGCTCGTGTTTTCGCTTGTGGAATTCAAAGCGCTGTCAATAGTCGCCGTCGCGCTGACTATGGGTTTTTGCCTGCTTGGATTTTTGGACGATTTTATAAAAATCCGATTTTCGCGCAATCTCGGATTAAAGCCCTATCAAAAGATAATCGGGCAAATAGGTTTAAGCGTCATCGCGGGCTATTTTGCCTACGCGTACGGAGGGGTCGGGGCAAAAATCGCGTTGCCGTTTACAAGCGCGACACTCGATTTGAGCTGGGGGATAATTCCGTTTACTGCGATTATTTATATAGCTACGACAAATTCCGTCAACCTCACAGACGGCTTGGACGGGCTTGCGGGATATACCTCTCTTGCGTATTTTTTGGGGTTTTCGCTGTTGATTTTTCTGACCTACACGGACGCGATAAACAGCGGCGACAGCGAGTACGCCGAGCAGGTTTTGTCGCTCGGAGTTTTTTGCGTAGCGATATTCGGCGGACTTTGCGGATATTTGATTTTCAACGGATTTCCCGCAAAGATAATGATGGGCGATACGGGCTCGCTCGCGCTCGGCGCAGGGTGCGCAACCGTCGCGGTTTTTTTGAGAAATCCGTTTTTAATCGTCACGTCAGGCATAATGTTCGTATGGTCGAGCATATCAGTTATATTGCAGGTGCTTTGCTTCAAGCTGACAAAAAAACGTGTATTTTTGATGGCGCCTTTTCATCACCACTTGGAAATGAAAGGTTTGCACGAAACTAAAATCGTAACGATATATTTTGTCATAAGTCTTGTGGGCGCGGCTCTGACGCTGATATTTGCGAGGACTGTATGAAATTTATCGGCAAAAACGCCGTCGTGTACGGCGCGGGTGCAAGCGGATTATCCGCCTATCAACTTTTACGCGAAAAGGGTGCGAAAGCAATAATTTACGACGATAATCCAAACATCGTCGGAGCTACTAACAGCAAAAGCGTCATCGACTCCGCGGATATAATCGTTTTAAGCCCGGGAGTGGACGGCGCAAAGGATTTTTTGCTCGACGCCAAGCTCGAAAACAAAATAGTCGTCGGCGAGCTCGAACTTGCCTCCATGTGCTGTAATGCCGAACAGATTGCAATTACCGGCACAAACGGCAAAACTACGACTACTATGCTCATCGACGGTATTTTGAAAAGAGCGGGGAAATCCTCCTATGCGGTTGGCAATATCGGTACGCCGTTTTCGGCAATCGCGGATAAACTCGACGCAACCGAAATCGCGGTCATCGAGGCGAGCAGTTTTCAACTGGAAAGCAGTATCAAATTTTCGCCCGATACCGCCGTTATTTTAAATATAAAGCCCGACCACCTCGAAAGGCACGGAAGCCTTGAAAAATACGCCGCGGCAAAGGCGAATATATTTTTAAATCAAGGCGAGCAAGACTACGTTGTTTATAACGCCGACGACCAAGTTATATGCGGCTTTATTCCGCAAATGGTTGCTAAAAAAGTTCCGTTCAGCGTCAAGCGTCCGATAAAGGGCGGGGCGTATATGTCGTCGGGCTTCATCTGCTTTGACGGACAGCCTATAATTTCGCTCGACGAGACGGATATGCGCGGCGCGGAAATCGAAAATCTGCTCGCCGCGGTTTGCGTATGTATGACGCAGGGCATATCCGTTTACAATATCGCAAGCGGAATTATCGAATTCGAACGCCCCGAATATCGCAGACAAAAGTGCGGAGAAATCCACGGAATTTGCGTGTATAACGACAGCAAATCCACAAACGTATCGGCGTGTATAAGCGCGTGTAAGGGCATAGACGGCGACTGCGTTTTGATACTCGGCGGCGCAAAGCGCAACGAGGATTTCGAAGAGCTTTTCAAAGAATTGCCGCACAACGTCAAAGCCGTCGCAATTAGCGGAGAAAACGCGTCCGACATTCTGCGTTGCGCAAAAAACGCGGAGTTTGAAAATATAGTTGCATACGACGATATTAAATCCGCACTGCGCGGCGCGTACAACGTTGCGGTATCAAGCGGATATAAAAATATTCTGTTTTCGCCAAGTTCCAAAAGTTACGACAAATTCAGCGGATACGAGATGAGAGGCAAACACTTCGACGCTTGTTTTAACGCGTTGCGCCAAGAGGTGTAAAAGTGTTGAAAAATGCGATAAAACGCGATATTTCGCCTTTA
>JAMPEA010000008.1 GCA_023665365.1 Bacillota bacterium
ATAAACAACACTTGCCCGCTCACTTGTACTATTTCTGGCACTTGGCACTCCCTTTCTCCGCGCCCTGCGCGTCGCGTTCTAAACTTCGTAAAGAGTGTGCGTCGTGTAAAACCCTATCAAGCCGACGTTAAAAAACACCCCCTTAAAGAATAAGGGGGCAGGGGGATATGAGGAGTTTTCGGGTAAGGGGGTTGATAAGGGGGTATAGGGCGGACTCGGAAAACAGCCCTTACCCCCTTAGTAATGAGGTTACACCTCATCCGTCACTGCGTGACACCTTCCCCTCACAGGGGAAGGCTTTTTCGGATTGCCGCGTCGCTATGCTCCTCGCAATGACGATATATAGTTATAAATAATATAATTTATTTAAAAATTTAATTAAATAACTTATCTAACATTTCTTTAACCCAAGATTTATACTCTATCTTTTCACCGTTGTCGGAGTCGGGTACGAAGCAGAGGGGCGGGAACGCTACGCACCACCAGTTGTCGCCCGCGCCCGAGCCGAGGTTTATCACAACCGCATCGTAGTTGCCCGCGGGGAAGTCGTAGCCGTCGTATACGCGGTCGGGAAAGTATTCGTTGCCGATGCGTATGGACGATGCGTATGAAAATCCGTTTTCTCTAAGCGTACTGTTTGCGATGGCGGTGAGCTTTGTGCGATTGCCGCTAAGCACGTCGTTTGCCTCGCTTTTTGTCTTGCAGTCGGCAAGCGCGTTTTCGAGATAGCCCGTGATTGCGTCGCGCACGAGCAGCTTTACGCTTTGGTCGGCGGCGCTGTTGGAGTTTGCGCGTATATGTATGCGGATACAAGCCTCGGCAAGCTGTTTTTGGTCGGCGCTTTTGAGGTTGCACGCGCTCATCGTCATTATGGCTACTGCAAGCAAAAGCAGCGCAATAAATGAAGTTATAATAGTCTTTCCCGTTTTCATAAGGCAATTATTGCCACATGTCCGAATATTAAACGCGGATATTTTGCATAAAAACGCACCGCTAAAACACACTACGAAAAAAGAGGTGTGAAATGCAAATCCAAAAGAATAACGTTTCGACGGCGACGAAGATACTTCTCGTTCTGCTCGCACTCGTACTGTTCGCGGGGCTTATGGCGTACTTTTTGCCCGCCGACGACGGAGTTGCCGACGCCGCCGCGCTCAAACAGGGCTCGACGGGAGCAACTGTAAAAACAATGCAAACCAAACTTATAAATTGGGGATACCTAAGCGGCAGTGCGGACGGAATTTTCGGCGCAAAGACGAAAGCCGCCGTTGTGAAGTTTCAAAAGAAGAACGGTCTGACCGCCGACGGAATAGTTGGTACAAAAACCGCGCAGGCTATGGGGCTTAAACTCACGGGGTCTACAACGACAACCTCATCTAACGGAACGTCGTCCTCAACCGACCTCAATCTCATTGCGCGAGCGGTCTACGGCGAGGCGCGCGGCGAGCCTTATACCGGTCAAGTAGCGGTGGCGGCGGTCATACTCAACAGAGTAAAGAGCTCGTCATTTCCCAACACTATCGCGGGCGTAATCTATCAATCGGGCGCTTTCGACTGCGTGGCGGACGGGCAAATCAATCTCACTCCCAACCAAAACGCCTACAACGCCGCCCGTGACGCGCTTAACGGCTGGGACCCGACCTACGGCTGTCTGTTCTACTACAATCCCCGCACCGCGACAAGTAAATGGATGTTGTCGCGCACGGTCAAACTGAATATAGGAAATCATGCGTTTTGCTAAGCAATTCGTTTAAGAGGTGAATATGAAAAAGACACAAAATCAACAGGTTACAACAAGCGATAACTCGCAGGAAACAAAAAAGAAAAGAGGCAGTCAAACTAAGGGCAAGGTCATCAAAACCGCTTTGCTCGGCACTACGCTGGGACTCTTCGCAAGCGCAATCGTGGGCTTGTCGGTCGCGTTGCACTTCGCCGATAAAGCCGTCGTTACGCACGAAACCTATCAAAGACAGATGGACGCGGTCTATTCACGAGCGTACTTCGACCTGCTCGACGGCGCAAGCGACCTCGGCATAAATCTACGCAAGATAGGAGTGTCCAACTCGCCCAGAATGCAACAGTCCTTGCTTTACGAGGTGTGGAGTTCGGCTAACCTCGCAGAAAACAGCCTCGCTATGTTCGAGAGCAACGACGACGGAGTTTTGCAGGCTCAAAAGTTTGTAAATCAGCTCGGAGACTACTCGCACTCTCTCGCGCGCAAGGTCGCAAACGGCGGAACTCTCAGCGGCGAGGAGCGTGAAAAACTCGTCAAAATGGGGGATATGGCGGACGTGTATATGAAGGCGCTTATGCGCATACAGGACGACCTCGACGGAGGCAAGACGTTCGTCGGCGACGACGGCGCGCTCGAAGGCTTTACGTCTGCGTTCGCCCAGTTTGCCGAACCGAGCTTCGAGTATCCCGAGATGATTTACGACGGTCCTTTTTCCGACGCGCTTGAAAACAGACAGCCCGTCGCGCTCGGAGACGGCGTTATAACCGAGGAGGTCGGCGCGAAGCTCGTCGCCGACTATCTCGACGGCGTTGACGCAAGCAATATCGAATTCGCAGGAGAGGGCAACGGGGATATTCCCACCCTCAACTATTCGCTATCCGTCGAGGGCATGGACGCTTTTGCGCAAATCAGCAGACAGGGCGGAAAACTCGTGCTTTTCAATATCGCTACGGCGGACGGCGCTCAGCAGACCGTCAAGCAGGACGCAGGTCCTACCTGTCAACAGAACGCGCTCGCATTTGCCGATAAGCTCGGATTTAAGGATATGCAGGTTGTGTGGTCGTCCTCTATGCGCGGCGAGTGCTATATCAATCTCGCGCCCGTGCAGGACGGCGTAATACTCTATTCCGACCTCGTAAAAGTCAAGGTGCGCGAGAGCGACAGCCACGTCATCGGACTTGACGCTACCCACTACGCCTTTAATCATCGTGAAAGAAAAATCGCAACCCCCGTCATCAGCGTCGATGAGGCGCAACAACGCCTGTCCATTCCCGCCGTGTCCGCAGGGCGACTTGCCCTCATTCCTCTCGGCGGAATGCGCGAGGTTTTGACCTACGAGTTCGAGTGCGAACAGGACGGAACTTATTTCGTCTATATTGACGCGCTCAATGGAGAGGAAGCGAACATTTTGTTTGTAATTGACGACAACGGCATGGGTTCAAGAACAATATAATTTGCGTTGATACTGCGTCTGAACGCAAATTATAGCATCCTCGTTTTGAGGTTGAGTGGTACACGATATAAAGCTGTTACGAAGTTTAGCACGCGAAGCGTGCAACACCAAGCAAAATATTTTGCGGAACATAGTAAGAGTTTACAACGGCAGAAAAAGTGGATAGCATAGGGGTCCCCGCAAAACGTCCCTGTTTTGTGGGGTGAAAATATTTTGCGCGGTAGAAAAATAAAATCAAGCAGACACAAAGAAAACGCCCAAGTTATGGGCGTTTTCCGGTGTTTAGCGATGATTTTATTTTTATCTTCTGCCTTTTGCATTCTTGGCGGGTTGCTTTTTATTGCCGTTTTTGCCGCCGTTTTTAGGGGCAGGCTCTGTGCGATACATACTCTTTAAGAATATGAACGCAAACAGTATCTGCAACAAGCCGATGCCTGCGCCGACGATGGCAAGACACAATTCCTTAGTAGCCAACAATTTGAGATAGTCCACAATGCCTAATCCCGATTCGTTCAGATAGAAGAACGGTCCGAACATTGCGAATATAGCCAATCCGCCGATAATCAAGCTGAAAAGCAGGTTGAACACTCTGCCGTACTTTCTGCCGCAAAGCGACACGAACGCTACGATAAAGTTGATGCACGACAGCGTAAATACAAGCAGGGGAGTCAGATATGCAAATGCGCCGAGCGGACCCAACAAAGCGATTGTGGATTTGAATTCCGCAAAGTTTTTAAACATATTTGCCCATACGCTTATGCCGTCGAAGTAGGCAGTTCCCGAAAGCCAAACAAAAGATTCCGACAGACTGAGTATGCCTGCTTCCATCAGATAACTTACGATTGAAAACGCGACGAGAAGCAACGAGAAAATTATCATCGTCAAGTTTCTGAGCGAGCCGTATTTCTTTTCGGAAGTAACGACGCGGGTATTCTTCTTGACGTTTTGCTGAGTTTTGGTTTTCTGCTTCTTTTCCTTTACAGGTGCGGCTTTGGGCTCTTCTACGGGCGCATTGTAGGGCGTATAGCCCGCGGGTTGTCCGTAGGAAGCGCGTTGAGTGTTATAGTTTGCCCTCGGCTGTTGCTGAGCGTAGCCTCTGGGTTGAGTGTAGCCGTATGCGTTGTTGCCGGTCCTTTGTTGATTGTAGCCGTTGTTCGCCCTCGGGGCGGAGTATGCGTTAGTTCTTGCCTGTTGTCTGGGTTGGGCAGTCGTTCTCGCGCCGGGAGGCGGCGCAAGCTGAGGACGACCGTACGGTTGCGCCAACACCTGCGGATTTTGGTTTATTTTTACGCCTATCGTCACACCGCAGCTCGGACATTTTATGCGATGCCTGTAATTTTCGGGGAGCGAATCTTTATTGGCAGGAGGGTCAAAGCTGATTTCCGATCTGCAACTTGGACATCTTGTATACATATTCGTCAACTCCTTTCCTTTATGGTATTAAATCAAACATTATTATATTATTTAAATTTAATAAAGTCAATGATAAATTGCAAACCAAGTTTTTCCAAGAAAAAGCGCGTAATTATGCGAAAAATAACTACATTTTGTTATTTTAAAAATTATTTTTCCATATATTGCGTTTTTGTTTGATTTGCGGAGGTTTTTCGCATTTGTAAAAAAATAAAAAATTTTTTGTAATTTTGTCGTTTTTTGTAATATTTTGCGTTTAAACGCGCACTTTTTACGCATAAAACGCGGGTATTGCGATTTCAAATCAAACTGTTATTTTATATTTTTATAGGATTTTTTGTGTATTTAATATATGTAAAAACCTTGTAAATATACTAAATCCGCGCTATAATATTCTTAGTTAAATATGTGCGCAGGTTGCACGGCGAAAGTATGTGCATTAAATGGGGAATACGGTGAAAATCCGTAGCTGTACCGCAACGGTGACCTTTTGTTTTGGAAGTCCGAATGCCAGACCTGCGTGAAGAGTATCGTTTGGTTCGAGTTAAGCTAAGCGCGATTTTTTTTGCGCCGAGTGTCACACCTTGTGTCTAAACACAAAACGAAACGATTTGTGTTTAGACACTGCGGTACGCAAAATCGCAAATTTGACTTGCCTATGAAAGAAATTGTTTTAAAACAAATTTGCGAGTTTTGCTGTGAGCGCAATCGTCACGCAAAATTTGAGCAGAGCCTCAGATTTTGCTAATAGGTTGCAAAAGCGGCAAGTCAATTCCCACTTTTGCGAAATGAAATTTTTTGCGCCGAGTGTCACACTACACGACGCGTACTCTTTACGTAGTTTAGAACGAGCGAGAGAGGAATGATAACCCCGCACTGTAAACAAAACAGTATGCAAGACGCTAACGCTATTATGCCAACTGTTTTATTTACAGTGCGTGTGACATACACACGTTGCGGAACTTAGAATGAGCGCTTGCAAGGCGAGCGCCAAAGGGAGTGCCAAGCACCAGAGTTGGGTGCGTAGCACACAACAAGTACAAGTGAGCGGGCAAATGTTGTTTATATGCCCGCGAACGAGTGGCATAATGAGGAAACGATACTCGACGTGCGCGCGCCGACTTCCCCTCCCACAAGCAACGTTTGTTTTGTAGAGAAAGAGGTAGCTACCGCAGCCGTCTATGTTCTTGTGGGAGGGGAAAGCCCGTAGGGAAGGGGTGGGTAGTATTATTTAAAGTACACGACGCACAGCCGTACGCGGTTTCCGTCAAACGCATTTTGCAGAAAAATTTATTAAACATAAGGAGATAGACAAATGAACAACAAAAAAAGAGTATTGCTTATTGCGCTTATTGCCGTGCTTGTCACGGTAATGGCTTTCATGCTTGTGGCGTGCAACGGCTCGCTTCAAGAGCAAATCCGCGATTTGCAAAACAAGGTCAACGGCTATGAGGCGGATTTCAGCGAAAAGTCCATCGTCGTGTATATCGGCGAGGATAAGTTTGAAATCACAACGCGCAAGGCGTTTTTGCACGACGTGTTTAAAGAGATGAAAGCAAGCGGAAAAATCTCTGCGTACACGTACAACGGCGGGGACGCAAGCCCCTATTGTACTCAAATAGGCAATCTGCCTGCGGACGGCACGGATTATAAATACTATTCCGTTTGGCATAGCGTAGACGAGTATGCGTTTAAGAGCGTTTATAACGAATATATGCCTTCTCGTGCAGTACAAAAGGTTGAAAACGAGGGCACTGATTGGGAAGTCACTTTCGCTGTGACCACGTATGAAGAAACACTTTTGTTTTACTCCAACGTAGGCGTGGGCTATATTCCCGTCGTAGAGGGTGCAACCTACGCGATTTTGGTGGATTAAATTTTGAAAACGCCGCGTTATGCGAATTAGCACAACGCGGCGTTTATTGCGTGATATTGACGATATAAAGTATGGTTTTTGCAAGCGGAAAGACAAATAATAAAAGCGGGAAAAACGCGCGAGACGCTACGGTGTATATCGTGAGAATTGCGTTTATGGCGGCGATGCTCACGGCTTTTAAATTTGCGCTTTCTTTTATCCCAAACGTAGAGGTCGTCACGCTTATGATATGCGTATACGGCTCTGCCATGGGGATTGCCTACGCGCTCCCCGCAACGCTCGTTTTCTGCACGGTGGAAATAGCGATATACGGAGTCGGGAGCTGGGTGCTTTTATATTACGTCTATTGGACGTTGCTTGCGGTCGTATCGAGCCTGTTTTTGAAAGGCGGACGCGCTCCGCTTGCGATTGCGATAGGCGTTGTGGGGAGCGTGGCGTTCGGCGTACTGTCGGCGTGTTGCGATACGCTGTTTTGCGTGGCGAGCCTCGCGCCCGCGCGACTTGGCGACTATTTGATTGCATATTATATTCGCGGGCTGTATTTCGACGTTGTGCATACAATCTCAAACGCCGTGATTTTGTCCGTGTTATACGTGCCGCTTGTGACAGTCACCAAACGCGTTGCGCCTACGCTGTATGCAAGGGCGCGTTTTAAAAAGGCGATGCGTCCTTATCTTATGACCGAGTACGCGCGGGAGAGTTTCGCGGACGAGGAAAAAGAAGTTTAGGCTTGTGGTCTCAATCGAGGCTATGAAAGTCAAGCGGGAAAATTGTCACTCTGACTGACTGCGACTTTCGAGGGCGGAGCGCATCGAGATATAATCCGCGCACAGTTGAATTATGTAGCGCTGTCTTTCCTCGTGGGACAGCGTTTTGAGTTTCTGCTCGTCGGCGAATGCGGCGACGGGATTATCCACGCTTTTTCCGCCCTGTCGGAGCTCGTAGAGTTTGAGATATATTTCGCGCTGTTGCGGGGTCGCGTTTTTGGGCACGGGAGGATTGGGACGTGCGTAGTCGTTGTAGGAAAGCCTCGCTTTTGCTTGATTGGCGAGGTCGCGCATAGGGCATTTGTTGTGCTTGACGTTACTCATATCTGCCTCCGATAGTATGTTACCATAATCGTATAACAAAAGAACCGTAATCGCAAAATAAGACAATATATTACAAATATTTCAAAAAATTATTTCCGACGGCGGCTTTTACACTTAGCTTCGACGGTGTTTAGGGATTTTTGTCGTCGTCTGCGGCGGGATTATTTTCTAAGTCGTCAACAGAGGGCGTTTTTTGTTCGGAGGAGGGCTTGCGCCTTTTTGAAATCAGCTTGCGCGCGATAAGCGGGATAGGAATTACGCCGAGCGCGTATGCGGCAAGCCCGTACAGTTCGAATTTTCCGTCGAGGAAAAACTCCACGCATACGATAAACAGCGCGCCTATGCAGACGGTCGCAAAAAAATCCGTAAGTGCGCGCTCAACGGGACGCGCCTTTCTGAGATACAAAAGCGCGACTATCCCCGACGCGATGCCGAGCGCGAGGCAGAGCGCAAATCGGATAGCCTGCACCTTTGCGTTTGCGCCCAAATAGAAGGTCTGTGCAATCAGCGTCATTTGAATATGCGCTTGATTATGGATGTCGGCGCGGTCTGAGAGGTGTAGCGCAACGAAAATACGCGACCCGTCACTTGCAATTTGCCGCTTTCCACGTCGAGGTTTTTGACGGCGAGGTTTTGACCCGTGACGAGCAACGTTTCGTTTGCAAGGCGGACGGTGATATTTTTATCCGTAAATACGGGCACGTCTTTTACGCCCGTCATGCTCATTGCGCGCTCGTGGTCGAGTTCGAGCTTGTGTCCGACGCGCTCCGCTCCCGATGCGGCGGGCTTTGCGACGGCGGTCGAGCCCGTAAACGTCGCGGACTTCGCGGTTACGTTCTGCGCGGATTTTTGAGAGTTGTTAAATTCCATATATTCTCCTTTGCGGCTTGCGCTTTTCATTGACAATAATATTAAAAAAGACTAAAATATATGCACACGTTGTGTGTTTAAGTTATGGCAGGCAGTAAAACGAAAAAAACCAAAAAATTTGCGCTCGACAGCTCGGCGACGTTCTATCCGTATTTCACCACGGCAAAGACGCAGAGTATGTTTTGCGTTGGCGCGACCTTAAACTGCGAAATAGATAAGGACGTTTTAAAGCGAGCGACAAACGACGCGATAAACAGGTTTCCGCTGTATAAAACCAAAATAGCAAAGGGCTATGGCGCATATTATCTCAAAGGCATAGATAAGCCCGTAGAGGTGTTCGGTTTTGACGGCAAAATTTTGAAGCCGATAGATACTAAGCTCACAAACGGCTATCAGTTCAGGCTCGCGTGCGACGGCGACAGGATAAAACTCGAAACTTTCCACGCGCTCACCGACGCAAACGGAGCGGTCGCGTTTTTGGCGGCGATAATTCGCAGATATAGGGAGCTTTGCGGAGTGCGCTTCGACGAGGATATTAAAGTTTTCGCTTGGGGCGATACGCCGTCGGACGGCGAATTCGAGGACGCGTTTAAAAAATATTACAAGCGCATATCGCTCGGCGAGCTCAATTTAAAGGGAATGGCTGGCGAAGCGCCGCACCGCATAGAGGGCACTCTTTTAGACGAATACGCGCTTATCGAGGGCGAGGCGGACGCAGAGGCGCTCGTCGGGTGCGCAAGGGCAATGGGCGTATCGCTCACCGCGTATATCGCGGGGGTTACAGCGCACTCGATACTCAAAACCTCCGACGTAAAACGCCCGATTGCGATAATGATTCCCGTCAATTTGAGAAAGATTTTTCCGTCGGAAACGCTAAGCAACTTCATCACGTTCGTGCGCCTTATTATCAAAAAGGACGAGTGCGAAACTTTGGAGGATTGCGTAAAATCCTGCGCGGCTCAGCTTGCCGACAAGGCGAGCAAGGAGAAGATGCAAGCCTTTATATCCACGACAGTGCGCGCACAGCGCAATATCATTTTCCGCGCCGCGCCCCTCTTTTTAAAGTGGATATTGATGCGGCTCGGCAGACTCTTTATGAAGTCCCGCCAGACGATAATAATTTCAAATTTGGGCAATTTCAAATTCCCTGCCGAAATGGGGATAGAGGAGATATATCTCAATCTCAACGTATCTAAAAACAACGTGCAAAACCTCGGCATAGCCTCTTGCGGCGGCAAGTGTAAACTTATGTTTACGAGCGCGATAGAGGAGCTCGATATGCCGAGCGCAGTGCTTGATACGCTAAGGCGCGAGGTTGCCAAAAATAACGAAAACGCAAGTTTATCCTGCTAAATTGCGAGATAAACATCAGATAACGTCAAAGAGGAAGATTTTATGAAAAAACTCGATTCCGAACAACTCAGAAAACTCTACTTGGATTTTTACAATTCGAAGCAGCACGCCGTCATCGAATCGGCGTCGCTCATTCCCGAAAACGACCCGACGGTTCTCTTTACGACTGCGGGCATGCACCCGCTCGTGCCCTATTTGCTCGGCGAAAAACACCCCGCAGGCAAGCGGCTTACCGACGTGCAGATTTGCGTGCGCACGGGGGATATAGAGTCCGTCGGCGACGCGAGCCACTGCACGTTTTTCGAGATGCTCGGCAGTTGGTCGCTCGGCGATTACTTCAAGCAGGACGCTATCAAGTGGTCGTACGAACTGCTTCTTGAAAAGCTCGAATTCGATAAGGATAAGTTTGCAGTCACCGTCTTTGCCGGCGACGAAAACTGCCCCCGCGACGAGGAGAGCGCAAAGCGCTGGGCGGAGCTCGGCATAGATAAGGACAAGATTTTCTATCTCGACAAAAAGCACAACTGGTGGGGTCCTGCGGGCATGACAGGTCCTTGCGGTCCGGACACGGAGATGTTTATAGATACGGGCAAGCCCAAGTGCTCGGATAGCTGTTCGCCCGCCTGCGACTGCGGCAAGTATATGGAGATAGGCAACGACGTATTTATGCAATACTTCAAAAACGCGGACGGAAAATTTGAGCCGCTTCAAAATAAAAACGTCGATCAGGGCATGGGACTTGAAAGGATGCTGTGCATTTTAAACGGCTATAAATCCGTTTTCGAGACGGACCTTTTCAGCTTTGCGATTAAGAAGCTCGAAGAACTCAGCGGCAAGAAGTACGGCGAGGACGAGGAAGTGACGAAAGCAATGCGCATCATCGCCGACCATACGCGCACGGCGACCTTCCTGCTCGGCGACAGAAACGGAGTTTCGCCATCCAACGTGGACCAAGGCTACGTGCTTCGCAGGCTCATTCGCCGCGCGATGAGATACTGCCGCACCCTCGGCGTCGATGACGGCGCACTCGCGGCGCTCGCAAGGCTGTACGTCGAAAAGTATAAAAACGCCTATCCCTATATCAAGGATAACGAGGAAAAAATCGTATCCGAGCTCACCGCCGAAAAGGATAAGTTCGCAAAGACCATAGAGCAAGGGCTTAAAGAATTCGACAAAGTGCTCGCGCATCTGCCGCAGGGGATGACGGTGTTCCCCGGCAAGACCGCGTTCAGACTTTACGATACGTTCGGCTTCCCCATCGAGATGACGGAGGAGCTTGCAAAGGAGAGGGGATTTGTCCTCGATATGGACGGATACAAAAAGGCGTTTTCAGATCATCAAGCGCTCAGCAAAGCGGGCGCGGAGCAAAAATTCAAGGGCGGACTTGCCGACAACGGCGTACAGACCGCAAGATTGCATAGCGCAACGCACCTTTTAAACGCCGCGCTTAAAATAGTGCTAAAAGACAACAATATACAGCAAAAAGGAAGCAATATCACCGCCGAAAGACTGCGCTTTGACTTCAACTTCCCACGTCCATTGACCGCCGAGGAAATCGCCGAAGTCGAAAAGCTCGTCAACGAGCAGATTGCGCTTGACGTCGAAGTCAAGCTCGAAGAAATGACCGTCGAGCAAGCAAAATCCGCTGGCGCAATCGGCGTATTTTCAAGCAAGTACGGCGATATAGTCAAAGTTTACACGATAGGATTTTCCAAGGAAATCTGCGGCGGACCGCACGCCTCGCGCACCGGCGAGCTTGGCAAATTTAAGATTATAAAGGAACAGAGTTCGTCTGCGGGGGTGCGCCGCATCAAAGCAATTCTAGCGTAAAGCGCGTTATTTGGCGCACTGCTTTGTTATATCACCCCATCAAACGCGGAGGTTTGACGGGGACCCCGTATTTACCCCACAAAACAGGGACGTTTTGCGGGGACCCCGTATTTACCCCACAAAACAGGGACGTTTTGCGGGGACCCCGAAGGGGAGGGCTTTTTCGGATTGTTTCGTTTCTCGCAATGACGGATTTTGTATAATATCCATATTTCCCCTTAAAGAGTAAGGGGGCAAGGGGGATATGAGGAGTTTTCGGGTAAAGGGGTTCATAAGGGGGTATAGGGCGAGCGATAAAATTAGCGCAAGTGGCACAACAACGATAGGGTTCTATCATTGTTAAAGCCACAGCTTAATTTTATCTTGCTACCGCGCAAAACATTTTTGCTAAGGTTTTACAAACATTACGCAAAAATCTTTTGCTTGGTGTGCCCTTTACCCCCTTAGAATCGTATTGTATCCAAATATCGCGCTTTACTATAATAATATAGCGATAAGTTTACTTATTCCTTGATTATATCATCAAGAGGCAACATGCTCACCTCAAACGACCCGTCGTCGAAAATCTCTATTATCGTTCCGCCGCGCTGGGTGTGCTTTTTACGTATGCCCTTGTAGGCGAGATAGTCTATCGACATTCCGTAGGTTAGGCGTATGCCTTGATAGGTTATCGACAGGGTGTTGAGGTGGTCGTGCCCCATAAACATACCCTTACAGCTGCCGAGCGTCACCATTTCCTTGAAGAAGTTGCCGTCCTTGGTTTTGGGATAGCCGAAGTAGTTGTCCTTTTCCTGCACGAAGCCGTGATGATATATGACCTCGGGGTCGCCCTTGTAGCGCTTATCCCAGCCCTCTTTAAACTCCTTGGGCGGAATGTGAAAGAACGCAAGGGAGCGGGCGGGACGACCGTCCGAGCCGAGCGCGTTCACGGTGCGTTTATACCAGTCGATTTGGTCGTCGTGAATGACGTCGAAGCCGCTGAAAAAGGATTTTGTAAGATACGCGTTGCTGTCCAAAAACATGAGCGCGGTGTTGAGCGAGCCGTCGGGGTTATTGAGCCTTATGCAGTAGTTGCCCATGCCCGTCAAGCCTGCTTCGCCGACCTCGAAATGGCACTTGGGCTGACGCGAATAGAATTTTGAAAGATAAGCCTTGTCGTAAAACGCGAAGCTTTCTGTGTCGTGATTGCCGTATACGAGCGTCCATTCCACGCCGAGCTTGTTCATAAGATTTGCAAACTTGCGGCTTCCGCGCAGGTTATTAAACGTCCCGCTCCACGGAAAGAGGGGATAGCACACGTCGCCCGTGACTACGACGAAATCCGCGTCGGCGGCTTTTACGATTTTTTCGACCGCGCTAAGCGCGAGCTTGTCCTTTTTTAGGCTGAACGGACCTCCGCCTATGTGGATGTCCGTCAGTTGTAAAATTCTAAAAGGCTTGCCGTCCTCTTTGGTGATGACGGTGTGCCCGTCGATTTTTTCAAAAATCGCGCTCATAAACGGTTATTCCTCGCCGTCTTCGACGGTGTTTATCGATTGCGTATGCTCAATAATATCATCGCCTACTCCGCCGTCCGATAATTCCGAATTTTCAGTTTCCGCGGAAATATTCTCTTCATTATTCAGGTCGTTTGCCTCTTCGGCTAGCGCCTGCGCTACGGCGTCTACGCCTTCCGATATGACGGTTTCGATTTCTGAATTATCGTCCTTCACTTTGAGATTGCCGTTTTCGTCATAAAGAGTTGGGTCGATAATATCGTTGGGGTTGACCTTGCCATATAGCTCGGCAACCATATATGTACGCTCCTCTTCCTCCTCGGGAGTGAGGGCGTTGCCGTTCTTCCTTGCGTCGATGAAGAAGCGCATGCGTTCGAGCTTCTTGCTTGTGACTTTATATCTGAACGACGCAAACAGCGAGACCGATATAAACACAGCGATTGAGAGTCCGAGGACGAGCCTTATCGCAAGCAGAGTGCCGCTGCTTTGCGCGGGCAGATTTGCGTCGTAGCCTGCGCCGCCGATAATCCAGCCGACGAGACCTACGCCGAACGCGCCCGCGATTTTACGCGCGAGGGTCATCATTCCGCTATACGTGCCCGTGGGACGTGCGCCCGTAGCCATTTCGGCAACGTCGAGAGTGTCGGGGAAGATAATCCAAGGCATCATCTGCGCTCCGCCGAAGCCGAGACCCATGATGAACGCTACGATAGGCACGAGAATGGGAGGCGTACCCCAGCTCGGGTCGAGAATGGCGAGCAACAGTCCGCCGCCGATATAGAAGGGCAAGCCCATTCTAAAAGCGAAAGCCTTGCTCTTTTTGTCCATCATCACGCGAGCGAGCGGGAATGCGAGCACCGCCGCGACCATGAGGGGAGCTACGATAAACATTGACGACATATCCATGCCGAACAGCTTATATCCGCGCCAGACGTCCGTCGCGTAGTAGACGGCGAGCGCGGAAATCATATCCATGCACATAAACGCCGAGGCGTACATGACGATATGCCAGCGATAGGAGCGGTTTTTATAAGGCTCGACATAGTTGTTGACAAAGCGTTTGAAATTGAACTTCTGCTTGGGAGCGGTGGTTTTGATACGCTCCTTTGTAAACAGACCGCAGAGGATTAGTCCTCCGCCGAACAGCGCGCCGAACACTATTGCGAGTATCAGCCAAAACTGCGTGCCGTTGATTTTTGGGAAGAAGAGGTAACCGTCCTCGCTTATGAGGGCTTCGAGCAGAACGAGCGGAACGACGTAGGCAAGCCCCGACGCGATTGCCGTAAAGACGAGTTTGACCGTGTTGCAGTTGTTGCGCTCCTTAAACGAGGGAGATATGTCGCTCGCCATCGAGGTGTAGGGCACTTGCGTGAGGGTGGAGCAGGTGTTCCACAAAAGATACATTATGATAATGTAGGGGATATACTTCGTCCCCGACACGCCCCAATCGGGCAAGGGCATAAACAGCAGGAATATCGCAACTATTAGCGCGATGCCGCCGAAGAACATATACGGCTTGCGTCTGCCGTACTTGCCGCGGGTGTTGTCGCTTATAAAGCCCATAAACGGGTCGGTGAAAGCGTCCCACAGCTTTGCAATCATCATTATGGTTGACGCCACGCCCATGGCGATGCCGCCGTACTTGTTCATAAAGCCGAGCATGACGCAGGACATCAAGGCGACGCCGCCTCCGTCCATCAGTCCGCCCGCGCCGTAGCACAGTTTCTCTTTGAGCGGAACTCTGTCCTCGGGGCGAACGTTGGTTTTTACTTTTGCGGTAATGTACTTGTTCACTATAATTTCTCCCTATTTAGGTTTTTATATATAATAACAAAAAATAAAGTAGATGTAAATAGCAAAAACAAAAACGACTATAAATTTGAAACGCTTGCGTTTTCAATTTCAAAGTGGTATTTTATCGGTGAATAAAATTTATTTGTGCGGAGGGTTTATGAAAAGAAAGATTTTATTGACTGCGTTGGCGTTGTTATCGGTCATAACGTGCGTATTTTGTCTTGTCGCTTGCGGCGACGGTGACAATACGCCTCCAAAGCAAGAGCCGTTTACCGTTACGTTTGAAACCAACGGCGGTTCGGCGATAGAGCCGATTTACTGCACCGAGGCAAAGTCCTTGGAAAATATTTTAGGAGACAAAACCACAGTCAAGGAAGGCAAAAAATTCGTCGGTTGGTTTAAAGACGAGGCTTTGCAAAACGAAGCCGATTTGGAAGTAGTTATCAAAGTCGATAAGACGTTCTATGCCAAGTGGCGCGATTTGACCGACGACGAGGTGCTTGAAAACGCAATCCTCAACGCCTTTGACAATGCGGTCGCCGTGAAGGACACGGGTTACGTGCGTACAGGCACTTCGAATTCGGACGTAAGCACTTCTATAAACGCGGTTTGGACTCTTGAAAACGGAGTTCTCACTTCCGGCAGTAACTCGACGAGATACTTCAAGGACGGCGCGGTTTACGGCGTACTGCGCGATGAAAAGACGAAACTCGTCCTCGACGACGCAGACGAGGCGGCGGCATATCTTTATCACAACAGTGTATTTAGGTCGCTCGGCTTTTACAGCGTATTTTCGCCTCTCGCAATGGCGTTTGCGGCAACGGATTCGGCTTGCACCCTTGAAAAGACGGACGACGGATTTCAAGTCAAGTATATCGGTCAAGACATCGCAGTCAGACTTACCTACGTCAAGTACGGCATGCCTTATATATATTTTGACGGCGGCAAGACGTTCGACTATAAAATAGAGGACGGCAAGCTCGTAGAGGCAAAGCAAAGCGGAAGCAAAACGAGGACGCTCACGTTCTACTATGAGGGCGACGAGCTTCCCGAAGTCTCAGAGCCCGAGGATATAAGCGAATACGAGCAGAAATGGCAGTTGAAAGTTGACGTTGTCGGAAACGGAACGAAAATTTTGTATGAAAGCGAACTCGATAAGGCGTATCTCGACAAGGAGTGCGTCGGCGACGACTATAAGCCGCAGACTGTAAATCTCACCTACTATTACGATGAGGAAATGACGCAGGCTATAAATTTCACGGACGGAAAGGCTGTGCTCGACAAGCATACGACCATCTATCACCCCGGCGTGGATAAAAATAATCTGACGGTCGCTAAATATGCTTTTACAAGTAGCACAGGATATTATAACTTAGGCGATACAACCTCGCCCGAGGGCATAGTGACCACAAAATTGATGATGAAAGAGGAAATGAACGGCGTAAATTCGCTCCGCTTTTCGCTGATACCGCAACCTCTGCACACGACAAATCCGACCCCTATCGTCACCTTTGAAAGCACGCCCGACACCGCCGACGCGTCCGTGTTTGAAAATAAGATTACGGTTACCCCGTCATCGGGCGGAACTTATTATGATATAGAGGTCGTATTCCCCATAAGCGGGCAATACACTTTGAAGATAGCAAGCGACGATGGCTTTGTCTGCCAGTACGTCAAAGTGCTCCCCAAGCCCTGACAAATAAATCGATAAGGCGAAAAGCCGCGGATTAAGCGTCCGCGGCTTTATCTTTTTCCTCGCAAAAAATAGTTTAAAAACTTTTGCTATTATGATGACAAAGCAAAATCTTTATGATATTATTAAAAAAATCAATAGTCCGTCAACCCAAATTGACAAGCGCTATGTCCATTAAAACACGGTCTTGCCAATCGACGAGACTTTTTTTGTGGGGTCAAAATGACAGCCTTAAAAGACGTATTTATGCAAAAGGCAGGGCTGCTTGCGCATACGCAGCCGAACGTGTTTGAGGATTTGTCTTTTCTCGACGAAATCGACGTTGATTTTGAAACATCTGCTATTCTCCCCGGTTTCTGTGACGTGCACGTGCATTTCAGAGAGCCGGGGTTTTCTTATAAAGAGACGATTTCAAGCGGAAGCAGGGCGGCGGCGCGCGGCGGATACACGGCTGTCTGCACTATGCCGAACCTCAATCCCGTGCCCGACACTCTTAAAAACTTAAACGAACAGCTCGATATAATCAAGCGCGACGCGGTTATAGGCGTATATCCCTACGGCTCGATAACGACGGGCGAGATGGGCGCAAAGCTCAGCGATATGGCGGATATGGCGAGGGACGTGATAGCGTTTTCAGACGACGGCAGAGGCGTACAGACCGACGACGTTATGTTAGAGGCGATGACCGAGGCAAAAAAGCTCGGCAAGATAATCGTCGCCCACTGCGAGGTGAACGAACTCTTGCGCGGGGGATATATCCACGACGGAGAGTACGCGAGGACGCACGGGCATAGAGGCATATGCTCCGAGAGCGAGTACGCGCAAATCGAGCGCGATATAGCGCTTGCAAAGAGGACGGGTTGCGCCTATCACGTCTGCCATATCTCTGCAAAGGAGAGTGTCGAGCTTATAAGGCAGGCAAAGGCGGACGGCGTGGATATAACCTGCGAGACCGCTCCGCACTATCTCGTGCTTGACGAGGGCGACCTCAAAGAGGACGGCGCGTTTAAGATGAACCCGCCGCTAAGAGGCAAGCAGGATAGGCTTGCGCTCATCGAGGGCATACTCGACGGCACGATTGATATGATAGCGACCGACCACGCGCCGCACTCCTTAGAGGAGAAGTCGAAAGGGCTTAAAGGCAGTGCGTTCGGCATAGTGGGCTTAGAGACGGCATTCCCCGTGCTTTACACAAAACTGGTGTTAAACGGTGTGATATCGCTTGATAAACTGCTTGTTCTGCTATCAGACAATCCCCGCAAGCGATTTAAAATTCCGCATAACGGATTTAGCGTGTGGGACTTGAACGCGAAATACAAAATATCCGAAGCAGACTTTCTGTCGCAGGGCAAATCCACTCCGTTTGCGGGCGAGCAGGTTTTCGGAAAAAACTTGCTTACAGTTTACAACAATGAGGTGGTTTATCGTGCATAGACGCGGCGCACACTCATTACGAAGTTTAGCCGCGCTGTAAACAAAACAGTATGGGAATTAAGGGGGTAAGGGCTGTTTTCCGAGTCCGCCCTATACCCCCTTATGAACCCCCTTACCTGAAAACTCCTCAAACCCCCTTGCCCCCTTATTCTTTAAGGGGGAATGAGATTTGATAGAGCGCGACGCGCAGGGCGCGGAAAGCCCAAAGGGCGCGACGCGTTAAGCAAGCAATCCAGTGGATTGTTTGTAGCCTAAGCGAACGAGCGGGATTGCCTTGCAAACCGCGAAGTCGGAAGGGGTGGGTTATTTAATTTAAAATACACGACGTTCACTTTTTAGTGACGTATAAATGGAGGCATATACATGAAACGCAAAGACATAAAAAAGATACTCATCATCGGTTCCGGTCCTATCGTCATCGGGCAAGCCGCCGAGTTCGACTACGCTGGCACGCAGGCGTGCCTCGCGCTCAAAGAGGAGGGCTACGAGGTGATTTTGGTCAACTCCAATCCCGCCACGATTATGACGGATACCTCTATCGCCGACAAGGTGTATATGGAGCCGCTTACGCTCGAATATATCGCAAAGATTTTGCGCTACGAGCGCCCCGATGCAATTGTCCCCGGCATAGGCGGACAGACGGGGCTAAACCTCGCTATGCAACTTGAAAAAAAGGGCGTCCTCAAAGAGTGTGGCGTGGAGCTTCTCGGCACAAGCAGCGAGAGTATCGAGCGCGCAGAGGACAGAGAACTCTTTAAGGAAATGTGCCAGTCTATCGGCGAGCCCGTCATTCCGTCCGAGATAACGTACAGCCTCGACGAGGCGAAAAAGGCGGCGTTAGATATAGGATATCCCGTCGTTTTGCGCCCCGCGTTTACGCTCGGCGGAACGGGCGGAGGCTTTGCCAATAACGAGGAGGAGCTTATAGATATAGGCTTGAACGCCTTTAAACTCTCCCCCGTGCATCAGGTGCTTGTCGAAAAGAGCGTCAAGGGATATAAGGAAATCGAGTTCGAGGTCATGCGCGACAGCAACGACCATGCAATCACGATTTGCGGAATGGAAAACGTAGACCCCGTCGGCGTACACACGGGCGATTCCATTGTCGTTGCGCCTATCCTTTCGCTAAACGAGCACGACCTCAAAATGCTAAACGACAGCGCAATCAAGATTATCCGCGAGCTCAAAATCGAGGGCGGTTGCAACGTGCAGTTTGCGCTCAATCCCGAAAGCAGCGAGTATTATTTGATTGAGGTCAATCCGCGCGTATCGCGCTCCTCTGCGCTTGCGTCAAAGGCGAGCGGCTATCCGATTGCGAGAGTCACCGCAAAAATCGCGGTGGGCATGGCGCTCGAAGATATTCCCGTCGCGGGAGGCACGGCGGCAATCGAGCCCAGCCTCGACTATATCGTGGCAAAATTCCCGCGCTTCCCGTTCGATAAGTTCGCTACCGCAAAAAACACCCTCGGCACGCAGATGAAAGCGACAGGCGAGGTTATGGGCATAGGTTCTAACTTGGAGGAGTGCTTCCTGAAATCCGTGCGCTCCCTCGAAACGGGCGTGACGCATCTTTATATGAAAAAGTTTGCGGATATGGATACAAGCGACGTTTACGATTATATCTCCGAGTTCAAGGACGATACGATTTTCGCGGTGACCGAGCTTATTCGCCGCGGCGAAAGCATAGACAAAATCCATAAAATCACGATGATAACCGAGCTTTTCCTCGAAGCGATTGCCAGAATATGCGAGATGGAAAGGATACTCAAAGCCAATCCGCAAGACGTGAGCAGGCTCAAAGCCGCAAAGACGATGGGATTTTCCGATAGATATATCGCAAAGCTGTGGGGCGTAAGCGAAATCGAAATTTACAATCTGCGCAAACAAAACGGAATAGTCCCGTCGTTCAGAATGGTTGACACCTTGCATACTGGCAAGTATATTGCGTATCTATATTCGTCGTACTGCGGAAATAATGACTCCATTCTCACCGACAAGAAGAAAATCGTCGTGCTCGGCGCAGGTCCTATCCGCATAGGGCAGGGCGTGGAGTTCGACTATTCCACGGTGCACGCGGTGCAGACTATAAGACGCGCGGGCTACGAGGCGATTATCGTCAACAACAACCCCGAGACCGTCTCGACCGACTACACCACCGCCGACAAACTCTATTTCGAGCCGCTCACTCCCGAGGACGTCATGGCAATCATCGACTTCGAGAAGCCCGAGGGAGTCATCGCGTCGCTGGGCGGACAAACCGCTATCAACCTCGCCGAGCCGCTTATGGAGCGCGGGGTCAAAATCATCGGCACGGACTGCGAGGCTATCGACCGTGCGGAAAACAGAGATAGCTTTGAAAAAGTGCTAAAACAGCTTGATATTCCTCAGCCCGAGGGGCAGGCGGTCACAAATATCGAGGACGGCGTTGCCGCCGCAAACAGAATAGGCTATCCCGTGCTCGTGCGCCCGAGCTTCGTGCTCGGCGGACGCGCTATGCAAATCGTGGGCGACGAGGTGCAGTTGCGCCAATACTTAAAGACCGCCGTCGAAATCGACGAGGATAAGCCCGTGCTCGTGGATAAGTATATCATCGGCAAAGAGGTCGAGGTGGACGCAATCTGCGACGGTCGCGACGTGTTCGTTGCGGGCATTATGGAACTCGTCGAACGCACGGGCGTACACTCGGGCGACTCGATTAGCGTATATCCCGCGTTCAGCATCTCCGACAAGGTTAAGGGGATTATCCTTCAATACGCCAAAAAGCTCGGCTTGGGCATCGGCATAGTGGGGCTTTTCAACATTCAGTTCATCGTGGACAAGGACGAAAAAGTGTATATCATCGAGGTCAATCCGCGCTCGTCGAGGACGGTGCCATTCCTCTCCAAGGCGACGGGATACAGCCTTGCCGACATAGCAACCGAAGTGATAATGGGCAAGTCCCTCAAAGAGCAGGGGATTTTCGGCATCTATCCGACTGAAAAGAGCAGATGGTACGTCAAAGTGCCCGTGTTCTCGTTCAATAAAATCCGCGGGCTCGACGCGTATCTCTCCCCCGAGATGAAATCCACTGGCGAGGCAATCGGCTACGACGACAAGCTCAATCGCGCGCTGTATAAGGCGTTGCAGGCGTCGGGCATGAAACTGCAAAACTACGGCACGGTGTTCGTCACCATTTCCGACAAGGATAAGGACGAGGCGTTGCCGCTCGTGCGCAGGTTCTACGACCTCGGCTTCAATATCGAGGGGACTGCCGGCACGGCGAAGTTCCTCATCGCAAACGGAATCCGCACCCACGTCCTCGACAAGATAAGCGACGGAAGCGAGGATATCCCCGACGCTATCCGTCAAGGGCATATAGCCTACGTCATCAACACGCAAGACGTGCAGTCTATGGGGCAGATGCGCGACGGATACAAAATCAGAAAGTGCGCTATCGAAAACAACGTCACGCTGTTCTCGTCGCTGGATACCGTTAGGGTGTTGCTCGACGTGCTCGACGAAACGACGTTGAGAATTTCAACTATAAATTCGTAAAACTTTTGCGCCTATAAGGATAAAATGAAACAAAGCGATTTTGAAATTTTAAAAAATGCGCCGCTTACGCGCGACGTGTACAAGATGATATTAAGAGGCGACACCTCTCATATCACCGCGGCGGGTCAGTTTGTCAACATAAAAATCGACGGGCTGTATCTGCGCCGTCCCATTTCCGTCTGTGACGCGGAGGGCGATTTGCTTACGCTCATATATAAGGTCGTGGGCAAGGGCACCGAGGCTATGAGCGCTATGCGCGAGGGGCAGACGCTCGACCTGCTTACGGGGCTTGGCAACGGCTACGATATTGCGAAATCGGGAGATAAACCCTTGCTTATCGGCGGCGGCGTAGGCGTTCCGCCGCTATACAATCTCGCAAAGAGGCTCGTCGCCGAGGGGAAAAGCGTTCGCGTGATTTTGGGCTTCAACACCGCGTCCGAAGCGTTTTACGAGGACGAGTTCAAGGCGCTCGGTTGCGACGTGACCGTCACGACTGCGGACGGTTCGAAGGGCGTAAAGGGCTTTGTCACAAACGCGATGGACGGGGATTATACTTACGTTTACACTTGCGGTCCAGAGCCTATGCTCAGGGCTGTTTACGCCGCGTCCAAAAGCGGCGGACAGTTCAGCTTCGAGGAGCGAATGGGGTGCGGCTTCGGCGCGTGTATGGGTTGCAGTTGCAAAACGATAACGGGCTATAAGCGCATCTGCAAGGACGGTCCCGTGCTCGACAAGGAGGAGATAATATGGCAGAAATGACGGTTAATCTATGCGGAATCGACATTTTAAACCCCGTTATCCCCGCAAGCGGCACTTTCGGCTACGGCTACGAGTACGCGGATTTATACGATATAAACTGCCTCGGCACGTTCTCGTTTAAGGGGACTACGAAAGAGCCGAGGTTCGGCAATCCCACTCCGCGTATCGCAGAGTGCACTGCGGGTATGATAAACTCCGTGGGGCTTCAAAACCCCGGCGTGGACAAGGTGATCAGCGAGGAGCTTCCCCGCCTTCAAAAATGCTTTCGCAAAAAGGTCATGGCAAACGTAAGCGGGTTTTCAATCGAGGAGTACGCCTACACCTGCGAGAGGCTTGATAAGTGCGAGCAAATAGGGTGGCTCGAAGTCAATATAAGCTGTCCCAACGTGCACGGCGGAGGGATGAGTTTCGGCACGTCGCCCTCGTGCGCGGCGGAGGTGACAAAAGCCGTCAAAGCGGTGACGACAAAGCCCGTTATAATCAAACTTACGCCCAACGTGACGGATATAGTGTCCGTCGCAAAGGCGTGCGAGGACGCGGGCGCGGACGGAATAAGCCTCATCAATACGATGCTCGGCATGAGGATAAATCTCAAAACCAAAAAGCCCGTGATTGCAAACGCTATGGGCGGATTTTCGGGCAGCGCGATATTCCCCGTGGCGTTGCGCATGGTGTATCAAGTGGCAAAGGCGGTGAAAGTCCCCGTCGTCGGCATGGGCGGAGTGTCCTGCGCCGAGGACGTAATCGAGATGATGCTCGCGGGCGCGACCGCCGTCGAGGTAGGGGCGCAAAACCTAATCAATCCGTACGCCTGCCGCGATATAATCGAGGATTTGCCGAGAGTTATGCAGAAGTACGGCATTTCAAAACTCAGCGATATTATAGGAGGGTGCGACTGATGGGAAAGGACGTGATTATAGCTTGCGACTTTGCAAGTGCAAAACAGACGTTCGAGTTTTTGGATAAGTTCACCGACAAAAAGCCGTTCGTAAAAATAGGCATGGAGCTTTTCTACGCGGAAGGTCCGCAAATCGTGCGCGAGATAAAGGCGCGCGGTCACAAAATCTTTTTGGACTTGAAATTGCACGACATTCCCAACACCGTCAAAAAGAGTATGGCGGTGCTTAGAAACCTCGACGTAGATATGACAAACCTGCACGCCGCCGGCACAAAGCGTATGATGAGCGCGGCAATCGAGGGCTTGACGAGAGAGGACGGCACGCGCCCTATGCTTATAGCGGTCACGCAACTTACGTCCACCGACCAAGCGAGCATGAGCGAGGATTTGCTCATCGAAAAGCCGATTGACGAGGTGGTTTTGCACTACGCCAAGAACGCCAAGGACTGCGGACTTGACGGAGTGGTGTGTTCGCCGCTCGAAGCGGGCAAGGTGCACGGCGTATGCGGAAAGGATTTTGTGACGGTCACTCCGGGGGTTCGCTTTGCCGACGGCGAGGTCGGCGACCAAAAGCGAGTTATGACTCCCGCGCAGGCAAGGGAAATAGGCTCGGACTATATCGTAGTTGGCAGACCTATCACCGCCGCGCCCGACCCCGTCGCCGCCTATGAAAGGTGTGTGGAAGAATTTTTAAACTAAAATCGTTACGTAGTTTAGAAGGAGATAAAATATGAAACTTGCAAAACTCATTGCCAAGGATTTGCTGTCGATAAAGGCGGTGTTTTTCCGTCCCGACGAGCCGTTTACTTGGGCGAGCGGCATCAAGAGCCCCGTGTACTGCGATAACCGCCTTACGCTCACCGCGCCCGAGGTGCGAAACGACGTTGAAAACGGTCTCGCCGAGATAATAAGGACGCACTATCCCGACGTCGAGGTGCTTATGGGCACGTCCACCGCGGGCATTGCTCACGCGGCGATAACGGGACACATCATGGGCTTGCCTATGGGCTACGTGCGCTCGGGGGCAAAGGACCACGGCAGACAAAATCAAATCGAGGGCAAGCTTGAAAAGGGACAGAAAGTCGTCGTCGTGGAGGATTTGATTTCCACGGGCGGAAGCTGTATCGAGGTCGTTAACGTGCTTAGAGAGGCTGGCGCAGAGGTGCTTGGCATTGCGAGCATTTTCACCTACGGAATGCAAAAGGGCATTGACAGACTAAAAGAAGCGAATGTGCAAAACGTATCGTTGACAAACTTCGACGTGATTGTTGCCACCGCCGCGGAAGAGGGCTATATAAAGCCCGAGGACGTAGCGCGTCTGATTGCTTTCAGAGACAACCCCTCTGATGAGACATGGACTATAAGGTAATTTTTGCGCCGAATGTCAACCCTGCGGGACGCAAAATCATTGCTTTGCAATGAGTTTTGCTTTGAGCGCAATCGTCTGGCGGTGCAAAAGCGGGAAGTCAATTCCCACTTTTGTGAAATAAAATTTTTATATACGGAGAATCCATGAGAAACTTGATTGACATAACAGATTTCAGCGTAGACGAGCTATACTCGCTTATCGCTATCGCAAACGACATAATCGCAAATCCCACGAAGTACGCCGAGGCGTGCAAGGGCAAAAAACTTGCGACGCTGTTTTTTGAGCCGTCCACGCGCACGAGATTGAGCTTCGAGGCGGCTATGTTGGAGCTCGGCGGAAGCGTCATCGGCTTTTCGGAGGCGAGCAGTTCGTCGGCGGCAAAGGGCGAGAGCATTGCGGATACGGCAAAGATAGTAAGTTGCTATGCGGATATAATTGCGATGCGCTCGCCGATAGAGGGAGCGGCGCTGGTCGCGGCAAATAACGCGACAATCCCCGTCATCAACGCGGGGGACGGCGGACATTGCCACCCGACGCAGACGCTCGCGGATTTGCTGACAATATTCAGAGAAAAGGGCGATTTCGACAATCTAACTGTGGGTTTTTGCGGAGATTTGAAATACGGAAGAACCGTTCATTCCCTGCTCGGAGCGCTTGCGAGATATAAAAACGTAAAGGCGGCGCTCATCTCGCCGACGGAGCTTAGGTTGCCCGAATACGTTAAGCAGGACGTGCTCGGCAAGGTTGAAATCGTCGAAACGGCGAGCCTCGATGACGCGATACCCGCGCTCGACGTACTCTATATGACGAGGATACAGCGCGAGCGTTTCGACGACAGGGCGGAATACGAGAGGCTCAAAGACAGCTATGTCCTAACCGTAGACAAGCTGAAAGCCGCCAAGCCCGATATGATAATTTTGCATCCGCTTCCGCGTGTGAACGAGATAAGCGTCAAGGTGGACGACGACAGTCGCGCGTGCTATTTCAAGCAGGCGCTTTACGGAAAGTATATGCGAATGGCACTGATACTGAGATTGCTCGAAGAAGCCAAGCGGGACGGGAGCAGAGAAAAACGCTTTGCCGACGACGTGATATTCGGGGAATATAAATGCAAAAATCCGCGTTGCGCGACCGCTGTCGAGCAGGAGCTTGAACACGCCGTCAAGGTCTCAAAGGACGGGGTTTTGAGGTGCTGTTATTGCGATAAGGAAATTTGATATTTGCAAAATAAACATTTTATATACACAAAAACGCCGTTTAAACGGCGTTTTTGTGTAAATTCATTTGATTTACTTTTTACTCGGCGACGGCAAGCCTTTTTGATTTGTGCTTTGCTCGACGCGCGTTTCGACGTATACGGTTATCTCTGCGTCAAGCACGAAAACGATATTGCCGTTGTTGTCGGTGCGATAGATTGCTATGCCGCGCGCGATAAATCTGTCGAGGGTGGTCTGCCTTGGGTGGTTGAAATTATTGCCGCTCGCATTGCAGCTGATAAAGGCATACTCGCAGTCGATAGCGTCAAGGAACGCGTCCGTCGAGGACGTTTCGCTCCCGTGGTGTCCGACCTTCAAAATATCGCAGTCGAGGCTTCCGCCGATGCGGTTTACGAAGATAGGCTCGTTTATCGAGTTGCTGTCGCCCGTAAGCACGACCTTATACCCGTTGTAGGACAGTATGCCAATCGGCGATATGGCGTTTTTGTACTCGGCTTCTTTATAGCTTGTGCCGTTGTACTTCCCGTTTTTGAAGCCCGTCGAGTCGTAGTAGTCCTGCGTAGGGCAGTAGAAGCGCAGTTCGTAAAGCTCGTTCGCCTCGTCGGTGATGACGATTGAGTTTGTATCTTCGTCGGGGTCTACGTTAAGCGTGATATTGCAGTTCGGCTCGGTGAGCGCGGCGCAGAAGAACTCGGCGTAGCTTGCGGTGGTTATGGTGTCATCGTCGGTGAACATAGCCAGCTTTTGCGGGTCGAGGTTAGCCACCTGCTGTTTGAGTTTAGTATATGTATCGCTTTTACCTTCCGGAGCGGCAAGCACGTTCGGCATATATAGGTTGTCAACTTGATACTCATCTAAAATCTCGTCCAAAAAGTATACGTGGTCGGAGTCGCAATGCGTAAGCATAACGTAGTCGAACTGTTTGTCGGGGACGTATTTTTCAAGATACGCGAAGGTCTTTTGTTGGATAGCCGTCGTGTTGTTGTAGTTGGCGCAGTCGATGAGCATATCCTTTCCGTCGGGGAAGAGTATCAAAATGCAGTCGCCTTGCCCGACGTTCAGCATATGTATGGACAAATCGTCATTTTCAAAGGTCAAGCCGTTTGCGGGCAGCTGTAAGGATGCGTCGTTGATTGGCGGAGCGTCGCTATCGCCGCGGATAGACGCCATAATGCTATCCCAAGTTTTGGGGAAGCCGAAATATAGCACGCAAAACGCAATCGCAATCACCAAAACCACCGCGACAACCGCGATGATAACCGCCTTGGGATTGTTTTGTACGGCGCGTCTTGCCGCCTGACTTGCTTTTGATCTCTTATTGTTTGCCATAGTTTAATATATTCTATTTAATTCCGAGTATTTCGTTTGCGTCCAAATCCAAAACGATACACAATTTAGCAAACGTGTCCAATGCGGGCATTGCATTTTGACGAATGTATTGGCTTATCGCTTGTGGACAAACGCCTATTTGTGCGGCTATCTCTTTTTGAGGTTTGCCGCTTTGTTTTATAGCTTCTATAAGGTTATCCCTAATTTTTTCAAGAGTAATCATAACTATTTTTTAGAATGTGTCGCTAAGACCGAGCAAGTAGTCCGCCGAAACGTCTAAAAGTTTGCAAAGCTCGAAAAATGTTTCAAGCGACGGAGCTATTTTACCTTTCTTGTAGTTTGTGACAGTGGCTTTATTTACGTTTAATTTCTCGGCTAGTTGAACTTGTGAAAGTTGAGAATATTTTAATACTTCATTAAATCGTTCTGCGAATTTCATAGCTTCACTTCTTAATTCCGAGTATTTCGTTTGAATCTAAATCCAAAACTATACACAATTTGGCAAATGTGTCTAATGCAGGCATAGCACTTTGACAAACATATTGGCTTATCGCTTGCGGACAAACGCCAATTTCTGCGGCAATTTCCTTTTGCGATTTGCCGCTTTGTTTTATAGCTTCAACAAGTTTTTTTCTGATATTATCCAGAGTAACCATAGCATATCTCCTCAAAATATACTACTAGCATTGCTAGATTTTTGCTTGACAATCTAGAATTACTGGATTTATACTAAAACAAGCAATACTAGATGTGGAGCAAATGATGCACTTAAAGGATTTGAGAATTAAACACGGATTAACTCAAAAACAGGTTGCGAAAATCGCAGGGTTGAGCCTAAAAACCTATGCTAAATATGAAAGCGGCAATTATGGCGGAATGAAAATATCAAAAATATTTGCGCTTATGCAATACTACGGCGTTTCATGCGACGAGCTTATGGGCGAGATTTAAGAACGACGTATAATCTTGAAATCGTCTCGATGAACTTCAAGTATGGCTATATCCTCACCGCTTTTTTCGTCACAAAATTCGACCAACCACTTATTGAGTATGGAATAATCCGCTATGACCGTGCCGACCATACCCTTGTGAACGCCTTGCTTCGAGTATTTTTCTTTTTCTTGGGTGATTTCAACCTCGTCGTACTCATACACGTCGTCGTCCAAAAAACGCGTATGACCGCTCTCGTCGAGTGTTTCGACAAATTTTTGAAAGGACGCCACATAACTTTCGCCCATATGACCTTTGTACGTCAAAGCGGCTGTTTCAACTTTTGCGACGGCATAGTCGCCGTGTATTTTCGGGGCATAAAAAACCACCTTGCACGTATCTCCGTCCACGGCTATTACGTCGCCGAAGCAACCTTTGCGTATGCCCCGCTCGGCGAGTTCGGCAACTTCGTATTTTAATACAACTTCATCAAAAACTTTCATTCTTTTCTGCGCGACGGTTTGGATTACCGCGTCATAGGGGTCTCCGTCAAACCTCCGTGTTTGACGGGGTAAAGCTACGCTCCTCGCAATGGCGTTATGTTTAAAATATAAGTCATCTAAAAACTTAGTAAAGACCGCGTATTAGATATAATGATATTATAGCGCACAAATGACGCAACACAAAGTAAAAAATTGCGTGGAGTGCAGTAGGAGTTTACAACGTCGAAAAAAGTGAACAGTAACGGGTTTGCAATCGTATTGTATCGTAAAAACCGCGTAATTTAGATGCAGTACGCGAAAGGGGCGATTTTTTATCTCGCCCAGTGTACTGTTGTACACGACGAGTAAAAAATCACCCCTGACAAAGTAATGCGCTAAATTACGCGGTTTTAGTCTGCTTTGTAAGGGAGCAATGCCATAACTCTCGCCCTCTTAATCGCCGTAGCAAGCACGCGCTGATGTTTTGCGCATACTCCGCTCATGCGGCGGGGGAGGATTTTGCCTTTTTCCGTGATAAATCTTCTGAGCTTTGCGACGTCTTTATAGTCGATTTCATCGATATGCTCGACGCAGAACGTGCAAACTTTCTTTTTGGGCACTCTCTTGGGAGCGCGCGGAGCTTTTATTTCTTCTGCCATAGTCGTTCTCCTTTAAAATTAAAACGGAAGGTCGTCGTCGATGGGTTTGAGGTCGTCAAAATCCGCAACGTCGCTATCGCCTTCGCTCTTGGTTGTGAGGAATTGCACTTCGTCAGCCGCGATTTCCGTCACGTAACGGCGGGAGCCGTCCTGAGCGTCATAGTTTCTGGTCTGGATGCTTCCGCAAACGGCGGCGCGGCTGCCTTTTTTGAGGTAGCGCGCGCAGTTGTCGGCTTGCGCTCTCCAAACGACTACGGGGAGGAAGTCAGTCTCCCTCTTGCCGTCCTTGGAGTAGTTGCGCGAAACTGCGAGCGTAAATCTGCAAAACTTGATGCCGCTCGTGGTTGTAGAAAGCTCCGGATCTTTGGTCAAATTGCCAATCAAAAATACCTTATTCATAAAATTTCTCCTTATTGTTCGCTTACTTTTTGATAATCATCTTGCGGATTATCGCTTCATCATTGCGCATTTGTCTGTCGATTTCGATTTGAGCGTCGCTTGAACACTCGACGTTCATCAGCACGTAGTAGCCCTCTGTCTGCTTGTCGATTTCGTATGCGAACTTTTTAAGCCCCCATTTGTCAACCGACTCGACAGTGCCTCCCAAAGTGCCGACTAAGTTTTCAAACTTTTCGACGACCTTGCTTTTTTGGTCGTCATCGACAGCGGAGCGAATAATGTAGAGAATCTCATACTTATCCATATTTGTACCTCCTTATGGTCTATTGTCCCTTGCGGGAAAGGATTGCGCATTATCTAAAATGCTAACATATCATAACTTAAATAATTTTTTTTGTAAAGCGAAAGCGTTCATATTTTAATTTATATTTAACGGATTGAAGCTAAAATTCGATAGAAATGCAGTCAATGACGACCGTATTTTTGCCAAGATTTTGCAAAATATGTTTTTGCATTGACAATTTTGCATTTCGTTTTTATAATATACTGACGGTATTAGTGTTATACTATTATAGTTATTATATTAAATAAATAATCCTCATACTTTCAGGGGCATCCACAAGGAGGACAAATGAAAGGGTCAAGCAAATCGCGTATTTTTATTGTGATTGCCGTTATCATTCTTATAATAGCCGCAATCATTTTGGTTTATGAACTGACTTCGCCAAAGGAGATAAATTTCTCGGGCGCGGGCGACAGCTTGGAGACTTGGCTGACAACAGGCAAGACCTCGGGCGGAAGCGACGTCAAAGTCACGGGGCTTTACGTGGACGGCACTTACAGCGTCAAGATAAAAATATCGGGCGTGAAAGGATATTCCTATTTTGCGAATATCCCCAACCGCGCTACGCTCACGGACGAATTCGACAAGTGGATTGAAATAAATCCGTCCATTGCAACTTATATCAGAAGTATCCCCGTCTCTTACAGCGACCCGTCGAGCGGCTCGTTGCTTTCGAGTATTCTCGTGCCGATTATCCTCTACGCGATACTTGCGATTGTGTTTATCATCATACTCCGCAAGTCCATGGGCGCAAACAATCAAGCGATGAATTTCGGCAAGACTGCGGCAAATCAAGTGCGCGACATTAAGGTCCGCTTCAACGACGTTGCAGGCGCCGAGGAGGAAAAGCAGGAGTTGCAGGAAATCGTGGACTTCTTGAAATTCCCCAAAAAGTACACAGAGATAGGCGCGCGTATTCCTCGCGGCGTGTTGCTCGTAGGACCTCCCGGAACGGGTAAAACCCTCTTTGCAAAAGCCGTCGCGGGCGAGGCGAACGTGCCGTTCTTCTCGATAAGCGGCTCGGACTTCGTCGAAATGTTCGTAGGCGTGGGCGCGTCTCGCGTGCGCGACCTATTCGACCAAGCCAAAAAGAATATGCCCTGCATCATCTTCATCGACGAAATCGACGCGGTGGGCAGGCAGAGAGGCGCGGGTCTCGGCGGCGGAAACGACGAGAGAGAACAGACCCTCAACCAGCTCCTCGTGCAGATGGACGGCTTTGAGGCAAGCAGTTCGATTATAGTCATGGCGGCGACCAACCGCGCGGATATTCTCGACCCCGCTCTTATGCGCCCGGGCAGATTTGACAGACAGATTTACGTCAACGTCCCCGACGTCAAGGGCAGAGAGGAGATTTTCAAGGTTCACTCGCGCAATAAACCGCTGTCTTCCGAAATCAACTTCAAGAGCCTTGCAAGGCTTACGTCGGGCTTCACGGGTGCGGACATTGAAAATATCCTCAACGAAGCCGCAATTCTCGCCGCGCGCGAAAACCGCAAGCTCATCGAGATGAAAGATATCAGCGAGGCTATCAACAAGGTTATGGCAGGTCCCGCAAAGAAAAGCCGCCTCGTCACAGAAACGGATAAGCGCATCACCGCATATCATGAAAGCGGACACGCAATCGTCGCAAAACTTATGAAGCACTGCGACAGCGTGCACGAGGTCAGTATCATTCCCCGCGGAATGGCGGCGGGCTATACGATTACGCTCCCCGAGAACGACGACAACCATATGACAAAGGGCAAGCTCCTCGACAATATCGCTATGATGCTCGCAGGACGCGCGGCGGAGGAAATCGTCATCAAGGACGTGTCCACGGGCGCGTCGAACGACATTCAGCGCGCAAGCAAAATCGCCCGCAAGATGGTCACCGAATGGGGTATGTCCGACACCCTCGGCAATATGTATCTCGGCGGCGGCGAGGAGGTTTTCCTCGGACGCGACTATCAAACTCAGCTCAATTACAGCGACGACGTAGCCGCCCAAATCGACGCGGAAGTCAAGCGCATACTCGACGAGCAGTACAAGGTCGCGCTCGATATACTCAAAGCCAACCGCTCGATTATGGACGCTATGGTCAAGGCGCTATACGAAAAGGAGACTATCTACGAGGACGAAATCGACGCACTTTTCGGCGAGGATAGCTCGGATAAGGAGAGCTTGTTCACGTCAAAAATCAATAGAGTCGGCGAAACGCCCCTTGTAACCCCTCCGCATAACGTCGAGCCCGCAGTAACGCCCGTAAGCGAAACGGATAACGAACAAAAAAACGATAGCGAAGAATAATTTTCGCTCGTGCAAGTTTGCAAAACAGTTTGCAAGACGCTTACGCTATTATGCTTACTGTTTTGTAAACAGCCTCGCGCAAAATGGATGCGCATATAATTAAGCAGAGTATCTAATTGCGGTTCGTTTGTGCAGATAACAATTCGGTACAGCAAATCATAATTGACGTTTTGTCCGCATAATTACTAAAACGCATAATAGCGTAAGCGTCTTGCATATCGTTTTGGTAATTGTGCGGACATATATAAATAAAATATTCACCTAAGGGACAGAGTAAAAACATGAAATGTTTGAAGATATATAATACGCTTACAGGCAGAAAGCAGGAGTTCGAGCCGATAAATCCGCCCGCGGTCAAAATGTACGCGTGCGGGATTACCGTGTCGGGCGACGCGCATATCGGGCACGCATATCAAGCGCTCATCTACGATATTATCCGCAAGTATCTCCAAAAGCGCGGATATAATGTCACGTACGCGCGCAACTACACCGATGTGGACGACAAAATCATCGCCCGCTCCCATGAGACGGGCATTCCCGCGCTGGAATACGCGGCAATGATGATTGAAAAAATCGACGCGCTCATGCGTAAATTTCAAGTGGACGACCCCGATATTTGGCTCAAAGCGTCCGAAAATATCGACAATATCATCGAGTTTGTCGAAAAGCTCATTGCAAGCGGACACGCCTACGCGACAGAGCGCGGCGACGTCTACTTTGCCGTCGAGAGTTTTAACGGCTATGGCAAACTCAGCGGAAGAAAACTCGAAGACGCCTACGAGAGCGTGCGTATCGAAAACGAGGAGAACAAGCGCAATCCGCTTGACTTTGCGCTTTGGAAATCCGCAAAAGAGGGCGAAATCTTTTGGGAATCCCCTTGGGGCAAGGGGCGTCCCGGGTGGCATATCGAGTGCTCGGCTATGAACAGGGTCGCTTTCGGCGAACAGATTGACATTCACGGCGGCGGCAGAGATTTGATTTTCCCTCATCACGAAAACGAAATCGCGCAGAGCGAGGCGCTTACGGGCAAGCAGTTTGCAAAATATTGGATACATAACGGGCTTATCAAGGTCAACGGACAAAAGATGAGCAAGTCGCTCGGCAACAGCTTACTCCTTGCGGATTTACTCGACGAGTTCTCGCCCGAGACGATAAAATACGCGCTTTTGCAAACCAACTACCGAGGCGATATAAACGTGACGGACAACCTCTTTTGCGACGCGGAAAAGCATATGTACGGCTTTTACAAGACCCTCGACGAGGTGGAAAAAAGCGGCTTGATTTGCGACGGACTCAACGCCGAGATTGACGAGGAGTTCAACCGCGCAATGGACGACGACTTCAACACCGCCAAGGCGCTTGCAGATTTGTTTGCGATTTTCAAAAATATAAAGTCAAAGCTCAAAGCGGGAAATTGCGGCGCGGTCGCCGACGCGAAGCAGGTTGTAAAAACCTACGGCTTGCTCGGATTGTTTAAAGCAAGTCCCCAACAGTTCATCGCCGAGTACGACGCCAAGTATAAGCAGGACGTCCCCGCCGAAGTGCTTGCGCTTGTCGAGGCCCGCGCCCTTGCAAAGCAAAACAAGGATTGGGCTAAGGCCGACGCTATCAGAAGCGAGATAACCAAGCTCGGCTATTCCGTTAAGGATACCAAGGACGGTGCAGTCATAGAAAAGATTTAAAAACGCGCTATTTTGTGTGATACTGCGTCAAACGAAAAAATTTGTACTGTTTAGAAAGCACCCACAAATAAAATGTGAGTGCTTTTCCTTTCAGTAAAATTTTTTCGTTACTACCGCGCAAAACATTTTTGCTAAGATTTTTTCAAAATATTACGCAAAAATCTTTTGTTTGGTGTTTCGTATACAGCGCAGTGTTGTCTGCAACAGGGCTTTTCCTTGTCTGACGCAAAATATCGCGTTTTCACAAACTAAATTCCCCCTTAAAGAATAAGGGGGCAGGGGGATATGAGGAGTTTTCAGGTAAAGGGGTTGTTAAGGGGGTATAGGGCGGACTCGGAAAACAGCCCTTACCCCCTTAAATAAAATCACTCTGTTTTTATTTAACTTTTATTTTCCTTAATAAGTACACTAAATATTTGACCGTTATCAAACAAAATTTTTACTTCATTATTGTTTATTATAAATTTCGCTAAATAAAAATCTTGCAAAAAATATTTAATATCAAATGCAATGTCTTGGGTGTTACACGTAGGATTATTTTTGTTAATTTGTTTATTCATAGTTGCCTCGAATAGATTTAGTTAAGCGCTTACATAAATATTTTAGCGTCTATTCGTCCGACAATCAGGAGAAAGTCGCACAAATAGAGCATATTTTTATGAGGAGTTTTGTTGAAAATATGCTGAATTTGTCTAAATTTGCTTATAGGCTCAATGAGTTGATGATTGAAAAAGGTCTTAACGCGTCCGAACTTGCCGAGAATAGCGGTGTCGAAAGAAGTGCTATTTACCGTTATCTTGCGGCGGAAATCGCGCCGTCCACAGAAAATGCCGTTAAACTATCAAATTATTTCGGTTATAAAATCGATTTTATGCTTGGACTAAGCGACGACGATAGAATGTTTGATTTTAAAGAATGTGCGCCGTTTGATGAAAGACTTAAATTTTTGCTTAAAAGCAAGAATAAAACGCAATATGCCTTAAAGAAGCAGACTAAAATTTCGCAATCCATATTACATTATTGGTTGAAAGCGAGGTACAATCCTTCCCTCGATAACGCTGTAAAACTTGCCAAATTCTTTGAGTGTTCGGTGGATTACGTCCTTGGTCGCATAGATTACGAATAACTTTTTGCTTTTCTCACATACTAACCATACTACGAAAAGGAGGTGCGTATGGACGATAAAAATATTGTGAGAAAAGTCGCAGAACTCAGTAATATGAATATTATGATACTATTTCTCCTTATTTCATTCCTTGCGCTGTCCGTCGGTCTGGCATTCTTTTTCCTTGTGTCGGGCGGAGTCGGTTACGGCGTAGGCATAGCGATGTTTGTAGTAGCTGCGGTGCTGTTTGTCGTCGGCGAAATAAATTATTTCACTAAGTTGAAGCGTATTCAAGCTCAGTATTAACGAAAAACCGTACCCAAAAAGAAACGCTCCCGCTATGGGAGCGCGTTCTTTTATATGGATTTTATATATTATATAATATAAATCCGATAGGGGAATGTGCGGTTTCAATCTGAGAAAATTAGCTTGAAAGAGGAATGTGCTATTTCAATCCAACGAAGTTGGCGAAGTCGGTTAATAATTGTATTCCAAGATGAAGCGGAAGTCCTCTACGCCTGCGGCGAGGGGCAGGAACGCGCCTTGATTGGATACGTTTTTATCCTTGGAATTCAGCAAAATGTTTAGGTTTATGTTGTAGTTTTTCATCGCTTTGCCCGTGTAGCCCGACATATCGAGCACGGAGTAGTTCTTGCCGCCCCCATAGAACGCGATGCCGCCGTGTACGAGCTGTTTGCCGCCTTTGAGAGTGGTTATATCGGAGTATTTGTCGCCGCCGAACTCCTGCACGGTTTTGAGCATCTGCGACACGTCGAGCGCGAGGAACGCCAGCGAGCTTTGCGAGGTGTCCGCCTCGACTATTGTAGAGCTGTCAACCGAGCGCACGTCTTTCCAGTCGTTGATGACTACGTTGCCAATGAGGTGCAGTGCCGCGGGATAGCTTGTGCCTGCGAGGTTGTACCAGCCGTCTATTCTGAATATGGTTTTGGGGTCGCCCGCGAGCATCAAGCCCGCAAAGCGGCTTTCTATGCCGATAGACAACATTCCGCTCGTGCTAAGCGTGCTGTCTTTTAGCGCAACGTCCGTCAGCACGAGGTTGGACATAAAGTAGTCGTCGTATAAATATCCGTCGCAAGCGGGGGAGTTGTACGCGTCGTACTCGTTGCCGTTTGCGTCGAAAAGGAAGGGCGAGGGGTTTTTCAAATCGCCGAGCACTACGCGATTAGTGCCTATTTTAAGAATAAATTCACGCGCGCATTGCAACACGCACCCGTCTATCGTCGCGTTGATTTTTTCGCTTTGAACGTCGGGGTCGCCTTGTACGTCGTCGCGCCCGAATATGCGAACGACCGTGCGCCCGTTCATCACGCGGGAGCGCGTAAGGTTTACATCCGCCATTATTTCAAGCGTCGTGCCCACGTAGTTGAGCCAGGACAGATTTATTTCGTCGCCGTCGTATAGCGTCTCGTCGTCGCAACCTTTGAGCACGGCGTTATCGACGGTTACGCCGTCCGTGCGCATCAAAAATACGATATTATCCTGCCCCTTGACAGACGCAAGCTGTATGCCCGTCGTGCTTGTCGCAACGAAATCGAGCGGACCTCTGAACACCGCAAAATCGTAGAGTGTGTCCGTGCCGTCGAGCATATCTGTGATATACTGCGCGCTTATAAAGTGTCCGTTGCCGTGCAGGTCGGCGGTGACGTCGAGGCAGTAGCGCACCGACGGGCGGGAGAAGCCCATGTTTTTATAATATGTCCAATCCGCAGTGGTGGGGAGCTCGTTGGTGTAGGACAGCAGTTTTTCGCGCATTATAGTCGGCTCGTATTTGGGCGCTCGTCCGCCGCTCGCCGTCTTTTCAAACAGATTTTCGCCGAGATAGACGTCGCCTGTCAGCACGACTGGGAGCGCCTGCGCAAACGCCCGCCGTATGCTTTCGTCGTCGTTTGCCGCAATTCCCTTGACCGCGCGGAAGGTGAAAGAGGCTGGCGCAATGCCGAACAGCGCGCCGTATTTCCAAGTAGCCGTGATTGTCACGTCGCCGTCGCCGAGCGCGGATACAAATAGCTTGGAGTCCTCAAAGCGCACGCTTGCAAGCGAGGGGTCGGAGATTGAAAATTCCATATCGTAAATATCCGCAAGAGTTCCGCTTTTGCCATACGCCCTCAACTTGCTTTCATGCTCGTAAGCAACTAAGTTGCCGTCCTCGTCGTAGCCGTCGCTTGCGACCGCAAGTCCGCCAAGCCCCACGGAGTCGGCATTCTCGGCGAATACGATTGCGGAGTAGGCGTGCACGGACGTGACCTCGCGCGTTATTATGCCGCTTGCGACGATCTCGCGGTTTTCGTCGTACTCCGTCCACTCTATATACAACGTCGCGCCGAACGCGCCGTTTGACTGCAACGTACATTCGCCGCCGTTTTCGGAGATTATCTTGATTGCGGCTTGGTCGTCTATCGACCAGTCGTATTCGATATTGCGGGAGTGCGGATTGCTTGCAACGGTGAGGGTGGTGTGCGAGCCTACGGGGAGCACGATTTCCCCTTTGCCCTTGGCGTTAGCGGGGGCGTACACGTTGAAATCCCGATTGGCGTAGTCCACAAAGAAGTCGTAATTTCTGCCGCCGAGCGACAGCGTATAGCGTTCCGTCTTGGCGTTTGCGGATACGTTGTTTAAGGTGATGCGCACGTTAAACGCGCCCGCAACGCTGTCCACCGCGACGGCATTGAAGTTTGCAACGTTGTCGCCGAAGATGCTTATATCCTCGACGGACAGGTTCAGCGCGCTTTGTATGCCCAGCGTCAGAGCCTTCGACCCTATCGGCGCGCGTATGTACGCGACGTTATCCGCGGCTAAGCCGTCGATAGTCGTCTCTGCGGACGGGACGACCGTCACTTCGATTGTCTTTTTTATAGGTCCTTTTGCTCCGTCTGCGGACACCGTAACGACGGTATTTCCGCAGAAACGCGCGTTAAAGTGCCCGTTTGTGTCGCTAAAAGCCAGTATTTGCGAATTTGCGCTTTGATACTTTGCGTGCGTGAATATCACCGACGACGGTTCGTAAAGCGCGCCGAGCGTATACTTTCCGCTTGTCAGAGTGATTTTGTAGTCGGTATCTTCGGCGGGTTCGAGTTCGTAGGCGTTGCCGTCCGCGTCGGACACGGTGGGCATTAGCGACAGCGGAGCGGAAGCGGTCACGTTGAAGAGTACGCTGTCGCTGTATCCGCCGTCCTTGCTCGTATAGGTCAGCTTCGTAAGCCCCGTTCCGTTTAGCGAGAACGACCCGTCCGAGCCGCGCGTAACCACGTCCGTCGCTTTGCCGCCGAGGTCGGTGATAGTAAGGTCGTAGCCTCTGTTGTGCGCTATTCTCGGCAGGACTTCCACGCCGAGGTCCTTTTCGTTCATAGGATATTTGTAGTCGGCAAGGTCAAAGAAGAAAATGCCGTCCTCGCCCTTGTTTGCGATGCTTATCCCCGTCGCCGGAATCTGCGCCGCGATACGCGCAATCCCCGTCACCGCAAACAGCGCGATGAGCAGTATGATTGGGAGTATGACGATAAGTGCGGTGACGAGTTTTTTCATTTTCACCTCTCGGCGTCGAGATTGGCGTAAGCCTTTTTGAGGTTTACGAAAAAGTAGGCGAGCGCGCCCCCGAGCAGGGCGAGCGGGATACATATTGCCAAGGCGTAGCTTGCGCCTATGCTCGAAGCGACGGCTTCGTTTGTTATCAGACCTTTAAGCGCGTTGTACAGCAATAGTACGCCCATTGCAAAGCACACCGCAAGCCCTACGAGTATGATGACCGACACGGTTGAATTTGCCTCTTTGATTTCGCCGTCGTCCGTGCGCGAAAAGTGCGGACGGTCGAGGTCGAGCCTCGTTGCTAACGCTATCTGCGCCGCGGCGAGCAGAGAGGACGATATAAACGTGATAAGTCCGTCCACGGGGCTTTCGAGCTTTGTTGATACGAGGACGATGCAGGCGACTATTATACTGAGCTCGGACACAATCCCGCTGAATATCATCTTTGAGGACAGTATCTGCGTCGGCGAGTAGGGCAGGGTTTTTTGCACGGTCGCCATATATCCGTCGCGGCTTATGTTTGTCGAGCAAAACGTGTTGGTCAGAGTGCTGTACAGCAGCACTATAAACGTGCATAGCTCGAAATCGAAGCGGATATTGCCCATAATCCCGCCAATCAACTCGGAGCCTAAACGCGCCGAGTAGTATGTCATTATCGGCATTATGATTGCGGTTGCAAAGTACATATACGCGTAGCCCGACGTGCGCAAAACGAGGATGAACTCCTTGTGTATTAGCCCCAAGAGTCCGCCCCGTTTTATGAACAGAGGCTTTTTGTAGCGTATGTGCGGCACGCGAGCGGCGAAGCCCTTTTGCGTGACGCGTATGAAAATCGCGTGTATCGTAGGCAGACCTATTGCGAGAACTCCGAGCAGTATAGCGACGAGTATGCCGAAATTTTTGCCTACGTCCCGCCTTAGCATAATGCCCGCGATGAGGTTTGCGGGATACGCGTTTGCGGCAAAGGCGTTTATCCTAAGCATCGTGTTTTCGTTAAAGAGGGACGCGAGCTTGCCCGAGCCGACGAGATTTTCCGCTATTCCGAACAGATATGCGTACAGCACGCAGAACCCCGCGAGCAGAGCCGTCATAACCGCAAAGTTTATCAGATAGTGCGAGGCTATTATGCGCTTTATATAGTAGTAGGGCAACGCAAGCAGAGCGGCTATCGACAGCGGAAATATCGGCAGTATCAGCCCCACGACGAAGGACATAAGCACGTTGTAGGCGGATACGAGGTCTGTCGTTATAAAAAACGAGAGGTTGACCGTCAGCACCGCAACGAGGGACATTATCGCCTGCCTTATATATAGCCAAGTCAACTTCGAGGCGAATATCTCGAACGGCGAAAATGGCATCGTTATAAGGATATTTATATCGCCGTTTTCAAACAGAGTGTGGCATAGCCGCATAGTGCCCGTCACGGTGAATGCGATTATCATCGCAAAATACACCGTGGACATCACCTCGAATTGCCGCTCGGCGACGTTTGGGACGCGATTGATTTTTATCTGCGTATACGTCTCGGTGAACTTTGAAAAGATAAACCCGAACGCCGTCACCACGCACGCGACGAGCAATACGCCCAGCGCATATCGCGCCAAGTTTTTCGACAGCTGTTTGGAGTTCAGCGGCACTGCGTCGAAAAACTGTTTTTTGAGTAGCAACGAGTATCTGTTCATTCCGACTCCGTCCGACCCCTATCGCTCGCGGCAGTGCGGGAGAGGAAATAGTCCTCCAACTCCTCGCCTTTTAGATTGAAATCGTCAAAACGGAAGTCGTCCGTCTTTATGCCGTTGTTGATAATCACCGCGCGCTCGCAGATTCTTTGTACTGAGTTTACGTTATGCGAGGAGAACAGTATGCAGTTGCCCTCTTTTGCGTATTCTTTCATAAAATCGGCGACGCTCGCCGCCGTATGCGGGTCAAGCCCTATCATAGGCTCGTCGAGTATCCAAAGTTTGGGGCGGTGTATGAGACTTGCAAGCATACATATCTTTTGGCGCATGCCGTGCGAGTAGTTGCTTATCGGCTCGAAAATTTTGTCCCCGAGCGAAAAGACGCTTTCAAGTTCCCCGAGCCGCGCGGCTCTTTCGGATTTGCTTATGCCGTATGCGTCCGCCATAAAGTTGACGTACTGTATGCCCGTCATTTTCACAAACACATCGTGTTTATCCGATACGAAGCCGAACGAGGCTTTCGCCTTAATCGGCGAGGTTTTTATATCGTAGCCGTTTATGCGTATCTCTCCCGACGTAAAGGGCAGTATGCCCGTAAGACATTTCAGAGTCGTGGATTTGCCCGCGCCGTTGTGTCCCAATAGCCCTACGATTTCGCCCTCGCAACAGTCGAGAGTAAAGTCGTTGACGGCGGGAGAAGTCGCCGACGGATATTGCTTGACAAGATTTTTTATCTCGATGACATTTTCGACTTCCGACATTTCTCTCTCCCGTTTTTACTCGCGCATGCGCAACGATTTAGTATTTTCATATAGGTTATACTTACTTATTGTATATTATATTGTATATTTACAAACTTTGCACGCAAAAATCCCCACAAATTTACAATATTTGCCAAAATTACGCAGATTTTTTGCGCTTGCCCGTATGCGCCCTTGGCAGTTTGGGGATAAATCGACCGCGAAGTATAAAACGCGTCTATTTTATGCGCAAATCGTTGGCTATTTTTTTCGCTTTGAGTTATCATATATTAAACGTCTCAAAAGAGGTGTATTATGGACTCAAAACGCGTGCTTACAATCCAAGATATTTCCTGTTTCGGGCAGTGCTCGTTGACGGTGGCGTTGCCCGTCATATCGGCGTGCGGGGTGGAGACCTGCGTTCTTCCGTCCGCGCTCCTTTCAACGCATACGATGGGGTTTAAGGATTATACCTGCCTCGATTTGACTTCCGAGATAACCAAAATCCTCGACCACTGGGATAGGGAAAATATCCTTTTCGACGCAGTGTATACGGGCTATCTCGCAACCGCGGAGCAGATAGACGTTGTGCGCCGCGCGTTTTCGACAAGACTGCGCAAGGGCGGGCTCAAAATCGTAGACCCCGTTATGGGCGACTACGGCAAACTCTATCCCGCTTTCGACGGCGATTTTGTGGATGCTATGCGCTCGCTGTGCGCCGATGCCGATATAATTTTGCCCAATATCACCGAGGCGAGCTTGCTTACGGGCATGGAATATAAAGAGGAGTACGACGAGGAATATATCGACGCCTTGCTCGACGGGCTTAAAGCAATCGGGGCAAAGCGAATTGTCTTAAAGGGCGTCGGCTACGACAAGGACACTACGGGCGTAGTCGTCTTAGGCGACGGGGAGAAGTTCTATTATCCGCACAAGCGCATCGCGCGTTCCTGCCACGGCACGGGCGACCTGTTTGCCTCTGCATTTACAGGGCTGTTGACAAGAGGAGAATCCGTCCGCGACGCTGTTGTCAAGACCGCCGATTTCGTCGTTATGAGCATAGAGAACACCGTAAATGAAGCGCATTGGTACGGTGTAAACTTCGAGACGTGTATGGATTTGTTAATGCGCGAATAACGTTGGCTTGATAGAGCGCGACGCGCAGGGCGCGGAGGAAGGGAGAGCTAAGCGTCATATCCGTCATTGCGAAGAGAATACAACGCGGCAATCCAGAAAAGCCCTCCCCTATGGGGTCCCCGTCAAACCTCCGCGTTTGATGGGGTTTATCGGGGTCCCCGCAAAACGTCCCTGTTTTGTGGGGTAAATACGGAGTCCCCGATGACGAAGCAATACAAAAAGCCCTCCCATTGAGGGGAGGGTGTCACGCAGTGACGGGTGAGGTGTAACCTCGCTATTAAGGGGGTAAGGGCTGTTTTCCGAGTCCGCCCTATACCCCCTTATGAACCCCCTTACCCGAAAACTCCTCATATCCCCCTACCCCCTTATTCTTTAAGGGGGTGTTTTTGCAACACAACAAAACCCGCACTTTAAGTGCGGGTTTTGCGGGTATAAACCTTATTTTTCGTTAAAACTTGGGGATTGCGTTTTCGCTTTTTTCAAGGTCGGTTTCGCTCGGCGGTGCGTCCGTCAAAGTGCCGTTTAAGGATTTTTCATATGCGTACAGGTCGAAGTAGCCCGTGCCTGTCAGCCCGAAAAGTATCGTCTTTTGCTCGCCCGTTTCCTTGCATCTAAGCGCTTCGTCTATCGCAACTTTTATCGCGTGAGACGACTCGGGCGCGGGCAATATGCCCTCTACTCTTGCAAACTTTATCGCCGCGTCGAACACGTCCACTTGACTTACCGCGCGCGCCTCGTCGAGATACCCGTCGTGGTACAGTTGGGAAAGTATCGGGCTCATTCCGTGATAGCGCAGTCCTCCCGCATGGGTGGGCGAGGGGCAGAAGCCGCTTCCGAGCGTGTACATCATTGCGAGCGGAGTGACGCGTCCAGTATCGCAGAAGTCGTAGGCGAATACGCCCTTGGTGAGGCTTGGACAACTCATCGGCTCGACCGCGATGAAGTGCGGATTCGCTTTGCCTTTGAGCTTGTCGTGCATAAACTCCGACATAAGTCCGCCGAGGTTGCTTCCTCCGCCCGCGCAGCCGATGACAATATCGGGATATTCGTCAATCTTTTCCATCGCGCGTTTGCTTTCGATGCCGATTATCGACTGGTGCAACACTACTTGATTGAGCACGCTTCCGAGCGAATACTTGCGCTCGCCGTTTGATTTCACCGCTACTTCGACCGCCTCGGATATTGCAGTTCCGAGACTGCCGGAGGTGTTTTCGGGATATTCTTTTAACATATGCTTTCCCACGTCGGTGGTTTCTGAGGGCGAGGGAATGACGTTTGCGCCGTAAGTCGCCATAAGCGTTTTGCGCTGGGGCTTTTGCTCGTAGGAGCAACGCACCATATATACGGTCAAGTCCAAGCCGAAGTATCCGCACGCCATCGAAAGCGCCGTGCCCCACTGTCCCGCGCCGGTCTCGGTGGTTAGCCCTTTGAGCCCCTGCTTTTTGGCGTAGTAGGCTTGCGCAATCGCGCTGTTGAGCTTGTGTGAGCCGCTCGTATTGTTGCCCTCGAATTTGTAGTAGATTTTCGCGGGAGTGTCCAAATACTTTTCAAGACAGTACGCTCGCACAAGCGGCGAGGGGCGATACATCTTATAGAATTCTCTTATCTCTTCGGGGATTTCGATATATTCGTCCCTGTCGTTCAGCTCCTGTTTGGAGCACTCCGTATTGAACACGGCTTCGAGTTCTTCGAGTTTGACGGGTTCGTGCGTCGCGGGGTTTAAAAGCGGACGGTGGTCGGTTTTCATATCGGCGCGCACGTTATACCACTCTTTTGGCATCTCCGCTTCTGTCAGATAGGTTTTGTAGGGGATTTTGTTGCTCATTTTGTACCTCCTTGGATATAATTTGCAAAGATTTCGCTTTGCATACGCCCTTGCGGGCGGTTGTATCGGGTAGTTTTTGTAGTACCTAATAAAAAATCCGCGCAAAACTGTCGTTTTGCACGGACAAACTGTATGTCAGTCTGCGGTACCACCGTACTTGAAAGCCGAAGCCTTCCTCTCATCGGTTGCCAACACAACCTGCCTTTAACGTAAGGCGCACGTCTGAAACTACTCGTATCCTTTCGCCCCAGCCCTCAAAGACCCATATTATCCGAAGCTGTTTCTATCGGCATCGCACCGTCGCCGACTCTCTCTAAGTCATTCCTCGGTTTTCTTCTTCTCAACGGTTTATGCAATTATATTATAACTCAACCCGCGATTTGTCAATACAAATTTTCAAATCCTGCGTCATAGCGTTGACAGATTTAATCTAAAAAAGTAAAATATTATAAGTTGCTAAAATACTTTATATGAATATTATAATATAAGTATCGGCATAATAACATATCATAATCTTTCGTCCGAGGGGGAAGCGGAAGGAAGGAAGGAAAATGAAATTCAACGTATCTTCGCAGGAATTCGGCGCTCAACTTGCGTCTTGTCTTGCTCGCTACTTCGGAGTTAAGCCCGAGGACGCGAGCAAAACCCAAATTTACAGGGCGACGTGTATGTGCGTTAGGGATATTTTGACGCAGACCCGTGTTAATTTCAAAAAGCAGGTACACGAGAAAAACGCAAAACAGATTTACTATATGTCCATGGAGTTTTTGCTCGGGAGGTCGCTACGCAACCACCTATTCAATATGGGCATCGAAGCTCCCGTGAAAAAGGCGGTCGAAAGCCTCGGCGTCAAGATGGACGAGATTTACGCCTACGAGCCGGACGCGGGGCTCGGCAACGGAGGCTTGGGCAGACTTGCCGCGGCGTATATGGACGCGCTCACTTCTTTAAGCTATCCCGCAAGCGGATTTTCCATACTCTACGACTACGGTCTTTTCAAGCAGATTATAGTTGACGGCTGGCAGCTCGAACAGCCCGACGATTGGCTCAAAATGGGCGACGTTTGGCTCGCGCCTCGCAAGGAGGAAATCTATTCGGTCAAGTTCGGCGGTCACGTCGATCAAACTTGGGAGGACGGCAAACTCACCATAAACCACCGCGACGCAACCGTCGTAAACGCCGTGCCTTACGATATGAATATCTCCGGCTACGACACCAAAGCCGTCAACCGCATCAGATTTTGGCATTCGGAAGCCCCGCAGGACTTCGATATAAATATGTTCAGCAAGGGCGAGTACGTCAAGGCGAGCAGCGCTAAGACCGTCGCCGAGGCGATAAACAAGGTGCTTTATCCCGCCGACGACCATATCGAGGGCAAGTCGCTTAGGCTAAAACAGCAATATTTCTTTGTGTCCGCTTCCGTTCAGAGTATTTTGCATAGACACCTGCTTACAAACCCAACTCTCGATAACCTCGCGGATTGCGTTGCAATCCACATAAACGATACGCACCCCACGCTGTGTATCCCCGAGCTTATGAGGTTGCTCCTCGACGAATACGGCTACGGCTGGGACGAGGCGTGGAATATAACTTCGCATACGGTGTCCTATACAAACCATACAGTCATGTCCGAGGCGCTCGAAAAGTGGCCGCAGGATTTGTTTGCTACGCTTCTTCCGCGTATCTTCCAAATCGTGCAGGAGATAAATCTCCGCTTCTGCGACGAGCTTTGGAAGGCTTATCCCAACAACTGGGACGTCGTCAACAACAGCGCTATCCTCTCAAACGGGCAGGTCAAAATGGCAAACCTCTGCCTTGCGACCTCGCATACGATAAACGGCGTATCAGCGCTCCACAGCGATATTTTGAAAAATGACGTGTTTAAGGATTACTACCGTATGCACCCCGAGAAGTTTACAAACGTCACCAACGGCATTACGCACAGACGTTGGGTGTCGCAGGCAAATCCGCGCCTTGCGGCGTTTATATCCGACCTCATCGGCGACAAGTGGCTCAAAGACGCCGACCGCTTGCAGGATTTGCTAAAATATATGGGCGACAGACAGACGCTCAATCGCCTTGCGGAGATTAAGCACGCCAACAAGATAGACCTTGCAAACTACATCTTGAAGCAAAACGGTATTCAAGTTGACCCCGGCAGTATCTTCGACGTGCAGGTCAAGCGTCTGCACGAGTACAAGCGTCAGCTTCTCAACGCGCTCAATATCTTGGATTTGTACTTCCGCATAAAAGAAAATCCCAATCTCGACGTTCAGCCGCGCACGTTCATCTTCGGCGCGAAAGCGGCAAGCGCGTACTATATGGCAAAGCAGATTATCCGCTTTATCTGTACGCTCGGCGACGTCATCAACAACGACCCCGACGTAAAGGGCAAAATCAAGGTCGTTTTCCTTGAAAACTATCGCGTTACGCTCGCCGAGATGATTATGCCCGCCTCCGAGGTCAGCGAGCAGATTTCAATCGCCGGCAAGGAAGCAAGCGGAACGGGCAATATGAAGTTTATGATAAACGGCGCGCTTACAATCGGCACGCTCGACGGCGCTAACGTCGAAATCCATCAAGAAGTCGGCGACGAAAATATGTTCCTCTTCGGCTTGCTCGCAAACGAGGTCTCAGAAATGTGGAAAAGAGGCTACAACCCCTCGCACTACTATCAGGCCAATCCGCGCATCAAGCGCCTTATCGACGCGCTCCGTCAAGGGCTCAACGGCATCTCGTTCGGCGAAATCGCCGACTCGCTCATCATCGGCAGAGGCGGTCAACCCGACGGATTTATGGTGCTTGCCGACTTCGACAGCTACTCTAACGCGCAAGACAAGGTCAACGTCACCTATCTCGACAAGGAGAGGTGGAACAGAATGTCCCTCGTCAATATCGCCAAGGCGGGCTTCTTCGCGGCGGACAGGGCGGTGGAGGAGTATGCCACCCGTATTTGGGGACTAAAACCCATTAAATAAAATGCGCTATTTGCGCCCTTTTGTGTTTTTCGCAAGAACTTGGCACACCGTGTACGTTTTGTACACTGGGTGTGACCAAAACCTTGCGAGAAAACGCAAAATCATCGCAAATATCCCATTTTAGTTGCGCCGAATGTCAACCCTGCGGGACGCAAAATCGCAAATTTGGCGAGTAACATATAAGTATTATCATAGAAACAAATTTGCGAGTTTTGCTGTGAGCGCAATCGTCACGCAAAATTTGAGCAGA
>JAMPEA010000009.1 GCA_023665365.1 Bacillota bacterium
GTCCCCGCAAAATGCCATTTTGTGGGGTGTGGTTCGAGCGGGAGGGGAAAGCCCGCAAGGGAAGGGGTGGGGCATATATTTTTAATTACCCGACGAAAACGCAACAAAAAAAACGGCACTTCGAGTGCCGCTTTTTTGTGGTTATTGCGCATATTAACTCACGCTTACGTTAAATTGCATATTGCTCATCGCTTGACCCATAGATTTGCCAAGCTCGGCGATAGACCCGACTATGCTTGCGCCCGTACTGACGACGGAGTAGTTGATGGTGTCGAGCTTTTGGCTCAAAGTTCTTGTCTGCGAGTAGATTGCGCTTGTTATCGCGTCCGTTTGCTTGATGATAGAGCGGTTGATTTCGTTCAGCTTACTGCCGAGGATATGCGTTTGACTGCGGATTTCGGAGTGTATGTCGCCAAGCGCGGACGTGATTTCCTTGTGTTTCATATCCACCTCGTACTGATTGATGACCTCGTATATATCTCTGCCGCGCTTGTTGACGATAAGGTGGAGCATATACGCCACGCTAAACCAACTGCGCGCGTAGGTGATCGGCGTGATTTTCACGTTGTCGGCAATGTAGGCGTCCACCGTTTTCATATACTCCTCGATAGACGCGTTTATGTTTGCGCGTATCTTTTTGAGCTCGGCAATAGAGCCGTCGAGTTCCTTTTTCTTGTGCATCGACTTTTGGGTGTTCTTTTTTGCGGCGGCTTCGAGCTCGTTTATATTGTATATGTAGGATTCAAAGTGTTTGGTCTCGGGGAAACCGTCTCTCAAAAAGAAGTAGTCGTACTCCTTGCCGTCCAAGGAATCGTGATATTCGGACTGATTTACGGTGTCGTAGCCTCGCGGAATGTCGTGCAGCTGTTCCTCGCCCCTGTTGCCTCCTTTCAGATTTGTGAACAGCGCGTAGAGATAATCGTCGTAGTCGTCTCCGCGTTTTTCTTTCAGATATTTGAAAACGAAGTTGCGCATGCCGATGATCGTATAGTCGCGTATCCACCCGTACGAGCCTTTAAACGGCGGCTTATAAAATATTGCCTTGACGTCGGGGTTATAGCAATAGTCCATTTTGTAGTAGAGGAATGACGCGCCCAAGTCGCTTAAAACCCTGTCCTCGTTGGCTTTGAAAAGATTGTAAATGCCCGTGTACATCTTGTCGTTGAATTTATATCCCTCTATGCTATATTTGGTTCTGCCCGTGTCGTCGTACTTTTTCCCGTACAGCTTTTTCTTTTGATTTTTGATAAATTCCTTCCATTCTTTTTTGTTTATTTTGGCTTCGGGCGTAAGGAAGTCCTCGTCAAGGTCTACGCTGATAAAGGGCGCGTAGTGGGCGAAGTCGTCGTAAAACTGCTTGTTTGCCTCCGGCGAATGGTCGCTGAGCTCCTTGATTTTAGCGTCTACCGCATCGCCCGCCTCGTCGAGCGCTCGCACGGGTTCGAGGATTTTGTAGAGGCTATACAGCTCGTTTTGCAGTTCCTCCGTTTGGGCGGCGGAGATGGGTGCTGACACGGGAGCAGTTTGCGCGACGGCGGATATAGGCTGTCCGCAGTTGGAACAAAATTTGACATCTGCGCTAACTTCTTTGCCGCAGTTTGGGCAGTGCAAGCCCGTCTCGGCTTTCGCGCCACAGTTTGGGCAGAAGTTGCCGCTGAATTCGTTTCCGCAATTTATACATTTTGGCATAGTGCACTCCTAAAATTTTATTTACACTCATTATAATTTGTTTTAAAGTGAAAATCAATAGTTTATACAAAACGATACAATCCGATATATCTACAAATTTAGACAATGAATTCACACGCAAATTGCGCATGCGATGTTGACTATTTTTAATATTTAGTATATATTGTATAAATAAATACTTGCGCATTGCGCAAGGAGGGTATTATGAAAAAAAATCTTGAAAAAATCTTTGCGTCGGCAAGCATAATCGTTGCAATCATTTTGATAATGGTGCTTATCGTCACGGCGTTCGGCGGCATCGAGTTTAAGGAGTTTGAAAGCGCGCTCGTGCGCGGTCTGCTCATAACGCTTGCGATTTTGTATCTCGTGCTCGCGTGCGTCGCGCTCGTGCTTATGTTTGTCAACCGCGACATAATAAAGGACGTAGTTATCCGCACAGAGACGGGCGGGTCGGTGCGAGTGTCGTCCACCGTCATCAACAGGCTTGTCAAAAAAGCCTGCGCCGAGATAGAGGGATTGAAGTGCAAAAAGGTCGTGCTCGTGCAGGACGACTACGGCGTGCGCCTCAAAATCAACGTTAAAATCGTGGATAAGGACGTTGTGGAGGTTGAAACTTATCTGCGCACTCTGCTGACCGATATGTTCTTCGGCGAGTTCGGCTTTAAGTTTGAATCCATTGAAATCAAGGTCATGGTGCTTACGCCCAAATATAAGTCGGATAAACAGGCAATCGAGGCAATCGTTGCCGAGAAAGTCGCCGAAATCCGCGCCGACCAACCCGCGGCTGTCGAGGAGATTAAAAAAGCCGCGCAGGAGGAGACAACTCCCGTCGTAAACGAAACCGCAGACAGCCAACCCGACATCGACGGCAATATCGAATAACCTAAGAATGATTGTGCGGCTTTAAAACAGCCGCACCTTTAAGGAGTATATATGAAAGAAGTTATTTTAACACAGGAAGGTCTTGAAGAACTTAAAAAACGCCTTGACTATCTCATCGTGTATCTGCGCGACGACGTGGCAAAGAAACTGCAACACGCAAGAGAACTCGGCGACCTCAGCGAAAACGCCGAATACGACGCCGCAAAGCAGGAAGAGGGTCAAGTAGCGCAGGAAATTAAGGACCTCGAAGAACGCATCAAAAACGCCAAGATTATCGAAAAGGCTTCGACGGGTCGCGTATCCGTCGGACACATAGTCAAGGTGGAATATCTCGGCGAGGTTGACGACGACGAGGAAAGCGTCCTCACCGTCCAACTTGTGGGCGAGACAGAGGCGGATTTCGCAAAAGGCAAAATCAGCAACGAGTCGCCGCTCGGCAAAGCGCTCATCGGCAAGAAAGCGGGCGAGGTCGTCAAGTTTTCAAATATCCACGGCGGCATAGAGGAATACAAGGTCATCTCAATCAAATAAGACAGATTGCGTCTTTACACGCAAAATTCAGACTTCCCGCAAATGAAAATTTGCGGGTTATTAAGAACGTTTATGAGTGAACAGCAAATGAATACGCCCCAAGAGCGTCCCGAAGTTGACGCCAACGAGGTGCGAAAAGTAAGAATCGAAAAACTCAACGAGTTGAGCGAAAGCGGAAAAAATCCCTTTGAAATCACCTCGTTTGAAAGGACTGCAACCGCAGGCGAGGTGAACGCCGACTACGAGCAATTCGAGGGCAAATACGTTCGTCTTGCGGGCAGGCTCGTATCCAAGCGCATAATGGGCAAGGCGAGCTTTGGGCATATCCTCGATTGCGACGGCAAGATGCAGGGCTATTTCAGCCGCGACGATATGGGCGCGGACGAATATCAAGGCTTCAAAAAGTGGGACGTAGGCGATATTATAGGCATCGAGGGCGACGTTTTCAAGACGAAAACGGGGGAGATTTCCATTCACGTCAAAAAGGCGGAATTGCTTGCCAAGTCGCTGTTGCCGCTCCCCGAAAAGTATCACGGGCTTAGGGATACCGAGCTCAGATACCGCCAGCGCTACGTCGATTTGATTGCAAATCCCGAGGTGAAAGACGTATTTATCAAGCGCAGTAAAATCATCTCAACCATACGCGAGGTGCTCGACAAAAAGGGCTTTATAGAGGTCGAAACGCCTATTTTGAATACGCTTGCGGGCGGCGCGAACGCGCGTCCGTTCGTCACTCACCACAACACCCTCGACATCGATATGTATCTGCGCATCGCAACCGAGCTCCACTTGAAGCGCTGTATCGTCGGCGGCTTCGACAAGGTTTACGAAATCGGCAGACAGTTCCGCAACGAGGGCATGGATACAAGGCACAATCCCGAGTTTACAACGATAGAATTCTATCAAGCCTACGCCGATTACAAGGATATGATGGCAATCACCGAGGAGCTTTACAGCGCCGCGTGTATGCGCGTGTGCGGCGCTCTCGATATTTCGTATCAAGGTCAGCCGCTCAGCTTCAAAACCCCGTGGGAAAGGCTTACGATGACAGAGGCGGTCAAAAAGTATACGGGGCTCGATTTCGACAGTCAGCCGCTTGACGAGCTCATCGCCGCCGCAAACAAAATGGGCTTGGAGCTTAAAGCGGATACGACTTGGGGGACTGCGCTCTACGAGGTGTTTGACAGCTTCGTCGAGGAGAAGCTCGTAGGACCCGTGTTCATCTTGGATTATCCCGTCGAGGTCAGCCCGCTTGCCAAGCGCAAGCCGTCCGACCCGAGGTTGACCGAAAGATTTGAGTTTTTCGTCTGCGCCAGCGAGGGCGGAAACGCTTTCAGCGAGCTCAACGACCCCATCGACCAGCGCTCGCGCTTCGCCCAGCAAATGCTCGCAAAAGCCGGAGGAGACGAGGAAGCTCAGCCCTATGACGAGGATTTTTGCAACGCCTTAGAGTACGGCATGCCGCCCACCGGCGGCGTCGGCATTGGCATCGACCGCATGGTGATGGTGTTGACGGATTCGCCGTCGATACGGGATGTACTCCTTTTCCCCACCATGCGACCGTTGAAAAACGCATAATTTAGCGAATAACTGCGTCAGAGTCGTTTTGCTCACAGTCACGTACGATATGTACGTTAGGCTGTTCGCAAAACGGCTCTTTCTTGTTCTTCATCTAAATTCTGCGTTTTTACAGAGTTAGTAAGTTAATGAATTTTACGTTCATCTGTAAGTCCAAGTATATATCCCGACGAAATATTAAAAAAATTCACAAGCAATAATAATTTATCTGCTTTTAATTTTCGGCAATTCTTTTCATAACCGCGATACGTTTTTTCTGATATGTGTAAAATCTCTGCCATTTGTTTACAAGTGTAGCCTTTTTCAAGTCTTAATTCTTTTAAGTGCATAGTGACCTCTTTTTGAAATATGAATATACTCATATTGACAAAACAATAATAATATGAATATACTCATATTGTCAATGAATATATTCATATTTTCTTATAATAAATTTATGTTTAAGACAAGACTAAAAGAATTGAGATTGGAAAATAAAATGACACAAAAAGAGTTGGCGGCAAAAATAAACTGCGACCAGTCTATGATTGCGCGTTGGGAAAGTGGAGATAATGAACCTACTGCAACCTACATAATAAAAATCTCAAAAGTATTTAATACCACTGCCGATTACTTACTTGGAATATCGGATTATTAAAATATCTTTTATTTATTATTTCAATGTGCTAATATTAACTTATGACCCAAAAGAGTTATAAAGCGGAAGTGTTTGCAAAAATCAATCTCAGCCTTGAAATCGTAGGCAAGGTTGGAGATTTGCACGCGCTCAAAATGCTTGTTGCGCCATATAGAGGATATAAAGACGTTGTGGAGTTTATTCCGTCCGAGGGCGAGGGGATAGGCGATATAGAAGCGTCCGCGTCCTTTCAAGGCTTTGACGAGGCGCGTTTTTTGGAGTTCTTTTTGTCCAAGGCGCAGGCGATTTGCGCAAAACTCGGCGTTAGCGGAAAACTGATTGTCAAAAAGGGAGTTCCGCTCGGCGCGGGGCTCGGCGGGTCGTCGGCGAGTGTGGTCGGCGCGCTCAAAGCTATGCGTGAATATGCTAAGGATTTAGGCAAATCCGCCGCGTTAGATGACGGATTTTTGTTGAAATTGGGGAGCGACGTGCCCTGTATGCTTTTGGGAAGTCCCTGCATCGTCGAGGGCGCGGGAGAAAGAGTTACGCCCGTCGAAATCCCCATAGATTTAAACGACTTGCGCGTGGAGATTGCCCTCGGCGGGTCGGATACTAAGGCGTGCTATGCGCTTTACGATAAGCTCAAAGCGGAAAATACAGACACCTCGCGCCTATCTCAACGGGATTACTGCGAAGATTTGCAAATCGCAGGCAAGCATATCGCGCTATATAAAAACGATTTGACTCTGCCCGCCGCAACGCTCAACGGCAATATAAAAGAGCTCATTTGCAATTTGCAAAAAACCTGCAAAATCGTATTTTTAAGCGGAAGCGGGAGTGCGGTCGTGTACAAAAGTTACAAAAAGTAAAAAAATAATTCACAATTTTTGCGGTTTTTGACATTTTTTGAAAAAAGATTTTTGCAAAAATATAAAATTTGCAAAAAAAACATTTTAATATTGTGCTTCGGCTATTTATTTGATACAATAAATATAATTTATAGTATATATCAATATCTACTTGATGCGACCGTTCGCGGCACAAAAGAGTATTGCGGAGAGAAATATGAAAAGAGTCAGAGACAGTTATGCTTGCTATCTGTTTCACGAAGGGACCAATTATCAGGCGTATAAAATGTTCGCGCCCGCAAAAGGCGTGGAGAATTGCGTAGACGGTTGGTATTTTTCCGTTTGGGCGCCGAACGCGCAGAGCGTATCGGTGGTCGGCGATTTCAACAACTGGAACGCGGGCAAAAATCCTATGACCCCCTCGGAGGACGGCATTTGGACTGCGTTCGTTGCGGGGGTGAAGCAGTACGACACTTATAAGTACGCCGTGACGGATAAAAACGGAAATACGGTTTTCAAGTGCGACCCATATGGTTTGCATTTCGAGACCGCTCCCGCAAACGCGTCCAAGCTGTACGACCTAAACGGCTATCACTGGAAGGACAAAAAGTGGATGAAGGATAGGGAAAACTACAATCCCTACGGAAGCCCGATGAATATCTACGAGATGCACTTCGGCAGTTGGCGCAGATACGACGACGGCAACTTCATCAACTACACGGCTATGGCGGACGAGGTTATCCCCTACGTCAAGAAGATGGGATATACGCATATCGAGATTATGCCGCTCACGGAGTATCCTTTCGAGGGCAGTTGGGGCTATCAGGTGACAGGCATGTTTGCGCCGACTTCGCGCTACGGCACGCCTAAGGACCTTATGGAGTTTATCGACCGTTGTCACAGGGCGGGCATAGGTGTAATCCTCGACTGGGTGCTTGCGCACTTCCCCCGCGACGAGCACGGGCTTAGCAATTTCGACGGCACTCCTCTTTACGAGTACGCCGACCCGCGCAAGGGCGAGCATAAGGAGTGGGGCACGAAGATTTACGACTTCGGCAAAAACGAGGTCAAGTCCTATCTCATCTCGGCGGCGATGTTTTGGTTTGATGTCTACCATATCGACGGAATTCGTTGCGACGCGGTTGCGAGTATGCTCTATCTCGACTACGGCAGGAAGGACGGCGAGTGGGTGCCAAATCAGTACGGCGGCAACTACAACCTCGAAGCGCGGGATTTCTTGCGTCAGATGAACACCGCGATACTTTCGAAATATCACGGCGCGCTGACCATCGCGGAGGAATCCACCGCATATCCCATGATAACCAAGCCCGCGTACGACGGAGGTCTCGGCTTCAACTTCAAGTGGAATATGGGCTGGATGAACGACAGCCTGCACTATATGTCCACCGACCCGTTTTTCAGAAAGGACAATCATAACGACCTCACTTTTGCCATAACCTATGCGTACAGCGAAAACTACATTCTGCCCATTTCGCACGATGAGGTTGTGCACGGCAAGTGCAGTATGATAAACAAAATCCCCGGCGAGTACGACCAAAAGTTTGAGGACTTAAAGGCGTTTTACGGCTTTATGATAGGGCATCCGGGCAAGAAGCTCAACTTTATGGGCAACGAGTTCGCGCAGTTTATAGAGTGGAACTACGCCCAGCCTCTCGATTGGTTTTTGCTCAACTATCCGCGGCATAAGTCCTTCCAAAAGTTCATAAAGGACTTAAACGCATTCTATCTCGAAAACAAATCGCTTTGGCAGCTCGATTGCAGTTACGACGGCTTCAAGTGGATTGTCGTGGACGACAACACTCAAAACATAGTTTCGTTTATGCGCCGAGCCGCAGACGGCGAGTACGTGATTTGCATCGTCAACTTCTCGCCCGTAGAAAGGCTTAAATACGTCATGGGCGTGCCCGAGGGCGTGACCTACAAGGCGGATTTGTACTCGGCGCTCAAAAAGTACGGCGGCGACGAGGAGCGCAGACCCTCTTTCCGCGCCATCGCCAAGCCCTCGCACGGCTATCAGTATTCGATAAAGGTCAATATCCCGAAAAACTCGGTTATGTTCCTGAAACCCGAGTACAAAGAAAGTAAATAATTCTACCTACGTCAAGGAGGATAATATGAGCAAAAATTCTAAAAAGGAATGTATTGCGATGCTGCTTGCCGGCGGACAGGGTACGCGTCTTGGCGTGCTCACCCAAAACGTGGCAAAGCCCGCGGTTCCGTTCGGCGCGAAATATCGCATCATAGACTTTCCGCTGTCAAACAGCATAAACAGCGGCATCGACACGATAGGCGTACTCACGCAGTACAGACCCTTTGAACTTCATCAATATATCGGCAACGGTCAGCCGTGGGACCTCGATAGGCTTAGCGGAGGCATCTACGTTCTCCCGCCGTATATGGGCGCGAAGTCGGGCGAGTGGTACAAGGGTACGGCAAACGCAATCTATCAAAATATCGACTTCATCGACAACTACGACCCCGAGTACGTCGTGATTTTGAGCGGCGACCATATCTACAAGATGGACTATCACGATATGCTCAAAGACCACAAGAGGAATAACGCCGACTGTACTATCGCCGTGCGCGACGTGCCTATCGAGGAGGCGAGCCGCTTTGGAATACTCAATCTCAAAAAGAACTCCCGCCAAATCGAGGAGTTCGAGGAAAAGCCCAAGCAGCCGAGAAGTACGAAAGCCTCTATGGGCATTTATATCTTCACTTGGGCGAAGCTCCGTCAGTATCTCGTAGATGACGAAAACGACAAGACCAGCGAAAACGATTTCGGCAAGAATATCATTCCAAAGATGCTTGCCGACAATCAGAGGCTGTTCGCATATCAGTTTGACGGATACTGGAAGGACGTCGGCACAATCTCCTCGCTGTGGGAGGCGAATATGGATATTCTGCGCGCAAACGAACTCAATCTCGACGACGACAAGTGGAAGATTTACGCGCGCAACAACGCCGAGCCGCCGCAGTTTATCACGCCTACGGGCAGGGTTTCAAACTGCCTCGTGTCAGAGGGCACAGTCATCAAGGGCACTGCTAAGGACAGCATAATTTCGCACTCCGTCACAATCGGCGAGGGCGCGTACGTCGAAGCCTCGATTATTATGCCCGGCGCGGTCATCGAGGACGGCGCAGATGTCAGATATTCGATTATCGGCTGGGACGCGGTCGTCGGCAAAAACGCTATGGTCGGCGAAACTCTAAACGAGTGCCGCCCCGGCGAGTGGAAGATAAGCGTCATAGCGCCTAAGTACGAGCTGCCTGCGAATTCCGTCGTCGGCGCGAACGAAATGTTGGGTTAAGGAGGAAAGACTATGAAAAACCATACTATGAGCGTCTTGTTTGCGTCCGACGCAGAAAGCCATCTCAACGATTTGACGATACATCGCACAACCGCGTCGTTGCCCTTTGGCGGCAGATACCGCCTTATAGACTTTGCGCTTTCAAATCTCGTCAGCGCGAATATCACCACGATAGGCATAATCACGCGCAATAACTACAACTCCCTTATGGACCATATCCGCATGGGACGCGACTGGGACTTGAATAGGAAAAACAGCGGAATAACCGTATTTCCGCCCTTCGTATTCAACAGCGCGCACGACGTGTACAAGGGCAAAATCGAGGCGCTGTATACTCTTCGCGGATTTATGATGAGCAGCAATGAGGAATACGTCGTCATCGCAAACACCAATATCGCGTTTAATATCGACTTCGAGGAAGTCGAAAAATTCCATATTGAAAAGGGCGCGGATATTACGGTGCTTACCTACTGCACGGACGATACCAATCCCCGCAAAATCATCATCTCCGCCGACAAGAACAACCGCATAACCGATATGCGCTATCCCGTCGCAAGCGACACGGGCAAGCAGAGATGCAACCTCAATATCTACTTCATCAAAAAGGATTTGCTCATCTCGCTTGTGGATAACGCCTACGCCCACGGCGCGTACGACTTTGAAAAGGACATTTTGCAAAAGAAGCTCGACGAACTGTATATCATGAACTACGAGGTCAAGGATTACGTCGCCGTCATCGACCGCATTCCCACCTACTTCAAGCGCAGTATGGAACTCCTCGACCCCACCGTCAGAGACGAGCTGTTTTACAAGCACTCGACTATACTCACAAAGGTCAAGGACAGCGTCCCCGTCAAGTACAAGGACGGCGCAAACGTCAAAAACTCCATTATCGCCGACGGTTGCGTCATCGACGGCACGGTTGAAAACTCCATTCTTTTCCGTAGCGTAAAAGTAGGCAAAGGCGCGGTCATTCGCAACTCGATTATCATGGAGGACTCCATCATCATGGACGGCGCGTCCCTCGACTATACCATCACCGACAAGGACGTCATCATTCAGTCGGGACGCACTTTGAGCGGGTATGAGAGTTATCCGATGGTGGTTGTCAAAGGAAAGGTCATCTAAAATGCGCTATTTGCGCCCTTTTGTGTTTTTCGCAAGAACTTGGCACACCGTGTACGTTTTGTACACTGGGTGTGACCAAAACCTTGCGAGAAAACGCAAAATCATCGCAAATATCGCATTTTAGCGAGATGCAAAATGTTAGGTGCAAAAAAACACCCCACAAAACAGGGACGTTTTGCGGGGACCCCGCGCGGCAAGTGAATTGCCACTTTTGCGAATTAAAAGAGGCGCACAAACGAAAACTTTGAGCGGGTGTGAATACGACGCACACTCGTTACGAAGTTTAGAACGAGCGAGTGCAAGGCGCGAGCCAAAGGGAGTGCCAAGCACCAGAGTTGGGTGCGTAGCACACAACAAGTACAAGTGAGCGGAAAATGTTGTTTTAATTTCCGCGAACGAGTGGCATAATGAGGGGTCGATACCCGATGTGCGCGCGCCGACTTCCCCACCCACAAGCAACATTTGTTTTGTAGAGAAAGAGGTAGCTACCGCAGCCGTCTATGTTCTTGCGGGAGGGGAAAGCCCGTAAGGGAAGGGGTGGGTCATATATTTTAAAGTACGTGACGTACAATCTATTAAAAGGAGAACAACAACTTAACCATGAACATTGACGAGAAATATTTTCAAGAGTCGCAGATGCAGGTGAACAGGGTTGAGGACATTCTCGCTGTCGGCGAGGACGTTCTTTGGCGCGACAAGCCCGATAAAAAGGCGCACGTTGCGGCGGCTATCGTCAAGGCGTTGCCGTTTACGATTGTCTGGATACTTTTCGATTTCGGCTTTATCATCGGCATTGCCATAGCTATGTCAAAAGGCGCTATTCCGCTTGCGATACTCGGATTTATTATTCCGTTTTTCCTCATTCACCTTACTCCCGTGTGGATATGGATTGTAAATATCGTGCGGTCCGTAGCGGAGCTTAAAAATTTGGAATACGTCTTTACGGACAAGCGTATTATCGTGCGCTCGGGCATTATCGGCATTGACTTCAAATCGCTGTACTACAACGAGGTCGAGAGCGTCAATGTCAATGTAAATTGGACGGATAAGATTTTCAAGGTGGGCGATATTTACGTCAATGCAAAGTCCTCGGCGGCGGTGCTGTACGACCTGCACAATCCGTACATTTTGGGCACTAAACTTCAAAAGATAGTGCAGGACATCACTACGGATATAAATTACCCCAACGCGCTTCGTCCCGACAACAACCCCGGTTATCACACCAAGTACACCGACGACCCCTTTAAACGCTAAATAAAAATAAAAGAGGATTATTATGAAAATACTTTTTGTAGCATCCGAAGCCGCACCTTTCGCAAGGTCGGGCGGGCTCGGCGACGTCGCGGGCGCGCTCCCGCAGGCGTTCAATAAGGCAGGGCACGATTGCAGAGTTATCATCCCTTACTACAAGGACGAGATAAAGGGGGATTTTCAAAATACCTTCCGCTATATCGCGTCTACTTACGTGGATTTGAGTTGGAGACGCCAGTATTGCGGAGTTTTCGAGGCTAAGTACGGCGGAGTGACCTACTATCTTATCGACAACGAATACTACTTCAAGCGCAGAGGGCTTTACGGGCATTTCGACGACGGCGAAAGGTTTGCGTTCTTCTCAAAAGCCGTGCTCGAAGTGCTTCCGCTTATAGATTTCTTCCCCGATATTCTGCACGCAAACGATTGGCATACCGCGCTTACGCCGGTTTTCCTCGACGTGTTCTATCGCTTTTCTGAGGAGTACAGAAATATCAAATCCGTGTTTACGATACACAATATCGAGTTCCAAGGCAAGTACGGCGACAACCTCATCGGCGATATTCTCGGCTTGCCAGATTGGGCAAGGTCGCTCGTTATGAACGGCGACTGCGTCAACTTTATGAAGGGCGGCATCGAAGCCGCAAGCGCGGTCACTACCGTCAGCGAGACGTACGCCGGCGAAATCCTCGACCCGTTCTATTCCTACGGGCTTGAAAGCATACTCTCGCAAAGGCAATACAAGTTGCACGGCGTAGTCAACGGCATCGACCAAAACGAGTACGACCCGCAAAAGGATAAGCGCCTCTTTAAACAGTACGGCGTTAAGGATTACGCAAAGGGCAAGGCGGAAAACAAGAAAGCGCTTTGCGAGATGATAAATCTCTCCTATGACGAAAACCGTCCGCTCGTTGCGATGGTCACGCGCCTCACCGAGCAAAAGGGCATGGACCTCGTAAGCGCCGTCATCGACGACATTATGCGCGCGGATATTCAAATGGTCGTGCTCGGCACGGGCGACTGGAAATACGAAAATATGATAAAATCCGTCGAGGGCAGATACCCCAACAAGTTCCGCGCAATCCTCGCGTTTTCGCAGGACCTCGCAAGCAAACTCTACGGCGCGAGCGACCTCTTCCTTATGCCAAGCAAGTTTGAGCCTTGCGGACTGTCTCAGCTCATAGCTATGAGATACGGCTCTATCCCGATTGTGCGCGAGACGGGCGGACTTAAAGACACCGTCCCCGCCTACAACGGCGAGACGGGCGAGGGCAAGGGCTTTACGTTTAAGACCTACAATTCCTACGATATGCTTGACGCCGTTTGGCGCGCCTACGCCTGCTTCCACGATAAGCCCGAATGGGATAAGGTTGTCAAAAACGCTATGAGTTCGGATTTTAGCTGGGATGTTTCGGCTGAAAAGTATCTCAACCTGTTCAAAACCTTATGATTTGGGCTGTGCTTTCGATGGCGTTTTGACGTTAGGAGAACAACGTGAGTAAAGTATCTTTTATAAGTTTCTGCGTGGAATATTATGCCGAGCATATCGGCAAATCGAGTAGTGAAGTGTATGCGCTTTTCAAAAACGAGGGCGTACTTAGTATGCTCGATGAAGAGTACGGCGATTTGCACGGAATGAGTATGGAATATCTCATGCAGTTTATAGACGAGTATTTGGGAGATAAAAAGTAATGCTTTTGTATCACGGGACAACGCTCGAAATAAAAGAGCCGAAAATAATCAAATTCGAAATCGGTCGAGATTTCGGTTTTGCGTTTTATACTACCGATATTCGAGAGCAAGCCGAGCGCTGGGCAATTCGCAGAGCTAAGATAGAGTCAAAAAAACTAAACAAACCTGTCCCTGCCATAGTAAACGTGTACGAGTGGAATAGCGCGCATATGCTTTTTGAAAAGCACTTTGACGGCGCGTCTATGGAGTGGTTGGAGCTTGTGATAAAATGCAGAGGCAATGCTGAATTTACGCACGGCTTTGACATCGTAAGCGGCAAGATTGCAAACGATAACGTGGGTGAAACCGTTTCCTACGTAATGCAGGGGATTATGCGCAAAGAAGATGCGATAGAAAGATTGAAATTTGAAAAGATAAATAATCAAATTGCGTTTTGTTCCGAGCAATCCTTAAAAGAATTGGCTTTTGTAAAAAGTTATGTTGCGGAGATGAAATAATGGCGCACTCGACTATAAGGGCGACCATCTTGCCCGAAATAATAAAGTTGATATGCAACGATAAAAACGTGTCCGAGCAACAGGCGTTGGATATGTTTTATACGTCCAAGACGGGCGAAAGTTTTGCCGACGACGAGACGGGGCTTTACGGACAGTCGCCGCTTTACATTTACGGACTTTTCAAAGAAGAAACCGAAATTTAATATTTTTTAGTCTGTAATAGCAATTAAAGTTATGACGACAATAGAAAACGTAAGTAAAAGAATTGTTGAAGCGAGAAAGGTTGCGGGCTATACTCAGCAACAGGTCGCCGATATTCTGAAAATACATATAAGTCAGTGGCAAAAATACGAGTATGCCAAAATTCAATTAGACTATGATAAGATTATAGCTATCTGTAAGTTGTTTGATATTTCGGCAGATTATTTGTTTGGTTTATCCAATCATTAAATTACAAATTATTGGGCGCGGCGTCGTTTGCAAATTGCTTTTGCATACGAATAAAGTCGTTATCCAATTTGTCCAATATATCTATGCCGTTGATTTTTGTATCCGCTTTGAACGTATCGCGCAGTATGCAGAAGGCGTTGGATATTGTGAGAGTCATCGTTACGCAGATTTCGTAAAATTTCAAAAGTTGGTGTTTATAATAGGGTGTGTTGCCGTGTACGTAGCTGTGGCACATTTTATAGCAGGTTTTCAAATCGGATAAAAACGTTTTATCCTTGCTCCAATGCTTGCCGAGATATGAGATAATCCCGTTTACCGAGTAGGGACGAGGTTTATCGCTATGATAATCCGCTATACAGTCCAACCAGCCGAAATGCAGATAGTCCGCTTTGCTTTTGCAGAGTTTGTTAGTTCTGTTTTCATACAGTTTTTCAAATTCGGGCGGGAAAACGGCGTTCTTTGGTTTTTCCGTTTCAAAATCCGCGCGGGATTTTTGCTCGTTGAGGTTTGTAAACGTAGCGTATGTATCCGACACGCCGTCGGTATAGCATAGCAGCAGAAGTTTTATATACACCTCGACCATTCCCCTCAAAAGAGGATAAACGTCGTTTAGAAGATTGTTTTCGAGCAACGTAAAACAAGCCATGCCTTTGTTTGCGATTGACACGAACAAGTCGTAAAAAATCGTATTTTTTAAATATTGAGAGTGGCGCATAAGTAGCTCGTTCATTTTTGTGTTGATTACAAAAAGGTCGTAAGGCACGGGATAATACAAAAATCTTTCGCCCGATATAATTGCTTTCTTGCGGAAAAACGTACTGCCGTATTGACGCAATTTGACGTTTTCAATCACTTGATTGACTAAGTTTTCTTTATATGCGCCGTCGTTTTCAATTCTTTTTTGCTCCTGTTCTGAAACGGCTATGAGATTGGAGCGGTGTATGCCGATGATATGCCGACAAAAATCGTATGCGAAATTTTCATATTCTCCGACGATTATTTGCTTGTCGTCGGGGATTTGTAAATTGTAATATTTATCAATGTCTTTGCCGAACCTTGCAGAAACTTTATAAAAAATCTCCATAAGAAACGAGCCGTTTATTTCTTTACTAAAAAGCCGTTTCAGAGTTTTTTTATATTCCGCAAATGCTTCGGGGGAGTTGTAGTCTATCATTTTATCTGCCTGTCGAGCCGAAGCCACCGTCGCCGCGGACGGTATCGTCAAGGGTGTCGCTTTCTTCAAGAGTTGCCGCGACGTAGGGGGTGAATACTATTTGCGCGATGCGTTCGCCGTCTTTTATCGTTTGCGGGGCGGCGGAGTGGTTGTGTATCGCAACCATAATCTCTCCGCGATAGTCGCTGTCGATAACACCCACCTTATTGGCGGGGGCAAGCCCGCGCTTTGAGGCAAGCCCGCTTCGCGCATAGACAAGCCCTACGAGGTGCGTCGGGATTTGCATTGCAATCCCCGTATGGATAAACACGGTTTCGTTTGGGTTTATCGTCACTTCGCCGTCTATACAGGCAAACAAATCCGCACCTGCCGACCACTCCGTGCCGTACTTGGGCAGGGTGGCGTTTTTCAGTAATTTTTTCACTTTTACGATGGTTTCCATAGGGCTGTCCTTGGTTATGATAATCAAATTATACAGCAAGCGCGCGATATTTACTAATTCTTTTTAAACAGTTTTGCAAAAAAGCCCTGTTTTTCGGCGGGAGCTTCGTTTACGGACGAAACTTTGTAGCCCTGTTGTTCGATAGCGGCTTTGATTGCCTCGACGTTTATTTCGTCCTCGCAGGTGATTTCGGTTGTCCCCTTGGAGTGCGAGGATTTTACGTCGGTCACGTTTGCGCTTTTGCGCACTGCGTCGTTGACGTGCGCCTCGCACATTCCGCACATCATTCCGTCCACTTTGAGTACATACTTTTTCATATTTTCATTCTCCTTTTGAGATATTTTATTGTCGTCTGTTTCGCTTGCGCCGCCCGAGCCGCTTTGCGTGCGCTTTATCTTGAAGAAGTTTATCGTCAGCGCGTTTAGCACCACCGATACGCTCGATACGCTCATCGCAAGCGCGCCTATCATCGGATTGATTTTAAAGCCGCTTACGTAGTAGAACGCGCCCGTTGCGATTATCACGCAGACAAAGTTGTATATAAACGCCCAGAAAAGCCCAAGTCTTATCGTGTTCAGCACGCGACGGCTCAGCGATATGACGTTGAGCACGTCCATAAGGTCGTTGCGAAGCAACACTATATCGCTGCACTCCATCGCTACGTCGCTTCCGCCGCCGATGGCTATGCCGAGGTCCGCGGAGGTCAGGGCGGGAGCGTCGTTCACTCCGTCGCCGACCATTGCCACAAGGTGCTTGCCGTCAGACTTTAACGACTCTACGACGCGTTGCTTGTCTGCGGGATATACGTCGGCGATGACCTCGCTTACGCCTACCTCTTTTGCGATTACGTTTGCGGTTGCCTCGTTGTCGCCGGTGAGCATAACAACTTTTATGCCGCGCTTGATAAGCTCCCTTATCGCAGAGACCGAGCCCGCCTTTACGGGGTCTTTGACGGCGAGTATTCCCACGACTTCGCTTTCTCTTATTATAAGCAGAGGGGTTTTGCCCTCGCTTGCGAATGCGTCCGCTTTGGGCTTTACGCCTGCAACGTCCGCGCCCTTATCCTGCGCCATTTTGAGATTGCCTATCGCGTAGTTTACGCCGTTTATTTTGCCCTCTATGCCGCGGCCCTCTATCGAGCGATAATCTTCTGCGTCGATTAAAGCGGCGTTTTGCGCCTTGGCGTATTCGACGATAGACAGCGCGAGCGGGTGCTCGGATTTTATTTCAAGCGAGTACACAGCGGCGAGCGCGTCTATATCACGAACCGCATTCATCTCGGAGTCGGCAAAGCCCTGTTTGAGGAGTAAAAAATCCGTGACTTTGGGCTTGCCCTCGGTTATCGTGCCGGTCTTATCGAGCACGACGGTCTTAATGAGGTGCGCTTTTTCGAGGATTTCCGCATTTTTGATGAGCAATCCGCACTGCGCTCCCTTGCCCGTGCCAGCCATTATGGATACGGGGGTTGCAAGCCCGAGCGCGCAGGGACAGGCGATGACGACAACCGAAATCGCAAAGTTCAGCGACAGCTCAAAGGATGAGCCTGCAATCAGATTGGCGATTAGCGTCACGAGCGCGATTGCGAAAATGACGGGCACGAAAATCCCCGATATTTTGTCCGCGAGTTTGGATATGGGCGCTTTTGAGTTGCTCGCCTCGTCCACAAGGCGGATGATAGAGGCGATAGACGTGTCGTCGCCTACCTTGCTCGCTCTCATCTTAAAGTAGCCCGCAGTGACTGTCGTAGAGGAGTATACCTCGTCGCCCTCCGATTTGAATACGGGCATCGACTCGCCCGTTATGTTGGCTTGATTTAGCGACGCGTTTCCCTCTACGATAACGCCGTCCACGGGCACGCTCGCGCCGTTTTTGACGACGAGTATATCGCCGACCCTCACGTCCTCGGCGGGGATTTCAACCTCCTCGTCCTCTCTTAGCACGGTCGCGCGCTTCGGCGCTAAATCCATAAGTTTCGTGACGGCGGCGGTGGTTTTCTTTTTGGACAGCCCCTCCAAATACTTGCCTAAGCTCACGAGCGTGAGTATCATTCCGGCAGATTCCAAATACAGACTGTCGTGATAGGTCATAAGCACGCTTTGCCAGTGCTCGGCGTTCGTGCCGGCAGAAACCATGGCTTGGGCGTAGCTTATCATAAACAGCGCGAAAATCCCGTATACGAGGGATGCAGTTGCGCCCACCGCTATGAGCGAATCCATATTGGGCTTCAAGCGGAACAGTTTTTTAAATCCGCTCGAAAAGTAGCGGCGATAGATGAAAAGTATGGGCAATACGATCAAAAATTGCAGGAGTGCAAAACCCATAGGATTTGCCTCGTGGTCGAACACCTTGGGGGCGGGGAAGCCCCACATCATATTTCCCATCGAAAAGTACATCAGCACGAGCAAAAGCCCGACGCATACCAAAAGTTTCGCAAGCGCGTAATCCTTTTTTGCAAGCGGAACTTGCGGACTGTCTGAAATTATCAGCTTATAGCCCGCGTCGTTCACCGCGCTTTCGAGCTTTTGAGGGGAGCAGACTTGCTCGTCGTACTCAATAACCGCGTTGTTTTTCAGCAGGTTTACGCTTGCGGACTTTACGCCGTCCACCTTTTCGAGCGCCTTTTGTACGTGCGCTTGACACGCCGAGCAGGTCATGCCCTGTACGTCGAATTTCTTTTTCACTATTGAAACCTCTTAAATAAGTCTACGATTTCGTCCACAACGTCGATATTGCCCGCTTGCACGTTTTCTACAAGGCAGGTGTGCATATGCGCGTCGAGCAGCAGGTTGGCAAGGCTTTTTATCGACTTGTCCGCCGCGCTCAACTGAATGAGAATATCGTCGCAATATCTGTCCTCGGCAACCATATTCTTTATCCCGTTAAGTTGACCGATGATTTTGTTCAGCCTTATTTCAAGCGCGCGTTTTTCCTCTGCCGTGCGCTTTTTGGTGCGGGTTGAGCAGCAACATTTGTTTTCCATATTATCCCTCTCTATTATGCTCATATATATTGAAATAAACCTAATTTACAATACGACGAGCGAAATTCTTTTATATAAAAACAATATACCCTACTGGGGTATACTGTCAAGCGTTGAGCGAAAAAATATCGATAGAGTTTAAGAGTATTTAATCTTCAAGTCCTGCGAGATAGTCGATTGATACGCCGAAATATTTTGACATTGCGACAAGATTGGAAAGTTTAGGTTCGCATTTGCCTATTTCCCATTGACTTACGGAAGATTTGCCAACGCCAAGCTCTTTTGCAAGCGCAATTTGCCCAATCTCCTTTTCCTGCCTAAGCATTTTTAACCTTTCCGCAAAAACATTTTTCATATTTTTATCTTTCCATAATAACGGGAAAATGTCTTGACTTCCCGTTATAACGGGAATACAATGTTATTATTCATTTTTCGGAGGATAAATATGTATTGTTCCGAGTGCGGAAATAAAATGGATAGCGGTTCGCAATTTTGTTCTCAATGCGGAAAAGCTCTAAGCGAAAATAATCCTATTCGCGAAAAGCAAAATACGGCGGCGATAGTTGGTTTTGTATTCTCGTTTATTTTGGGAATAGTCGGGCTGATATGTTCGATAATAGGTTATAGAAACGCAGATATTTTATATAACGGAAAATATAAGAGGCTCTCGTTGGCAGGTATAATGATTAGCGAAATTACGATTACGTGGCAAATAACGTTCGCAACGTTTATGGCGACGCTGTTGATAATCGTATTAAGTTAAAAACGAAAAACCGCTACTAAATTGCGGTTTTTTCGTATATAAATTTTCGTATATAAAGCGGCTTATTGATTTTTATAATGCACTGTAAATTTGTCCGTCTTGTCGTCGTAGACGGCAAGTATTATGTTTTTTAGGTCGGATTTGTCCTTAATTTGCAGGCGCTGAAATAGCCACTCGTTCGTTTTGTTTGCCTCGCTGAGTCCCGACTCGGATATTGCGCCGTCGGCAATCATTATATTAGTGAGGGACGCTTTTTCTATTGCGTCGCGGTTGACGTCCTCGATGACGACGGGTTTTTGATTGCCCTTGGGCAGGACGGAAAGCTCGCCGCTGGGCTCGAATATCGCGTAGGCTACGTCGTTTACGTCAAAGTAGTTTTTCTCGCGGAGCATCGAAAGCAAATCGTTTACGTCGATATTGCATTTTACAAGTTGTTTATAGTCTATCTTGCCCTCGTATATCAGCGTAGACGGCTTGCCCTTTAATATGCGCTTCAAAAGCGCGCTCTTTCTGCCTACGACTGACACGAGCAGGGCAAGAACGAGGAATATCGTCATCGCAATCAGATAGTAGTAAAAAGGCGTTTTGCTATCCGTCGCCATCTCCGCCGCAATCGAGCCGAGCGATATGCCTATCGCGTAGTCGATAAATTCAAGTTGCGCTATTTGCTTCTTGCCGAGTATCTTCGAGATGATAAACAAATACGCAAACGATACCACGGAATTTATAAGCACCCAATAAATAGATTCTATCCCAAACATAAAGTTCTCCTGATTTGCTTGATTATGGACACAAAAGTCAAATTTTATACGGCTCGCATTTTTGCCGAATAATAAATATTTATTTGTAAAAATGTACAAAATATCGTGTATGCTATTAGCATTATCCATATGGGGTAAACAGGAGAAAAAATATGAAAGTACAAGATTGGACAAACGAATGGCTTGCCGTTTATGTGAAGAACAGGGTGAAATGCAGAACTTATCAAAAATATCAGCAAGTTTTGACATCGCATATTTTGCCTCAGCTCGGAAGCATCGAACTCGAAGCCGTCAAAGCACACGACATCCAACAACTCATCTACGTTGAACTGTTGGAAAACAAAAAACTTGCAGGCAATACGATAAATATCGCTATCGCCATCTTGAAGGGCATGTTCGCAAGCGCGGAGGACGCAGAGATTATCATCAAAAACCCCTGCTCCCGCATCAAGCGCGTCGCCGTGGACGAGAAACGCATAGACGTTTTCACCGTGCGCGAACAGCATAAGCTCGAAGTCGGCGTAAGGCAGGACGGCAGACTGCGTATGAACGGCATACTTATCAGCCTCTATACGGGGCTCCGCATCGGCGAGTTGCTCGCGCTCACTTGGCACGACGTGGATTTTTTGCACAACACCATCACCATCAACAAAACCCGAGCGTCAAGCGTAGAGGATAGGGATTATACCTCGCCTAAAACCAAGTCGTCTACAAGGGTTCTGCCAATCCCGCCAAATATCTTGCCTATGCTAAAACTCATGAAAAAGTACAGCAGTAGCAAGTGGGTCATCGAGTACAACGGCAAGCCCATCAACGAAAGAGGTTATCAGGCGCTTTTCGAAAGGCTGCAAAAGAGGCTCGGCATCGCGCCTCGCGGCTTCCACGCGCTAAGACATACCTTCGCCACGCGCGCTATGGAGTGCGGTACAGACTACAAGACCCTTAGCGAACTTATGGGGCACGCCAACGCGATGATTACGATAAACCGCTACGCTCATAGCCTCATGGATACAAAACGCAAAGCAATCAATAAAATCAGCACTTCCTGTTGCTAACGGACCGGACTTCGTCCGTTTAAAACGAAAACTGAGTATTTCTATCAAAGCGAGATAGAGGAGCGCAGTATTCGTTAAAAACACACGAAGTGTGTTGCAAATTTAAAAGCCTTGTATTATAATATATGCGAGGTGAAAATATGGAAAGTATAATGGTTTGGATTTGGCTCGCCGTCACGATTATCGCAATAGTTGTGGAGCTTATCACGCCCGAGCTGGTTTCTATATGGTTCGCAGTCGGCGGAATAATAGGGATAATATTCTCGTTCATTCCGGGCTTGCCTTGGTGGGGCGAAGTCATCATATTCGCCATAGTTTCAATGGCGTTGCTTTTCGCGGTGCGTCCGGTGGTCAAGAAGTATTTCGGCAATAAGCGCGTCGCCACAAATACCGACCGCATCATCGGCAAGGAAGTCCGCATGCTTAGTCGGGCGGATTTCGACAACCTCGGCTCGGCTAAGATCGGGGACGTCGTATGGAGCGTCAAGTCCGAAAACGAAACGCCTCTCCTCGCCGACGAAATCGTTCAAATCGTAGCCGTTGACGGCAACAAACTCATCGCCCGTCACGTAGCCGACGTCGGGTCGCTATCCGATAAAGCCGACGAGGCAACCGCCGATATAGAGGGTTAGCGTACATATTCGCAAACCGTCTATTTCGTCAACCGTATTTCAGACAATAATTTATTTTAAACGGAGGATTAAAATATGTTATCAACAACGTTATGTTTGTCGGGCGGAGCAATCTTCGGCATCGTGATTGCAATCGTCTTGGTCGTGCTGGTCATCATTCTGGCATGCTGCATCCGCGTAGTGCGTCAGTCCACGGCTGTCATCGTGGAAAGACTCGGAAAGTATCACCGCACGCTCAACACGGGCTTCCATATGATTGTGCCTTTCATCGACCGCACGAGCAAGCCTATCAGCCTAAAAGAAATCGTCGCGGATTTCCGTCCGCAGCCCGTTATCACAAAGGATAACGTCACTATGCAGATAGATACCGTCGTGTATTTCTCGATTACCGACCCAAAACTTTACACCTACGGCGTAGACCGTCCTATCAGCGCTATCGAAAACTTGACCGCTACAACCTTGCGTAACATCGTCGGCGAGCTCGAACTCGACGAGACGCTCACCTCGCGCGATACGGTCAATAGCAAAATGCGCATCATTCTCGACGAGGCAACCGACCCGTGGGGCATCAAAATCAACCGCGTCGAGCTTAAAAATATCCTGCCGCCCAAGGACATCCAAGAGGCAATGGAAAAGCAGATGCGCGCCGAGCGCGAACGCCGCGAAAGCATCTTGAAAGCCGAGGGCGAAAAGAAATCGTCCATTCTCATCGCCGAGGGCGAAAAGGAAAGCAAAATCCTTCGCGCGCAAGCCGACAAGGAAGCCAAAATCCTCGCGGCAGACGCGGATAAGCAGGCTCGCATAATGGCGGCGGAAGCCGAAAAAGCCGCGCTCATCGCCGAAGGCGAAGGTCGTGCGCAAGCGATTGAACTTATCAATCAAGCGAATCCGAACAACCAATACGTCACGCTCGAAGGCTTCGAGGCGCTCAAAGTTCTCGCCGACGGACGTTCCACAAAGATAGTAGTCCCCACCGAGATTTCCAACGTCACGGGACTCCTCGCCAGCCTCAAAGAAACCGTCACCGACGGCGCAAAAACAACAAAAGAATAATTAGCATAGTTGAATGTGTTATCTTACAGTACGGCTATTTATATAAATAGCCGTACTGTTTCTATACTTTTTGTTATGCGTCAAAAATGTTAGGGGCTTGACTATAACATATTTTATATATATAATATTCATAATATATAGTACTTAGGAGTGCTTGTAATGAGTATAGAAAACGACAGAAAAGTATCAGTGGTAATTCCAATATATAAAACTGATAAATTTTTAAAAAAATGTTTAGACAGCGTTTTAGCACAAACTTATCAAAATTTAGAAATAATCTGCGTAAATGACGCTAGTCCAGATAAAAGTATAGAAATTCTTAACGAATATCAAGAAATAGATGAGAGAATTAAAATAGTAACTTACGCAAAGAACCGTGGTTTGTTTCACGCGCGCCTTGCAGGTGCAGAAATTGCCACAGGAGATTATATCTGTTTCGTTGATTCTGATGACACAATATCCATAGATTGGATTAGATTGTTGGTAAAGCGCGCAGAGGAAGAAAAAGCAGATATGGTTATGGGAAATACCGTACAAATTGATAAACAAGGATTTTTTGTAGACAATAATTATATGTCGCTTTGCTATAATCGTCCTTCGCTATATGGAGAAGAAATTTTTGATACCTATATGAAAGATGAGGGACTTAATTTTGTATGGCATACTGTTTGGAATAAACTGTACTCAATTGAGTTATGGAAAAAGTGCATTGATGATTATGCTGAAATAGATAATCATTTGATAATGGCAGAGGATATTGCATACTCTACGGTTTTATTCTATCATGCAAAAAAAATGGCTTTTTCCAATCATGATGCGTATTTTTATTACAGACACGAGGAAGCATCAACATCGGTAAATATATCGCTTGACAGAATACAAAAGAACATATTGGATATAGCGCGTGTTTTTGTTTTTTTTGAAAATTTCTTGAACAAATATGGAATTTATGAAAAGTACAAGCAAGAGTTTTACGAATTCAAAGCTCGTAATTTCCGTATTTATTGCAATATCTTACATTGTCGTAACCTTTGGAATAATAAGAAATATAAAAATTTACTTTTAGACGGTTTTAAATTTGATAAGTTAGAATTAACACGACCCGAGGATTTTTATTTTTATGATAATCGAACTCCTTGGGAAAATAATATTGGGTACAATGAAAAGATAAAGACAAAGATTTGCGATCCACAAATTTCAGTAGTTTCATTTGATCTTTTTGACACGCTGATACTAAGACCATTTTGCAAAGCATCAACATTATTTGATTATATGGAAATAAAATATGTGGATTTTTTTCAAATTAACAATATAAGATTATTTGCAAAAAAGCGTAAAGAAGCGGAAGATGTATGCCGTCGTCAGCTTAATGAGGAAATTTCTCATCGTGAAGATTGTACATTAAAAGAAATTTATGACACTTTTGTTTCAATATTTGGATATGAACAGTCTTTGTCAAATAAGCTTCAAGAATTAGAACAAATTGCTGATTTTAAACTATGCTCTTTGAGAAAATATTCCAAAGAGTTGTATGATTTAGCGGGCGAACAAGGAAAAAAACGTATTATTGTGACAGATACTTATTATGATAGACATTTCGTGGTTAATTTGCTTAAAAAATTTGGCATTGAAGATTACTATGGTCTCTATATTTCCTCAGAGAAACGCAAATTAAAAGTCACGGGCAGTTTATTTCGTTGTGTAGTTAAAGATGTCGGGGTCAAACCAAAACAAATGTTGCATTTAGGCGATAACTGGTTATCTGATTGTGTCAAGGCTTCTGATATTGGAATAAATATCGCTTTTATAGGAAAAACAAGCGAAATATTTCAAAATCTACATTCTATTGATAATTATACAGGGGATGTATATCCAACGAATCAATCGACGATATATTCTTTTGCAAATATATCTGAAATGATGAAACAAATACCGATAGATTCATATCATGCTTTGGTTGCGAACAACATATTCGACAAGCCATATCCTTCGTGGAATAAACAATTGAGATACAATGCGAATTTCTATTTTATTGGAAATTATGTGTTGGGCGGAGAAATGTTGGGAGTAGCATCTGAATTATTAAAGGTGTGTAAAAACAATAATTATAATAAGATTGTTTTCTTAGCGCGCGATGGATATTTGCCTAAAATTGCTTTTGATATTATAAATAATGAACTAGGAGCCAATATTTCCTCAGAATATTTATATGTTTCACGACGTGCATTATTATCCTTTGCAATAGAAAAGGCAAAATCATTTGGAGTAATTCAAGATTATATTGATATACTTAAACATCAGCCCAATTCAATTTTTGAAATGATTAATCCATATATCAATGATTTGCAACAATTAGAAAAAGAATTGCAAAAAAGCGGAATAGACTGTGAAAATGAATTTGATAGTTTGCAATGTTTTGAGCGTTTTATTAAGATTTGTGATGGTTATCTGGATATTCGAAAATTATCCGATGAAAATCAATTAATTAAACAAAAATTGCAAAATATTTTTGACGGACAGTGTCTAACATTTGATCTTGGGTATAGCGGAAGGATACAAAGTATTCTCTGTGATATTATGGGGAAACCATTAGATGTCTTTTTTGTACATTCATCAGGGACTCATGCTAAACAAATTTCTAAAAAGTCAGGCTTTCGCATTTTTGATTATATGCAATATACACCTAAAATCACTTCTATAATAAGAGAATATTTCTTTTCTGAGTTATCGCCATCATGTATTGGATATAAAATTCATGATGAAAAATTGATTCCATTATTTGATAACAAACAAACGAATTATGCTGAGAATTATATTTTTGGTGAAATGATTAGGGGAATGAAAGATTTTATATACGACTATTGTAAAACATTTTCCGAAGATGATTTTATGTTTGATTTTCGAAGTGAAGAAATTTCGCTACCTTTTGAAATGTTTATTAACCAAACGACTGATAGAGATATATATGCGTTTAGAATTTGTAATATAGAGGATAAGCTATATTTTAACTATGGGGAAAGATCTTTGTCGGAAGCATGGAGACATAATTTAAATAAACAGATTGCCGCTAAATCCGATAGTGCGAAATATTATTCATCGTATGACATAATAACCGAAACAAGTCAATTTAGAAATTTACCTAGAATAAAAAGAGCATTGGTTTTATTCTTCATAGATAATAGAAAGTTTTGGCAAAAATTAAAGAAAGCGTTAAGACGCAAGCGTTAATAAAAAAGATTTAAATACGAAATAAAGGGAAATTTACTATGGCAACCATCGATAAATTGGATATAAAAAAGTGTACGGGATGTGCTTTGTGTGAAGCGGTTTGTCCCAAAGATGCTATTGCTATGCATGAAAACGAAGAAGGTTTTCTTGTACCAAATATTGATATGGAAAAATGCATAGAATGTGGTATATGTGCGGACAAATGCCCTCAATTTTTGAACAACCATACTTTTAATGATAATATCGCTTGTTTTGCAATACAATGTAAAGATAATATTAGAAATTTTGGGAGCAGTGGAGGCGTTTTTAAGGCTATTGCGGATTATACTTTAAAACTTAATGGTTTAGTTTGTGGAGCGGCATTCGACAAGTCCCAGCTAAATTTACGGCATGTAATTGTAGAAGATAAAGAGGAGTGTGGAAATCTATTTAAATCAAAATATTTACAAAGTGATACTACTGGAATATATAAAAAAATCAAATTAGCTCTTGAAAAAGGTAGGCTTACAGTATTTAGTGGATGCCCTTGTCAAATAGACGCATTAAAAATATATTTAGATAAAGAATATAATAATTTAATAACGGTGGATCTTCTATGTCATGGAGTACCTTCTCCATTAGCATATAAAATTTTTATATCAGAATTAAATTCGCAAAATAGAGAAATAAAAAAGGTTGATTTTCGAGATAAAAAAGGTGGGTGGGGAACATTGCTGAGTATTGATTTTGGTGACGAGATTAAATATGAGGCATATAACAGCAGTTATTTTAGAGCATTTTTAAGTGGCTTAAATATGAGAGAATGTTGTTTTCAATGCCCATATGCTAATAAATCACGAGTAGGAGATATTACTCTCGGAGATTTTTGGGGAATTCAAGATTTCGATAAATCATTAAATGATAACAAGGGGACTTCTCTTGTGATGTGTAACTCTTCTAAGGGATATGATTTGATTAATAATCTAAAATCAGTAATGAAGATTTGTCAACCAATATCTCTTTCTAATGTGTTGGAGATTTCTAAAAATACTAATTGGGCATTGTCTAAACCTTCTCCTAAAAACGATATGAGGAAATGTTTCTTTTATCATCTAAAAAGAGATGGATTTTATAAGGCGGTGCGTTATGCGGAAAAAGCGATCATAGATGTCGGTATATTGGGATGGTGGATACAGACAGATAAAACGAACTATGGCTCTACACTAACGGATTATGCATTAGGAAGGTATTTAAGCTCGTTAGGTTTATCGATAGCATATGTATCTCCGCCTAATTTTGATAGAGCAGACGCTGGTTATTTTAATAAGCGTTATAATTATAGAATGACAATGAAATATTCTTATGACGATATGAAAGAAAATAATCGTTATATAGATACTTTCATTGTAGGTTCAGATGTATTATGGTATTATGATGCATTTATTCAAAACGGTTTTATGTTCATGTTAGATTTTGTTGATGATGAAAAAAAGAAAATCGCATATGCTACGTCGTTTGGTAATACTATTAAGTTCTTTCCAAAAGAAGAGATGCCTCGCGCAAAATATCTATTAAATAGGTTTGATAGTATTTCGTTACGCGAAATTGAAGGAGTGGATATTATAAAAAAACATTTCAATATAGATGCACAACAGGTATTAGATCCAGTATTTTTATGCGATATAAGTGATTGGAAATTATTAGCAGATAATGCTAGTTCTAAAACGAAAGAAAGATTTGTTTTTGCGTATTTAATGGATCCTGATATTAATAAAGCTAATCAATTAAAAAATATTGCAAAGAAGATGAAATGCAAATTGGTGACTATTGCAGATAGACAAGATGGTTATCAAGAAAAGATAGAGATTCTTTCAGATTGCGGAATTATCACAAATGCAGATTTAGAAACGTATATTTATCATTTGATGAATGCTGAGTTTATTATTACAGACTCATTTCATGGATTATGTTTCTCATTAATTTTTCGTAAACCATTTTATGCATTGATAAATAAAGTTCGTGGTGCAAGTAGATTTATGACTTTATCATCATTGTTTGATATAAGAGATAAATTGATTGACGATATATCTGAAATTGAAAACATGTCGAAAGATGAACTGTTGCAGATTGATTATGATATTATTGCTCCTAAAATAGACTATCATATTGAGAAAAGTAAATCATGGCTTAAAAACGCACTAGCTTCTCCTAAAAAGGAAATTGTTCAGTCAGAAATAGATAGTCTATCCAATGATGTTTATTTGCTTAAAAAGCAAGTTGAGCAATTATTAAAAATGAAAGATCTTATTAAATGATGAAAATGAATGCACATGTTTAAAATTCCAATTAGGCGATTTGAGTTAGTTATACTATATTTTTAGAGCAAATATAAAAATTGGTACTCCCGGCGGGAATCGAACCCACAACGGCCCCTTAGGAGGGGGCTGTTATATCCATTTAACTACGGAAGCAAATCAGCCGTGTTTATTATAGCTTATGTATTTTGGTTTGACAAGCGGCTTTAAAATGTTTGTGGTTATTTTTGTTTGGATAGATTTAAGAAATGCCGTTAGATATACCAAAATCGACATTTTGCGTCGAAACGTTCAAAATTTTGGAAATTGCGAGTGCGGAATTCGCAAAAAATTAAAAAAGTGGAGTCAAACGTTGGACAAACCCTTTCAAGTTTCATATAATATAGACGATTTATAATGTGCGACTTCGAGTTTTTGGTATTCTAACAAGTTAAACGGAGGAGTTTTGTGATGAACAAGGTTCAGTTGCAAGGCATGATTGATTTAAAAAAATGGTATGACAGCGAGGTAAGCGGGCGCGATATGTGCGGGACGTACGACTTTTGCAAATACTGCGATAAGTCTGTCCAGTTGCCTTGCGCGAGCGCGTATGAAAAGGCGAATGCGCAACCTGCCGAAAAGCAGCTTATCCGCAGAAAAAAGGCGACCGTCAAACCCGTGGTGGAGCAGGATTCGTCGCTGGGCAAGAAATTCGATTACAACAAAGTTATGGCAAAAAAGGCGTCTCGCAAGAGCTTGACGTTTGCAGAGAAGTACGCGCTTTCGAGCGACATTTTGAAAGACAGATACGCCGTGCTCCAAAAGGCGCTGACGGATACGCCCAAGGGCGCGCCAAAAATCAAGAGCAGAATAAGCAAGCAGTGCGACACCTATCGCAGGAACGGCGAAATCATTGCGAAGATTACGATAATAGGGACTTCGCTCCGTATCAATCTGCCTCTCGATTGCAACGCTCCCGAGTTCAACGACGGCAAGACTCCGCACACCGACACTTCGCATAAGAGAGTGTACGAGATGGTCCCGTTCCAGTTTAAGGTCAACAGCAAGCTCGGGTTGAAGCGCGCGCTCGCACTCATTGAGCTGATAAAGTAAGCCGATAAAAAGTAAAACGCTTAGCTATAAAGAAATCCAAAAGCCGTATCTTAACGATACGGCTTTTAGATTTAGTATCGAAAATAAGTAGATTTAAAGAACGGCACTTTTTTCAATTTCCCATAGCGTATTGTTGTAAAGAAAGCTCATAGCTTCCGCATTGGTGTTAAAAGATTTTCCACCGTCAACTGAGTATATAATTTTGCTATCGCCGTTTTCGTCTGCAACTACGTCAAACACATAAGCCAATTTTTTTCTGTTCCACAGACAAATGGCATCGTTCTTTGTAGCTATCGTGGCAAACTCATCAACCAACTGTGGACTTGTGTTGCGCGTTCTTTCAATTTTCTCCTGCTTGTCCTCATCGGATTTAAGCATTTGTATGGTCAGTCGTTTAGAGCAGGCGAGCATACTTTCTCTTACGCTTTTAATATCGTTGCAATAGCAAAGCCTAACTTGCAAATATTCTTTTAAAATGTAAATAAGATATATGAACAGTGCCGCGCCAAATAGTATCACAAAAAATATCAATGCACAGTATCCGGCTAGATCGCTTGTTGGCAATCCTTCCGCTCTATAAGCGTCGATTATTCCTTGAATAGTAATGGCAATGATGATATATCCTACCAAAGAGAAAATAGCTATAAATATTGAAATAATGCAACAAGCTATTTGCAAATGTCTTTTTGTAGAATCTATTTTTTCGCGTTCTACATTTAAGTTGTCCATACTGTCCTCCGTATACAAAATATTTATCCTTGGATAATTATATTTTAATTATATGTCCATAGATAATATTATGTCAAGCAATGGAGATCACAAAATGAAAATTCTATTGGTTGAACGATTAAAGGAATTGCTTAAAATTTACAATATTACGCAATACGGATTGGCTAAACAGATAGGCATAAGTCCGAGTGCGATATGTAATTGGCTCAATGGGAAGAAAGAACCAAGCATAGAAAGCCTCTGGAAATTATCAGATTTTTTTGATGTTAGCATTGATTATCTTGTAGGAAAGAAAGAAATATAATAAAAACCACCGAATTTCGGTGGTTTTTATTATTGATTATAAATATTTTTGGCTCAGCCACGCATCAACTTCGTTGGACAGTAACGATTGCCATTATCAAACTTTGGCAGAGATTAGTAGTTTTCGTTTCAAACACGCGAAGCGTGTGCTATATGCCGCGGAAGGCGCGGATGGTGTCTACGTACTTGCAGGCGTTGAAAGCGGCTACTGCGCCGTCACTGGACGCGGTGACGAGCTGGCGAATACTCTTAGTGCGGCAGTCGCCGGCGGCGAATATGCCCTCGCAGGAAGTAGTGCAGGTTTCATCTGCGACGATATAGCCGACCTTGTCGAGCTCGACGAGGTTTTCAAACGCCGTGTTGTTGGGCAGTTGTCCTATGCAGACGAACGCGCACTTGCAGTCGACAGTGACCGCCTCGTGCGTCTCTGTGTCCTCGAAGCGCAGGGCTTTGAGCTCGTCGTCGGCGACGAATTCTTTTAGGGACAGATGATACTGCACGGACACGTTCTCGCGCGAATTGAGCACGTCGATTAGCGCCTTATCCGCAAAGAGTTTGCCGAACAGCGCGCAGACGTGTACGTGCTTGCAGTATCCGCTGAGGAGGATTGCATACTGAATGGCGGTGTTTGCGTCGCCTATGACCGCGACGTCCTCGCCGGAGTAGAAAGCGCCGTCGCAGAGTGCGCAGTAGCTTACGCCTTTGCCGACGAGTTCGTCCTCGCGCTCGACGCCGATATGGCGGGGCTTTACGCCCGTAGCCAAGATGACGGAGTAGCACTCGTATTTTCCGTAGTCGGTGGTCACGATAAAGCAGTCGTCGGATTTTTCAACTTGCTCGACGTGTTCGAGTTCGATATGCGCGCCCCATTCGGCGATTTGCTCGTAGAGTTTATCCATAAGCTCCGCGCCGCTGATTTGTTGATAGGTGGGGAAGTTTTCCACTCTCGGAGAAAACGCAATCTGTCCTCCGAAACTTTCGCCTTCGAGGACGAGGACGGACTTGCCCGCTCTCAAACAGTTGAGGGCGGATGTCATTCCCGCAGGACCTGCACCAATAACTATAATATCAAATCTTTCCATACGCTTTTTTGAAATATCCGCTTATAAATAAGCTGTATTTGAAAAAGTGGGAATTGACTTCCCTCTTTTTCACATTAAGAGATTGCGCTCACAGCAAAACTCGCATACTTAAAACGGTGTGATAGAGTTGTAAATTAAATCATATGAAGTATGCGATTTTGCGTACCGCGCGTCACAAACATATTTGTGACGTTAAGCGCGGGGTGACGATTGGCGCAACGATTCAATATAACCCTTTATCTTGCTCGCGTTGTCGTATACGTCGTAGCCGTTGCCGTTGGGAACGAGCAGAGTGGGGGCTTTCTTTACGCCGAACGCGACAGTCTTATCCTTGTTGTCCTCTGCGTCTACGACGGTGTAGACGATGCCTGCTTTTTCGAGCATACTCTTTGCCATTTTGCAGTTGGGGCAGGTCTTGGTGGTGAAGATGAGTATGTCGTTGGGGTTGATTTCGACGTCCTCGGCTTTGGGAGTTGACGTAACCATAGGCGCAACGTCGTTGCATACGAATTCGCTTACGGGCTTTCCGTGATACTGCGATGAGGCAATGTCGTAGACCTTGCGCTCTTTAAACTCGGCGATTTTGCCGTCGTTCCAGTTCTGCACGGGGCGATAGTAGCCGGTGATACGGCTGTAAACTTCCGTCTTCCTTCCGCAGATGGGGCAGGTGTACTGCTCGCCTTCGAGGTAGCCGTGGTCGGCGCAGATGGAATACGTCGGGGAGAGTGTATAGTAAGGCAGTTTGTAGTTTTCGGCAATCTTTCTCACGAGGTTTGCCGCCGCTTGCCAGCTGTCGAGCTTTTGCCCGAGGAAGGCGTGGAACACCGTACCCGAGGTGTAGAGGGTCTGCAAATCGTCCTGAATGTCGAGCGCGGTGAAGATGTCGGCGGTGTATCCGACGGGCAGGTGGGAGCTGTTGGTGTAGTAGGGCACGTTGTCCATGCTCTTTGCGCAGATGATATTCGGATACTTGGCTCTGTCGTGCTTGGCGAGTCTATACGAGGTGGACTCTGCGGGAGTCGCTTCGAGGTTGTACAAATCGCCGTACTCCTCTTGATAGTCGGAGAGTTTATTGCGCATAAAGTTGAGCACTTTTTTGGTGAACTCCTGCGCTTCGGGATTGGTGAGGTCCTTGCCGACCCAGCGCGCGTTGAGGCACGCCTCGTTCATGCCGACAAGCCCGATAGTGGAGAAGTGATTGTTGAAAGTGCCGAGGTATCTCTTTGTATAAGGATACAGACCTTCTTCGAGGAGCTTCGTGATGACGTTGCGCTTGATTTTGAGGGAGCGAGCGGCGATATTCATAAGTCTTTCAAGCTCTTTGAAGAACTCCTGCTCGGTGGTGGCGACGTACGCGATACGCGGAATGTTGATTGTGACTACGCCGACCGAACCCGTGGACTCGCCGCTTCCGAAGAAGCCGCCCGATTTTTTGCGGAGTTCGCGCAAGTCGAGGCGCAAGCGGCAGCACATACTGCGCACGTCGCTCGGCTCCATATCGCTGTTGATATAGTTGGAGAAATAAGGAGTGCCGTACTTTGAAGTCATCGTGAAAAGCAGACGGTTGTTTTCCGTATCCGACCAGTCGAAGTCCTTGGTTATGGAGTAGGTTGGGATAGGATATTGGAAGCCTCTTCCGTTTGCGTCGCCCTCAATCATAATCTCGATAAAGGCTTTGTTTATCATTCTCATCTCGTCAACGCAGTCTTTGTATTTGAAATCCATATCCTTGCCGCCCACGATTGCGGGGAGTTCGGCGAGGTCGTTAGGCACAACCCAGTCGAGGGTTATGTTGGTGAAAGGCGCTTGCGTACCCCAGCGGGAGGGTGTGTTTACGCCGTAGATGAAAGATTGAATACACTGCTTGACCTCTTTGTAGGTGAGGTGATCCACCTTGACGAAAGGCGCGAGATATGTGTCGAAAGAGGAGAACGCCTGCGCGCCCGCCCATTCGTTTTGCATAATGCCGAGGAAGTTGACCATCTGATTGCATAGGGTCGAAAGGTGCGATGCGGGCGACGACGTGATTTTGCCGGGGATGCCGCCGAGCCCCTCTTTTATGAGCTGCTTTAACGACCAGCCCGCGCAGTAGCCCGTAAGCATGCTAAGGTCATGCAGGTGGATTTGCGCCTCGCGGTGCGCCTTTGCGATTTCCTCGTCGTAGATTTCACTCAGCCAGTAGTTTGCCGTGACTGCGCCCGAGTTTGAAAGGATAAGTCCTCCGACCGAGTAGGAAACCGTGGAGTTTTCCTTGACGCGCCAGTCGTTTACTTTGAGGTAGTTGTCCACGGTGTTTTTGTAGTCGAGGGTGGTTGCGCTTATGTCGCGAAGTTTTTGATGTTGTTTTCTATATAATATATAAGCCTTGGCAACTTCTACGTAGCTTGACTGTATAAGCACCACTTCGACGGCATCCTGCACGTCCTCGACGGTCACTACGTCGTCTTTCACGCTGTCGTTGAAGGCGGCGGTCACGCGGAGCGCGAGCATATCGAGTATGTCGTCGTTATAATTTTTGCCGACGGCGGCAAAGGCTTTTTCGATTGCGAGCTTGATTTTGTTCAGATTGAACGGGACTATATTCCCGTCTCTTTTTTTCACGTTTAGCATACTGTGAAACCCCTTTAATGAAATTTGCTTTCTCATTATAACAAGCGTACAGAATAAGTCAAGGAAAATCACAAAATAAAGTGTGAAACATTTTTGCGAAACACAATATGTAGTGGTTGTGTAGAATTTAGGCGAAATTTGTCTATCGGGATTTTAAGTGCGATTTTAGCTATGTAAACGCGCGGTTTTTCAAAAATCGGCAATCTAATGATACACGCGGTAGAAGAAAAAATTTTTCCGTTTGAAAACTCAAATAAAATTCGCGCGCGATTTTTTCTCTGAAATTTTCTTTCGGCGATGATTTTTTTTATGCGGCGAGTCGCGCGAGATGAAATTTTGCCGTGTTGACAACGTTATATTGTTCCTTTATAATATATACATTGCTATAAATATAACGGCAGGTGGAAAATGGATGAGATAACAAACGAAAACGACGCGCTTCTTGAAGCGTCCGACGAAATAACGGCGGCGCAAACGGGAGAAGTTCCCGAGGGCGAGCCCGAGACGACCGAGGCGGAAGTTGCAAGCGAGATTGCCGAAAACGTCGAAGCGGAAGCGCCCGAGACGGCAAAGACCGAGCTTGAAAACGAAAAAGGGGCGGCGGAGCAAGCGGACGAATGCAGCGCGGATATTGCCGTCGCATCGGATATAAGCGTTGCGGAAGCGACGGAGCAGACCGCAAAAAAGAAAAAGCCGCTTCCTCCCAAAATCCAAAAGCTCGCGGATTATCTAAACTCGCACGAGGACGTAAGGCAGATGGTGTTCTTCCTCATGTTCAGCGTGCTGTGCGGGCTGTCGCAGATGATAGTCACCTACGCGCTTTCGGCGGGGCTGAAACTTGCGTCGAGCTTGACGGTCAATTTTTCCTGGTTCATCTTCAAGTACGACACCACGGCGGAGTTTATCGGCTTTTTGGTCGGCTCGGTAGTCGGGCAGGTTTTGACGTTTATACTCAATCGCAAAAAGACGTTCAATACGACGGACTACGTTGCAATCCGCGCGGTCATGTACGCGATACTTGCGGTGCTTATCATTCTTATGCAGACGGCGCTCGGCGGCGCGATAACCTCGGCTTGCTATGGGGCTGTGCCCAAGGAGGAGGCGTCGGAGTTCTTGAAGCTCGTGTTCAACCTTACGGGACAACTGGTCGGCGGCATTGCGGCGGTTATCGTCAACTTCCTCGGCAACAAGTTCCTCATAATGCGCGATTGGAGCAAGGTCGTAGCAAAGATAAAGGGCAAGGGCGCAAAGACTTCTTCCGACAAAACGGATGCCGAGGATTGATTTGGAAAATCGACTTGCAAAATTAAATCACAAAGATTTCACTCCCGCGGGATACGAGCTTTTAGCGCCCGCGGGAGATATTTTGAGTTTTGAAGCCGCTCTTGCGTGTGGGGCGGACGCGATATATCTCGGGTTATCCGACTTCAACGCCCGCAAAAAAGCGGACAATTTCACTGCTCAAAATCTGAGAGAGTGCGTAAAGAAGGCGCACTTTTTCGGCGTAAAGGTGTATTTAACGCTCAACACTCTTGTGAAAGACGACGAGATAAGCGCGCTAATATCGCTTGTACGCGATGCGGCGGAAGCGCGTATCGACGCTTATATCGTGCAGGATTTGGGAGTCGCGCGGATTATAAAGAGGGCGTTTCCCGACGCCGTCTTGCACGCGAGCACGCAGCTTGGCGTACACAATCTGTACGGCGCGAGGCTTGCGGAAAAATTCGGTTTTAAGCGTGTTGTGCTTTCGCGCGAGACGAAGCTCGACGACATTCGCGCCATACGCGAGGGGACGGGGCTCGAAATAGAGTATTTCGTACAGGGCGCGCTTTGCGTATCTTTCAGCGGCAACTGCTATCTTAGCGCCAAGGAGTGCGGGGCGAGCGGCAATCGCGGGCTATGCAAACAGCTATGCAGGTTGCCCTACGCGGCGGAGCTTGACGGCAAAATCGCGGAGGGTTATTTGCTAAGCGCGCGGGATTTATGCCTTGCCGACAGTCTTGCGGATTTGATAGCGGCAGGGGTCACGTCATTCAAGATAGAGGGGCGCATGCGCAGGGACGGCTACGTCGGCATTGCGACGAGGATATATCGCAAGTTGCTTGACGGTTTAATGATTGCAGGCGAACGGACTAAACTGACAAAGGACGACGAGCGGGATTTGCGCATAGCCTACTCGCGCGGGGAGAGCTATCTCACGCGCGCGTATCTCGACGACGCAACGCCGTCCGTCATCGAGAAGCGATACAACAACCATACGGGCGTAAGGATAGGCGAGGTCGCAGGGGTGCGGCGGTTCAAGACGGATTTATACGAGGTTACGCTAAGGGCGGATTGCGAGCTTGCCGTTGGCGACGGGCTGAAATTTTTCGACGGCGAAAGAGAGGTCGCAAGCGCGGGCTTGGGCGACGTGAAAAAGGTCGGGGCGGATTTATACTTATTCGTCACCAAAACGCCGATACGCGAGGGGTGGCGCTTTAACCTTATATATTCGCGCGCGCGCGAGGAGGAGATAAAATCCGTCCGCAGAAAAGCGGATATAGATTTCAAAGTTTATGCCGTTGCGGGCGAGCCGCTTAGGATAAAGGCGAGTTGCGATATAGGGGATAGAAATATCGAGGCGGAGGCGGTCGGCGGGATATGCGAGCGCGCAGTCAACGCGCCCGCGGACGCAGATGATTTGACCGCGCAGGTGAAAAAGACGGGGGACAGCGGCTTTGTCGCGCGCAAAGTCGAGGTAGTTACAAAGGACGCGTTCGTTCCGAAATCCAGTGTAAACGCACTGCGGCGCGATGCGATAAAGATAATGACGGACGCGCTCGTATCCGCAAGGGAAACGCAAAGCGCAACTGCCGACGAAAATGCGATAGCGGAAATATTTAAAAGTCTATCTGACAAACGAAGGGCAAGCCCCAACGGGCGATTGCGCTTTATCCGCGATTTGGACGAAAACGCCGCCGCTGCAATGAGCGATATACGTTTAATGCCCGTGCTTTGCCCGAGCGAATACAGCGCAGATAAAATCCGCGCTATGCTCGCCGCGCTCGACCTCGCGCAAGATAGAGTCGCGTTGCAACTGCCTATAATAGCAAACGGCAAGGATTTGGCGGCGATAGAAAAACTGCTTGCCGAGTTTAGCGGCATAAGGACACTTGTCAGCGAAAATATTTACGGCTTGGAGTTTGCAAGCAGGGGATACAAAGTCATCGCGGGCGCGGGGCATAACGCGCTCAACGCATATGCGGTTGACGCGCTCAAAGACCTTGGCGCAAGCGAGGTTTTGCCGTCTGTCGAAAGCGGCGGATATAAGGACGAAATCCCGCTTATGACGCTTGCGCACTGCCCGTACAAGACGATATTCGGCAACGACTGCGCGCACTGCACGTACAAGAGCGGACTTACGCTCACCCGCGAAAAGCGCAAGTATAAGGTGCTTCGCACCAAAATCCACAACTGCTACTTTTTGTTGTTCTGATTGAACCTTTCCCTGTGGGGAAATTGTCACTCAGTGACGGGTGTGGTGTAACCACATTATTAAGGGGGTAAGGGCTGTTTTCCGAGTTCGCCCTTAACCCCCTTAACAACCCCTTTACCTGAAAACTCCTCAAAACCCCCTTGCCCCCCCCCCCTTATTCTTTAAGGGGGGGAATGCGGAATAAATTATAAAAGCCCTCCCACGGGGTCCCCGCAAAACGTCCCTATTTTATGGGGCAAATCGGGGTCCCCGTCAAACCTCCGCGTTTGATGGGGTGAATTTGAGGGGAGGGTGTCACGCAGTGACGGGTGAGGTGTCATATAAATTTAATCCACCTCATCACCGCTCCGCTTATGCTTTGCGGAGCTTCCCCTCATAGGGGAAGCCGTATTGTGGTTTATTGGGGTCCCCATAAACGCCCCTGTTTATGGGGCAAATCGGGGTCCTCGCAAAATTCCATTTTGTGGGGCTTATCACCAAGCAAAAGATTTTTGCGTAATGTTTCAAAGAAACCTTAGCAAAAATGTTTTGCGCGGTAGGGAAATTAAAATCAAGCGGACACAAAGAAAACGCCTACGTTGTAGGCGTTTTCCTGTGTCTTGCGACGATTTTAATTTGTTTTGCGCTGTTTTAATTTTCCGATATTGCGCTCACGGGGCAACCGTCTTCGCACGCGCCGCAATCGATGCACGCGTCGGGGTCAACGACGTATTTGCCGTCTCCCTCGGCGATAGCGCCAACGGGGCAGGTGTCTGCACAAGCTCCGCAAGAAATGCATTCGTCACTGATAAATCTTGCCATATTCTCTCTCCTTTTCAAATGGTTTAGATAATAATATCATAAGGAAAGCGATTTGTACAGTAAAAAATATCTAAGAAATCACAAAAAAATAAGGGCGACCCAAAGTGCGCGATATACATAGAATATATTGTTCTATGTATATATTATTATAATAGTATAATTATTTTAAGTAAAGAGTTAAATTTTGTCAATGTTTTTTGTGAAAATATGCGTTTTTATGCGATTTTCGCGCTTTTAACCGCGTATTTTTTACTTTTTATCCGCCGTTTTTTCCGCAAAATATACATAGAACAATATATTCTATGTACGTTTTCTTGACGTTTATATACGCGACGGAGGTCATTTATGACTGGCAGAAAAAAATTAAATTTTATCGCGATTTTTGTATTACTCCTCGCGTTGGTCCTGACGAGTTTTATTATACTTTCGGATAATACATTAAATCTAAATGCGGACGCTTACAGTTCGGATTCGGCAGTCCCCGCTACAATCGGCGAGCTTACTTTGACCGACTACGGCAAGCGCACCGACGGCAAAGTGTTCAACTATTCTACGCTTAAAACGCTTTATACAAAGCTGACAAACAACAGCAATGCGACCTATGACGACGTGGTCAAAAAGGTGCAAGGTTCAAAGAGCGAATTGACGGGCAAAAACGGTGTTAAGGATACGCAAAACTATTCGATGAACTTTCAACAGATAAAAGCTGCCAACGGCGGCACTGTGTTGACGGTTACTTTGGATGGAATAAAATGGAACGTAGTTTATCTCACCACAAACACGACAAGCAGCTCCAACGGCGAGGGAGATTTGATTGCTACGCTTTGGATGAGCACGACCGATGCGTCGGGCGCAAACGTGCAATGGAACTCGTATTCAAACTCATCAACTGCGACGACTGCCTATTCTTCAAACAATTACAGCCTCAGTATGGTTCGCGTCAAAACCCTCAACGGAGGTCCTACTACATACAGCGACACCGTTTATGCGACAAGTACGACTTCTTTGGGCGGAAACGTGTCCAAGGACGACAGGGCAAACAACATATACGCAAAGTATACACTTTCAAATGAAGCGCTTACAAGCGCGGGCAAAAACGATAGCGGAAACAATTTGAGCTTGGTGGATTATCTTGCGACGCCGTCACAGCTTAGGTATCAAGAAAAGGAGTCCTTCAACTGGGCGTTTAGCGGAAATCTTAACGTGAGCGAGGCTTGGGGAACTCCGTCGTCGGGAAGCTGGCTTTCTACTGTAAGCATGGGCAACGTTACGTCGCAAGCAAGTTCAACTGCAAACAACTATTATAAGGCTTGGGCAGAAAAAGATCACATATGGCTACCGAGCATGACGGAGACGGGTTTTTATAGCGCAGGTGCTTGGACTTGCGCGAGCTTATGGGGAATAAACGATTTAAACGTGCTAAAATCTTCTGCCGATATTTGGACGCGCTCGGGATTTCAGCAGGGTGCCGCAAACACGCAGTATCTGCCAAGCGACGGAAGCGGTGGAAATGACCCTGTAACAAAAAATAAGGCAATTCGTCCTGCGATACACCTCAATCTTACGACGGCGCAGTATAGCATTTCCTATGAAGACCCGACAGATATAACTAATTTGACGTTTAACGACCAGTCGCAAGCTCCCGCAAGCCTTACGACAAAACCCGCTTGGTGGAATGCGGATTTTGCAAACACAAGTCTTTTTACGACTACGTATTATAAGAGCGTCAACAACAACGGAACGGTTGTTGAAACATCCGTCTCCGATATTAAGGACGCGGGAGATTATTGGGTTAAGCTCGAAGTCAATTCGAGCTATTCCGAGGGCGTATTTTGGGGCGCTCCCGTTACCACAGATACGAAACACGTCGAAAGCGACAAGGTGCGATGGTTTCAAGTCAAGGTAGCCAAAAAGAAGATAGAGGTCGAATTTACAGAGACAGGGGGAGTGTTGACGGTCGGGGCAAAAGACCCGAACGAAATCAACGTATCATCGGGTGTGCCTACCTTTGGCATAAGATACACGGGCGTAGGCGCGGACATTGAGCCGCCTAATCAACCTACCACGCCGGGCACATATACGGCTACGGCTGTTATAACCAATCCCGAAATCTCCAACTTTGAGATAGACACTACAACTAAGTCGTATACAAAAAATAAGACCGAGATAACAAAGCCGACCATAGCAAACAACAACGGCAATTTTACATATAAGGCGGCGGCTTATGAGTTTACTATCTCGAATTACGATACCGCGACAGTAAACTTGGATACGTTGCCCGACGGCGTATCCCTCGTAAACGGCACGCAAAACAAATTGAATATCACAAATGCGGGGCAGTATAAGATTAAGTTTACGCTCAAAGACCCCTCGTTGACCAGTTGGAAAGACGACCCGACTTTGGTTGCGGTCGAAATCCCGATAGAGATAAAGAAAAAGCAAATTTCCGTACAGAATTTCAACGCGACGTTGCTGAGCACTCCCGCCGTTAAGGACGCGCTAAACGCAAAAGTGCCCGCGGCTAACATAATCGACGTTATCCCCGGCGACACCACTCCCGACATTTCCATAATGTTCGGCTTTCAAGACGGCACGGGCAACCCCGTGGATTTCTACCCGGATTATCCCGGCAAGTATAAGGCAACTCTTGCGATGAACGACCCCAACTACGAGCTCGACGCGACCTCCGCCGCGTTGGAAGTCAACTTCGACGTGACAGGCGAGGTGCAGTTCAAAAAGGAGGACCTCGTATGGATTGCCACTCCCAATGCGGGCGGCGATACCGTTCCGCTCGACTCGCCCTACGAACTCCCCTTTATTTTGGGCGGATATACTATTTCGATAAGTCCAACCACAAAGGACAAAATGTCGCTTACAAGCAAGGGTGTCAAAATCTACACGGAGGACGGCGGCACAGGTTATAGCGGCGACGTGCAGGCTACAAATGCAGGCAACAACTATTCCGTAAGCGTGCGTATCGTCAATTATGATAACACCTTTGACAACTACGACGAAACTATCACATTAAACTATAAAATTCTGACTCATCAAGTGACAAAGCCCTCGTATTCGGGCGGAGATATTACGTTCTCAAAAGACCCGACCGACCTCGCTATGCTTTTCGGCTTGCCCTCGGATTGGGCGGATTACGTCGAGTTTGAGGTCAAAAAGAACGGCGACCCGTTTACGGGCACTTCTATCAGCGACGTAGGCATTTACGACGCGGTTATCAAGTTCAAGTCCGATATGACAAGCAACGCCGTTTGGAGCGATAAGAGCTCCTTCCCCGTTCAGCTGTACGTCAAAATAATCCCGCGTAATATCGAAATCACCGATTGGGAAAACACTACGGGCATACCCTCTCCGATCACCGACGACCCCGACGGTCTCGACTACCTTGATTACGAGTTCACAAAAGCCGACGGCACTTCCGTCACAAAGCAGGACGTAAACAATTCTATCAATACTACGTTCAACGTCAAGGCGGTCAGCAAATACGGCGATAACGTCGTCGTGTCTGCCGCCGCGGATACCGCCGACAACCAAACCTTTTCAACTCCCGGCAACCCCAACGTCCCCGCTACGCCGATAGACAAGCCCACCCTCGTCGAGGATAGCAAGGAGTATACCGGCGATGAACTCACCTTTGAACTTGATGGCTTCGATAACGCGACAATGATGATTATGGACGGCACTCTCACAGTCACCGACGTCGGAGAGTATTCGATAATTATCCGCTTCAAGGACGGCGTGAACTACTGCTGGAACGACAATACGCGCGACCCGATTATGCTCACTTTCTCCGTTACGGAACAGACTGTAACGCCGCCTCCCGCCGAGGAAGGTCCCTCTTTCCTCGATAAAATCAAGCAGCTTATCGATAGCGGCTTCCCGCTGTGGCAAATCGTCACAATGAGCGCGGGCGGTCTGCTCGGCGTGATATTCCTCATCAAGTCAATTCAGTACGGCAACCGCAGAAAGAAGCTCGCAGGCAAAAAGAACTCCGTCAAGGTCGCGGGTCTGTTGCCAGTATTCTCGTCCGAGGTCGTGCTTGCGGGGCTTTCCAATCAGATTTGGAGCATTATGGCATTCGCTTTCGCAGGATTTGCCGTGATTATGTTCATAGTCGCGCTCATCACTCGCAAGGCGTGGAAAAAGGCGGAGCTTGCCGCTCAGCAGGACGGCGAAACTTCCCAACTCAGCCAGATTATGCAAGCCTTACAGCAGGGCAATCAGCTTATGCCGCAACAGACCGTCGTGGATAATACCGCCGTGATTGAGGAGATGCGCCGCGAAATGGAGCGCCAACGTATCGAAATGGAGGAGCGCCACCGCGAGGAAATGGCGCGCCGCGACGAGGAACAGGCCAAGCGCGACGAGGCTATGAAACTTATGCTCGCGCGCATGATGGGCAGAGCTCCCGAGGAAGACGGCGATATGCCATACTACGGCACAGTCGACGATACGGATTTGCTCGTGCAAAAGGTCATCGCGGGCTTGCTCCCTGCCGTCCAGCAGATGATACCCGAAACTACCGCATATTTGACCGCTCCCGCATACGAGCAGAGCGAAAACGATATTGAGGCTATCGCCGATAGAGTCGCCGAAAAACTCGACCGCTCCGACGACGAAATCCGCGCGCTCACCGACGAGGTTAAGGACCTCAAAAAACAGCTCGCCAAAGAGAAAAATACGGATAACTCGCTCGACGTGGACGACCTCGCGCAAAAGGTAGCCGCGCAGATTACTCCCGCGCAAACTTCCGTCAATCTTGACGACCTCGCACAAAAAGTGTCTGCAAAGATTACGCCCGTACAACAAAACCCCGTTGACGTGGACGAAATCGTGCAAAAAGTCTCCGAAAAAATCACGCCCGTAGCCACAAATACGACAATAGTTCAAGACGTTTCGGACGAAAAAATGCAGGCTATGGCGGAACGCATGGAGCAAATGCAACAAAAAATTGACAATATGGCGTTTATGTCCGTGGACGAACTCGATGACGACGACTTCGACGATGAGGAAGAATGGGACAGCATCCTCGACGAGGACGATGACGACAACTTTGTAGAGTCCGTCA